>VEQY01000002.1 GCA_018882965.1 Mycobacterium sp. | reverse complement strand
CGACGCCTGCGAGGCGGTGTAGGCGCCGATGGACGACGACAATGCCGACTCGAAGCTATCGAAACTAGCACTTCCCGCCGATGCCGAGGTCCACCCGGCGCCGGAGGTGGTGTGGTACCAACCTGGCTGCGGCGGAAGCTCACCGGTTGCGGCTCGATACTTCGCCGCCCATACCGCCGCCGCACCGCCGGCAACGGCGAACGGGATGTAGGCCGTGTAGAGATCCCGACGGCCGGCGAAGTCGAAGCGCGACTCCGCGGACTCGGTGGCCAGCAGACGGTGGAAGCCGCCGACCTCCGACCACAGTTGACGACCGGCCGCGGTGCGCCGCGTGCCCACGCCCGCGCGCCAGGCGCGCACCGACACCAGAAAGAACAGCGCGAAGGGAAGACCCCACAGCGTCATCCCGCCGAACCCGGGACTGGCGAAGCCGACGAAGGCCAGCACCAGAGCGATCATGTTGGCCAGCCGAAGCCACCATTCCTTCCGTCGTTTCTCGACCAGCCCGTCCTTCAGCGCCCAGTCCCGGACGGCCGTGGCCATCGCAGTTTTCGCGCTGGTGAGTTTGCGGCCGGCGGAGACGGTCCCGTTGGCCGCGAAGGTGGCGTTGGGCACATCGAGGTCGAGGGCCGAACCCACCGCCGCGCTGACCGCGTCGACGCCGTCCCACGCTTGGGAGTCGCCGGTGCCGCGCACCGTCCACTTTTTCGGTCCGCCCTGACTCAGCGTCAGCACGCCGCGCTCGGCCAGGTAGAACAGCGTCGCGGTGAGACCCTCGGCGGGCACCTTCTCGGTGCGGATGTACTCGCACTGCACCGGGCCCAGGCCCTTGGGCGGGGCGTACTGCAGCGGGAAGCCCGGGGGCGGCTCGACGGTCGAGCGCAACCAGAGAAACGAACCGAGGCCGGCCGCGCCGACCAAGCCGAGCAGCCACATCACCGCGGGCACCGAGCGTCCGAGAACCCCGTCCCAGCGCGTCGACCACGGCAGCTCGAAGCGCGGCGGAGTCGGTACGTCGACTCCGGCACGAACGGTAACCGGCGTGCGCGGCGGTAGATCAAGGGCGGTCAGCTCAACCCTCTCGCCGCTGACCCGCAGAGCCTCACAGGCACGCCCCACGCCCGCACCCACCGAGCACTGGGCTCCGGGAACCCGTCCGGGCAGGGTGATCGCGATCTCGGCCCGCGCGATGTCGTTGTTCCAGGCCGGCGCGACGACGTTCCAGAAGAACACCGACGCGGCCGCCGAATCACCCGTGCCCGTGGCGAATTCCTTCGTGGCTCCGGTTGCGCCGGGATCCAGAACGCCGGGCACGGTGTAGCGGATGCGGTACACGTGGGTGCCCGGGCTCAGGTACACGGTGGGATCGCCGATCTTGGCCACCACGAAACGTCCGTACTGCTCGGTCAGCATCTCGTAGGGCACGGGCTTGCCGTCGAGGGAGATCTGCAGCACGGACGGTTCCTGCCGCACGTGGGGATCGTTGAGGTTGCCGACATCCCAGTACCGGAAGATGCCGTGGCGCAGCAGCGGGAACTCGGCGGTGATGGTCTCGGTCGCCTGCATCAGCCCGTCGCGGTCGACGGTGATGTCCGCCCGCAGGGAGGTGATGACCACCGGGTCGTACACCGGCCCGCTCTGCGAACCGCCCCCGGACAGCAACGGGTGCAACAACCCGATCACGGCGAACGCACCGGCAGTGGCCCACACGAGCACCCGAATGAAGGGCTTCACGCGACCACCCTAAGGCCGGCGCGCGCAGTCAACCGATCTGCAGCGGGTCGATCTGCACTCGGACCGCCTCATGGTCGTGCCGCGCGCTGTGCACGGCGGTAGCCTCGCGCAGCGCCCCGGCCAACGCCAGCCCCTGATCGCGGGGAACCCGGATCAACATCCGACTGACCCGCTCGTCGATCGCCGCCGCCGGGGGCCGCCGCACCCCGGGGGGCAGGTCCACCGGTCCGAGTAACTCCGCGCCGGCGGGCAACGCGGCGTGATCGATGAGTGCGGCCACCGCCGTCGGCACTCCGTCGACGGCGGCCATGTGGACGGCCGGTGGCAGCCCGACCGCCGAGCGGGCGGCGAGTTCGGCCTCGGCGTGGCCCACCGGGTCCCACTTGACCAGGGCCTGGACCGTCGGGATCGCCGAGTCGGCGACCACCACGACGACACCCCCGTCCTCGCGGGAGTGCACCTGGGCGGCTGCGGCCATCCAGCGCCGCAGCGCGTCCTCGGCGGCCCGGAGATCCTGGCGGCCCAGCAGGGCCCACCCGTCCAGCAACAGGGCGGCGCCGTAGCCGTCCGGAGCGAGCGGTTCGGCTCCCGGGGTGGCCACGACGAGGGCCGGCCCGGCGCCGATCCGGGACTGGACCGCGTCGCCGGCTGAGGTCACCACGGCCGTGCCCGGAAACGCCCGGCCGAGTTCCTCGGCCGTACGCCGGGCGCCGACCACCACCGCGCGCAGGGTGCCGCCGCCGCAGCGCGGACAGCGGGGGGCGGCGTCGACCCGTCCGCACCACCGACAGGTCGGGCCGTCCGCACCACGTCCGGACAGCGAAAGCGGCCCGACGCAGTGCCGGCACCGCGCGATCGTGCGGCACCGTGCGCACGCCACCGAGGGCAGGTAGCCCCGCCGCGGAACCTGAACCAATACCGGCGAACCGCGCTCCAGCGCCGCGCGGGCCGCCCGCAGTGCGACCGACGGCAGCCGGGCGCTGCGGGCCGCCGGGTCGCGCTCCTCCGCGATCCCGCCGTCTTCGAGGGCCATCACCCGGGGCGCGCGGGCGCGGACCGCGGGCCTCGCCGCGACCAGGTCGTGCGCCCAGCCACTGCCGACCAGCGCCTGGGCCTCGGCGGTCCGGGCGTAGCCGCCGATGAGCGCGGCACAGCGAACCTGGTGCGCCCGCAACATGGCCACCTCGCGAGCGTGTGGATAGGGCGAACGCGGTTCGGCCAGGCTGTCGTCGCCGTCATCCCAGACGATCACCAGTCCCAGCCGGTGCACAGGGGCGAACACCGCGCTGCGGGTGCCGATCACCAGCCGGGCCCGGCCGCGCAGCACCGACAGCCAGCGCCGGTAGCGGGCCGACGGACCCAGCCCGGCCGCGAGTGCCACCACCGCGGACTCCTCGATCCGCGCCGTCGCGGCGGCCCACAGGGCATCGACGTCGCGCTGGTCGGGGACGACCATGACCACCCCGTGGCCGCCGCCGATCGCGGCGGCCGCCGCCTCGGCGAGCCGGTCACACCAGTGCTCGCCGGGCAGCGCCTGCCACACCGCCCGGGCGGCCCGGCCCTCGTGCAGAGCCCCGAGGAAGCGCTCGCCGCCGCTGTAGCGGGCCCAGCCCGCCGGGTCGACGGGGTGAACCGCAGGCGTGGTGCCGCCCGCCGCGTCGGCGGCCTTCTCCGCCGCGGCATGGCGCGGCGGCACGGCCAGCCGCAGCACGTCGGGCCGTGTGCCCGCGTACCGCGCGGCGACGGCGTCGACCAGGCGGCGCACCTCCGGGGTCAGGACCGGTTCGGCCGACAGAACCCGGTCAAGCCACCCCAGTTGACCGACGTGGTCGGTCTCCGCGCGCCGTTCCAACAGAAAGGCGTCCACCAGCCGGCCGCGAAACCGGACCCGCACCCGCACTCCGGGCTGAGCGTCGTCGGACTGGTCGGCGGGCACCAGGTAGTCGAACTCGCGGTCCAGATGCGGCACCGAGAGCATGGGCAACACCCGGGCGATCGGCTCATGCTCGGCAGCGCACCGGCCCGCTCCGCTCACCTGCCCCGCTCACCTGCTACTCATTTGCTGTGCTTTTTGGACGCCGCGCGGCGTTCCTGATCGGAGAAGGCTAGTTTCTGAACCGACTCCCCACCCATCATCGATCGTTTCCGGGCAGAGTAGTCCGTGATGGCGTGCCAGGCACCCGCCACGCCCTCGGGCGAGGCATCGAAGGTCAGCGACTTCCCTCCGGCGAATCCCAGCCGCTCGCCGACCTCGACGGCGTCCATGTTGGCCGCGAGGAACACGAAATCCCACGAGTAGACGGTCTCCTGGTGGGCGATCAGGTCCCGGATCGCCTGACCGGTCCATTCGGTGCTGGCGTTCTCGAAGCCGTCGGTCATCACCAGCACGGTCACCTCACCGGGCCGTTCATCCTCGGGCAGGGCGCTGAGCCCGGCCCCCACCTCGGTGACGAACCGTCCGATCGCGTCGAGCAGGGCCGTGCCACCCCGGGGCTCGAGGGTCAGCGGCGGGACGTCGGCGATGTCCCGGTTCTGGTAGACGATCTCGTAGCGGTTGTCGAACTGGGCCAGCGTGACCCGGGTGGTACCGGGCTCGCCGCGCTGCGCGGCGATATGGGCGTCGAAGCCGCCGCGGGTGTCATCGGCGATGGCCTGCATCGAGCCGGAACGGTCCAGCAGTGCTGCGATCAAGCTGACGTGTGGATTGGTCATATCTCTTCCTCGGGTCGTAGGGCATTGGCATGCCGACCTCCGGCAGACCCCCCTGATAACTCCACATTAACCACTGCCACCGACATGTTTGCCCGCCGTGAACTGGGCGGTTTGTGGCTCAGCGCGAGAGGTTGTCACAATGGGTCCACACGGCACCGCGCGGCGGGGTAACACAGCCGGAGACGAGAACGATAGACATCGGAAGCTCCACATCAGAGCACCGGAAGAACCACTAGGGAGGGCCAACCGGATGAGAACCCACAGCATCCTCTTGCCGAGGCTGACCAGCGCCGTCGTCACCGGCATTGCCGGAATCGCGCTGGCGGGATTTGCCGCCCCGGTGGCCGGTGCCGCGCCCGACTGCAGTCCGGCGACCGTGCAGAACACCGTGGACACCGTGACCCAGCAGGCCCAGGCCTACCTCGACACCCACCCCGAGGGCAACCGGACGCTGTTCACCGCGGCCCTGCAGTCGCGGCCGGAGGCGGAGTCCACCATCAAGGCCTACGCCGCGGCCAATCCGCAGGAGTACGCGGAGTTCAAAGCGATCCTGACCCCGCTGGCCACGGTGCAGGACCAGTGCGGCGTGCAAGTGGTGCCGGCCCAGTTCCAGTGGGCCTTCGACCAGTTCATCGGCTGAACCGTCGGCCGCCCCACCCGGTCTTGACGTCGGCCCTGCAGGAGGACCGATGAGACCGGACGTCCAGACCCTGATCATCGGGGCCGGGTTCTCCGGTATCGGTGTCGCGATCGCACTCGACCGCGCGGGCCTCGGCGACTACCGGATCATCGAGGCCGCCGCGGGCGTCGGCGGAACCTGGTACTGGAACACCTACCCCGGCATCGCCGTGGACATCCCGTCGTTCTCCTACCAGTTCTCCTTCGAGCAGAGCTCACGGTGGACCCGGACCTACGCCCCCGGCCGCGAACTGCGCGCCTACGCCGAGCACTGCGCCGACAAGTACGGCGTGCGGCCACGGATCCGCTTCAACACCACCGTGGTGGGCGTGGCCTTCGACGACGGCGCCGGCCTGTGGCGGGTGGACCTGGACTCCGGTGAGCGGCTGACGGCGCGGTTCCTGATCAACGCGGGCGGTGCGTTGACGATCCCGAACCTGCCCCGGATCGAGGGCCTGGCGGACTTCGCCGGACCGACCATGCACACCGCCCGCTGGGACCACCGGCAGGATCTGGCCGACAAGAACGTCGCGATCATCGGCACCGGCGCCTCGGCGGTTCAGGTCATCCCCGAACTCGCCGCGGCGGTCCGGCACCTGACGGTGTTCCAGCGCACCCCGATCTGGTGCTTCCCCAAGTTCGACGTGCCACTGCCGGCGGCCGCACGCGCGCTCATGCGCATTCCCGGCGGAAAGTCCCTGCACCGTTGGATCAGTCAGGCCTACGTCGAGTTGACCTTCCCGATCGCCGCCCACTACTTCACGCTCAACCCGTTCGCCAAGCGGATGTCCGAAGCGGGCAAGGCCTATCTGCGACGAGAGGTCCACGATCCCGAGGTCCGGGCCAAACTCACCCCCGGCTACGCCGTCGGCTGTAAGCGGCCCGGCTTCCACAACACCTATCTGTCCACCTTCAACCGCGACAACGTCGATCTGGTGACCGAGCCGATCGAGCGGATCACCGCCGACGGGGTGGTCACCGCCGATGCCCGAGTGCACAACGCCGACGTGCTGATCCTGGCCACCGGATTCAAAGTCATGGACATCGACAGCGTCGCCTACCCCATCACCGGCTCCGGCGGACTCTCGCTGATCGACTACTGGGACACCCACCGGTTCCGGGCCTACGAGGGCGTGACTGTGCCGGGCTTCCCGAACATGTTCTTCGTGTTCGGCCCCTACGGCTATGTCGGCTCGTCCTATTTTGCGCTGATCGAAGCTCAGAGCCATCACATCGTGCGCTGCCTGACCCATGCCGTCCGCCGCGGCGCCAACCGCATCGAGGTCAAGACCGAGGCCAGCGATCGTTTCTTCGCCGAAATGCTGGGCAAGCGCCACCGGCAGATCTTCTGGCAGGACAGTTGCAAACTGGCCAACAGCTACTACTTCGACAAGCACGGCGATGTGCCGCTGCGCCCCGACACGACGCTGCGCGCCTTCTGGCGCAGCCGCCGATTCCCGTTGTCCGACTACGAGTTTGACTCCGCGGAAACTACACGGAGTTCTTGAGATCGTCGACCTTGTCGGTCCGCTCCCAAGGCAGGTCGACATCGGTCCGGCCGAAGTGACCGTATGCGGCGGTCGGTGCATAGATCGGGCGTAGCAGGTCGAGGTCACGCACGATCGCGCCCGGTCGCAGATCGAAGACCGCGGTGATGGCCTTCTCGATGCGATGCGGGTCGACGGTCTCGGTGCCGAAGGTCTCTACGAACAGGCCGACCGGTGCGGCTTTACCGATCGCGTAGGCGACCTGAACCTCGACCCGGTCGGCCAACCCGGCCGCGACGACGTTCTTGGCCACCCAGCGCATCGCATAGGCCGCCGAGCGGTCGACCTTCGACGGGTCCTTCCCGGAGAACGCTCCGCCGCCGTGCCGCGCCCAGCCCCCATAGGTGTCGACGATGATCTTGCGGCCGGTCAGCCCGGCGTCGCCCATCGGGCCGCCCACGACGAACTTGCCGGTCGGGTTGACCAGCAACCGGAAGTCGGAGGTGTCCAGCGTGGCATGGCCGAGGTCGTCGAGCACGGTGTCGACGACACGGTCGCGGATGTCGGGGGCCAGTGTCTTGACCAGATCGATCCCGTCCGCGTGCTGGGTGGACAGCACGACGGTGTCCAGCCGGACCGGGGTGGTGCCCTCATAGGCGATGGTGACCTGGGTCTTGCCGTCGGGCCGCAGGTAGGGCAGCGTGCCGGACTTGCGGACTTCGGTCAGCCGCCGGGACAGCCGGTGCGCCAGCGCGATCGGCAGCGGCATCAGCTCCGGCGTGTCCCGTATCGCGTAGCCGAACATCAGGCCCTGGTCACCCGCACCCTGGGCGTCGAGCGGATCGCGCTCACCCTCCACCCGCGCCTCGTAGGCTTCGTCGACGCCGATGGCGATGTCGGGTGACTGCGCGCCGATGCCGATGTTGACCCCGCAGGTCTCCCAGTCGAAGCCCTTCTCCGAGGAGTCGTAGCCGATCTCGCGTATCCGGTCCCGCACCGTCTTGGTGATGTCGGCGAACGCCTCCTTGGCGCTGGTGGTGACCTCGCCGACCACGTGCACCTGACCGGTGGTCACCAACGTCTCCACCGCGACACGGGACTTCGGGTCTCCGGCCAGCAGCGAGTCGAGCACCGAGTCGCTGATCGCGTCACAGATCTTGTCGGGATGGCCCTCGGTCACCGACTCACTGGTAAACAGCCGACCGCTCACGGTGTCATTTCCTTCCCATCCAGGAACGCGGCGATCGCGTCCACGATACGACTCGACATCAGTGTCTTCGAACCGTGCTCGAGCCTCGTCTCGGTGCCGTCAGCGCCCAGCAGCCAGCCGTCGTTGCTGTCGACCTCGAAGGCGCGACCGTCGCCGACGGCGTTGACCACCAGCAGATCGCAGGCCTTGCGGCGCAGCTTAGCCCGGGCGTGGAACAGCACGTCGCCGTGCGCGTCGCCCGTCTCGGCGGCGAACCCGACGATCGCCCGCAGGTTCGGCAATAGTCCGTCTGCGCGCTGCCGAACGGCGTCGGTCAGCACGTCGGCGGTGCGGACCAGTTCGACTGTCGGCCGCTCCCCGGCGTCGGCACCCTTCTTGATCTTGCTGGGGGCCACCTGGGCGGGGCGGAAGTCGGCCACCGCGGCGGCCATCACCAGCACGTCGGCGGCCGGTGCGTGCTTGGACACCGCCTCGTGCATCTGGGCCGCCGAGGTGATGTGCAGGACGTGGACGCCCGCCGGATCGGCCAGCCCGGCCGTCGGACCCGCGATGAGGGTGACCTCCGCGCCGCGCTGCGCGGCCACCCGGGCCACCGCGTAACCCTGCTTGCCCGAACTGCGGTTACCGATGAACCGCACCGGGTCGATGGCTTCGCGAGTGCCCCCGGCGGTGATGAGGAACCTGACGCCCGCCAGGTCATAGGGCAGGGCGTCGGGGCGCGCGAGCAGCAACTCCGCGAAGGTGGTGATCTCCTCCGGTTCGGGAAGCCGCCCGGCGCCGGAGTCCGTGCCGGTGAGCCGTCCGGTCGCCGGCTCGAGCACGACGGTGCCACGGCGGCGCAGCGTCGCGACGTTGTCGACGGTGGCCGGGTGCTGCCACATCTCGGTGTGCATCGCCGGGGCGAACAGCACCGGGCACCGCGCGGTCAGTAGCGTGGCGGTCAGCAGATCGTCGGCGCGACCGGCGACGGCCCGGGCCAGCAGGTCGGCGGTGGCCGGGGCTACCAGCACGAGGTCGGCCTCCTGACCGAGGCGCACGTGCGGCACCTCCGAGACGTCCTCGAACACATCCGTGCGCACCGGGTGCCCGGACAGCGCCTCGAAGGTCGCGGCTCCGACGAAGCGCAGCGCGGCACGGGTCGGCACGACCTGCACGTCGTGGCCGGCTTCGGCGAGTTGGCGGACGACGGAACAGGCCTTGTAGGCGGCGATGCCGCCGGAGACCCCGACGATGATCCGCTTGGGCTTCATGGGCGCAACCCGCGCTGGCCGCGGTTACTCGCCTTCGGTGTGTTCGAGTTTGTCGCCGTGGATCTCTCGCAGCGCGATCGACAGCGGCTTCTCCTGCAACCCGGGCTCCACCAGCGGGCCGATGTACTCCAGGATGCCGTCGCCGAGCTGGTTGTAGTAGTCGTTGATCTGGCGGGCGCGTTTGGCCGCGTAGATCACCAGCGCGTACTTACTCGAGACGCGGTCCAGCAACTCGTCGATGGGCGGGTTGGTGATCCCCAGCGGGGTGTCGTACGCGGTGGCCGCGCCCGGGGCCGGATCGTAGTGATCCGAGTTCGTTGTCACGTGGACCTTCTCCTGGGGGCTCGTGGGTTGTCAGGTGGGTGTCGCGGGTCGTTTCGCGATCTCTCCCCGACCGCTCGCGCCCGGTTTCGGCGCGTTTCCCACCAGCAACGATACCAATTCCGCGCAGGCAGATTCCAATCGGCTGTTGACCACCACGACGTCGAACTCGTCACGCGCGGCCAACTCCGCCTCCGCGGTGGCCAGCCGCCGAGCCATCAGCTCAGGGGTCTCGGTCCCCCGCTCGGCCAGGCGTCGCTGCAGCGCGTCCCAGTCGGGCGGGGCCAGAAAGACCGTCACGGCGTCGGGGAGCATCCTCTTCACCGCCCGGGCGCCGGCCAGATCGACTTCGATCAGCACCGGTCGGCCGGCCGCGGCCGCCTGCAGGACCGGACCTGACGGCGTCCCCGACCGGTGCAAGCCACCGTGGATCTCCGCCCACTCCAACAGCTCACCGCTGTCGACGAGACGCTGGAACTGCTCGGGAGAGACGAAGGAGTAGTCGACGCCGTCGACCTCTCCCGGGCGCGGGGCCCGGGTCGTCGCAGAGACGCTGAAGTGCAGGTCGGGCAGTCGCTCCCGCAAGAGGCGGACGACTGTCGACTTCCCCACCGCCGACGGGCCGGACAGCACCAGCACGCGGCCACGCCGCGCGCCCTGCGAAGGAACACCTCCGCTGCTGTCCGGTCCACCGCCGGGGTCGGTCGGTCCGGCCATGACGCCAGGCCGGGCCGGGCTAGGCGAAGTCGAACTTCTCCAGCAGGGCCTTACGCTGCCGATCGCCGAGCCCGCGCAGACGACGGGTCGGCGCGATCTCCAGCTCGGTCATGATCTCCTGCGCCTTGACCTTGCCCACCTTGGGCAGAGCCTCCAGCAGAGCGGAGACCTTCATCTTGCCGAGGACCTCGTCGGTCTCAGCGTCCTTGAGCACCTGCTTGAGATTGGTGCCACCGCGCTTGAGCCGATCCTTCAGCTCAGCACGCGCTCGACGCGCAGCGGCCGCCTTCTCAAGGGCGGCTGCACGCTGTTCGTCGGTCAACTGGGGAAGGGCCACGAGTTCCTCCGTCTCATCAGCACTGTTGATGTATTCGTTGATGTATCTACTTGTGTCGTGTCTGGGCCGGAATCTCCAGCCAGCGACGATGACCGTACCCACGCCATCGGACGCAATCTAACCCCACCCCCGCGCCTGCGGCGAAAACGCGCCGGTCAGCGAGGCCGAACTTGCAGGTCGACGGACCCGGCGAGGCCCGGCCCACGCCACAGCCGCAGCCGGGCCGTTACGGCCGGAAACGCCCTCTGAACAGCCCCTTTAGCCCCGCCAGGCGGGGTGGGGCCGAAATCACAGGGCCGGCTCACCCGGCGGCAGGGCCGATTTCACCCCGATTCCGCACGTCACGGCGTGTCGCGCGTGTCGCGGCCCGGTGGCCACCGGTCCTGGTCGGGTCCCGGATCAGGCCAGATACGCCACCGCGTCGCGGAATCGCTCAGCGGCCGACCGCAGCGCGGGCACCTGCGGTCCGGCCCGCAGGATGTCGCGCGCCACCACCGGCAGCAGCTGGCCTGCCCGGGCTCCGCCGAGACTCCCCAGCGCCTCCACGCGGCCGCCCTGCGCACCGACGCCGGGCACCAGGACCGGACCGCCGAGGGCGGACAGGTCGGGCACCCGCGGCAGCGTCGCGCCGACGACGACACCCACTGATCCCGGTTGCGGCAGCGCCGCGAGATTGAGCGCCGCCACGTCGTCGACGATCGACTGCGCCACCGTGCGCCCGCCGGCGTCGGCGTTCTGGATCCCCGCGCCCTCGGGGTTCGACGTCGCCGCCAACACGAACACCCCGCGCGCGTGCCGCGCCGCGACCTCCAGCAGCGGAGCGAGCGAGCCGAAGCCGAGATAGGGAGATGCGGTCACGGCATCGGCGGCCAGCGGCCCCCCGCCTACCCAAGCCTGGGCATAGGCCGACATCGTCGAACCGATGTCGCCGCGTTTGGCGTCGGCGAGCACCAGCACGCCTGCCGAGCGCAGCGCCGCGGTGACCCTCTCGAGCACGGCGAAACCCGGTGAGCCATAAGCCTCGAAGAACGCGACCTGAGGCTTGACCACGGCGAGCCCGGCGAAAGCCCCGACACAGATGTCGCAGAACCGGTCTAAGCCCTCGGCATTCAGCGGCAGGTCCCAGGACCGCAGCAGCTCGGGGTGCGGATCGATGCCGACGCAGAGCGGGCCGCGCTCGGCGATCGCCAGTGCCAGCCGGGCGCCGAAGCCCGGCATCCCGTCCACCCGGTCCGCCTCACCCACCGCCGCGCCCACTCCCGCGCCCACCGCCGAAGGACGCGTGTAACTCCTGCAGTGACCTCACGTCGATGTCGCCGCGAATCGCCGCCTCGATGCCCTGCACGGCCGCGGAGGCCCCCTGCACGGTGGTCACGCACGGGATGTTCATCGCCACCGCCGCCGACCTGATCTCGTAGCCGTCCCTGCGGGGACCGGAATTCCCGTAGGGGGTGTTGATCACCATGTCCACGTCCCCGGCGTTGATGGCGTCCACGGCCGACATCGCCGACCGACCGTCGCCGGGCTGCTGGAAATGCTTACGAACCACCTCGCAGGGAATCCCGTTGCGGCGCAACATTTCCGCGGTCCCCTCAGTGGCCATGACGCGGAACCCCAGATCGGCGAGCCGCTTGACCGGGAACACCAGCGACCTCTTGTCCCGATTGGCGACCGAGACGAACACCGTTCCCGACGTGGGAAGCGATCCGTAGGCCGCGGTCTGGCTCTTGGCGAACGCGCTGCCGAAGTCGTGGTCGATACCCATCACTTCACCGGTCGATTTCATCTCCGGCCCCAGCAGCGAGTCCACTCCCGAGCCGTCCTCCCGGCGGAACCGGCGGAACGGCAGCACCGCCTCCTTGACCGCGATCGGGGCGTTGGGATCGGGGTTTGAGCCGTCTCCGGTCGCGGCCAGCAGGCCCTCGCCGCGCAACTGGGCGATGCTGGCCCCGAGCATCACCCGCGCGCACGCCTTGGCCAGCGGGATGGCGGTCGCCTTGGAGACGAAGGGCACCGTTCGACTGGCCCGCGGGTTGGCCTCCAGCACGTAGAGGATGTCGTCCTTGAGCGCGTACTGGACGTTGAGCAACCCGACCACACCGATCCCGTGCGCGATGGCCTCGGTGGCGCGCCGCACCGCCTCGATGTCGCTTCTCCCGAGCGTGACCGGCGGTAACGCGCACGCTGAGTCGCCGGAGTGGATACCGGCCTCCTCGATGTGCTCCATCACCCCGCCGATGTACACCTCGGTGCCGTCGCAGAGCGCATCGACGTCGATCTCGATGGCGTCCTCCAGGAAACGGTCGACGAGGACCGGGTGCTCGGGTGAGAGCTGGGTGGCCCGGGTGATGTAGCCGTGCAGCGTCTGCTCGTCGTAGACGATCTCCATGCCACGGCCGCCCAGCACGTAGGACGGGCGCACCAGCACCGGATAGCCGATGGTCGCCGCGATCTGCCGGGCCTCCTCGAAGGTCGTCGCGGTCCCGAATCGCGGCGCCGGCAGGCCCGCGTTGGTGAGCACCTGCCCGAAGCGGCCGCGGTCCTCGGCGAGGTCGATCGCCTCGGGCCGGGTGCCGACGATCGGCACTCCGGCGTCGGCGAGTCTCTGGGCGAGTCCGAGTGGGGTCTGCCCGCCGAGTTGCACGATCACTCCCGCCACACCCGGGCCGCCCTCGCCGGAACGCGCCTCAGCCTGGTACACCTCCAGCACGTCCTCGAACGTGAGCGGTTCGAAGTACAGCCGATCGGCGGTGTCGTAGTCGGTGGAGACGGTCTCGGGGTTGCAGTTGACCATGACGGTCTCAAAACCGGCCTGGCTCAACGTGGTTGCGGCGTGCACGCAGCTGTAGTCGAACTCGATGCCCTGCCCGATCCGGTTGGGGCCCGATCCGAGGATGAGCACCTTCGGCCGCTCGGTCTGCGGGGCCACCTCGGTCTCGGCCGCCGGGTCGAGTTCATAGCTGGAGTAGTGATACGGCGTCTTGGCCTCGAACTCCGCCGCACAGGTGTCGACCGTCTTGTACACCGGGCGGATCTCCAGCCGGGCCCGCAGCGAGCGCACCCCCGCCTCGCCGGCCAGTTCGGGGCGCAGGGCCGCGATCTGCCGGTCGGACAGCCCGTTGTGCTTGGCGCGACGCAGCAGGTCGGCGTCCAGCACCGGTGCGGCGATCAGCTCCGCGCGCAGCGCCACCAGGCTGTTGATCTGCTCGACGAACCATGGGTCCACTTTCGAGGCATCGGCGACCTGCTCGACGCTGGCACCCAGTCGCAGCGCCAGCTCGATGTCGTAAAGCCTGCCTTCGGTCGGGGTGCGCAACCGCTCGAGCACGTCGCCGACCCAGCCGTCCTCGTCAGGCGCGGTCCAGAACCCCGCCCGGGTGGCCTCCAACGAACGCATCACCTTGCCGAGGGCCTCAACGAAGTTGCGGCCCAGCGACATCGCCTCCCCCACCGACTTCATCGTCGTGGTGAGCGTGGGATCGGCACCCGGGAATTTTTCGAAGGCGAATCGCGGCGCCTTGACCACGACGTAGTCCAGGGTCGGTTCGAAGCAGGCAGGTGTCTCCTTGGTGATGTCGTTGACGATCTCGTCGAGGGTGTAGCCGATGGCCAGCTTGGCGGCGATCTTGGCGATCGGGAATCCGGTGGCCTTCGACGCCAACGCACTGGACCGCGACACCCGCGGATTCATCTCGATGACGACCAGCCTGCCGTCGGTCGGATCGACCGCGAACTGGATGTTGCAGCCGCCGGTATCCACCCCGACCTCACGCAGGATCGCGATCGCGAGGTCCCGCATCTTCTGGTACTCGCGGTCGGTGAGGGTCATCGCCGGGGCCACCGTGACCGAGTCGCCGGTGTGCACGCCGAGCGGATCGACGTTCTCGATCGAGCAGACCACCACGACGTTGTCGTTGCCGTCGCGCATCAGCTCGAGTTCGTATTCCTTCCAGCCGAAGATCGACTCCTCGATGAGCACGTTCGCGCTCGGCGAGGCGGCGAGCCCGTCACCCGCCATCCGCTCGACATCCTCAAGCGACTGGGCCATGCCCGACCCCAGCCCGCCCATGGTGAAGGAAGGCCGCACGACCACCGGCAGACCGAGTTCGGCTACGGTCTCGCGGACCTCCGCCAGGGTGAAACACACCCGGCTGCGTGCCGATTCACCGCCCACCTTGGCGACGATGTCCTTGAATCGCTGCCGGTCCTCACCGCGCTGGATCGCGTCGAAGTCCGCGCCGATCAACTCCACTCCGTAGCGGTCCAGCACCCCGTTCTCGGACAGCGCCACCGCGGTGTTCAGGGCGGTCTGCCCGCCGAGGGTGGCCAGCAGTGCGTCAATGCGGTTGCCGCGGGCGGCTTGCTGGGCGATCACCCGCTCGACGAAGGCGGGCGTGATCGGCTCGACGTAGGTGAAGTCGGCGAACTCGGGGTCGGTCATGATCGTCGCGGGGTTGGAGTTGACCAGGCTGACCGTCAGGCCCTCGGCGCGCAGCACCCGGCAGGCTTGCGTGCCGGAGTAGTCGAACTCACAGGCCTGGCCGATCACGATCGGCCCGGATCCGATCACCAGGACGTGCTTCAGGTCGGTGCGGCGCGGCACTAGCGGTCCTCCCCCGGCGACTGTGCGATTTCACACGCGACACGCTGTTTCAGCGCGTAAATCCGCACACTCACGACGTTGCCGTCCTTTCCATCATCTCGACGAACTGGTCGAACAGGTAGTTGGCGTCGTGCGGGCCCGCCGCGGCCTCCGGGTGGTACTGCACCGAGAACGCCCGTCCATCAACGAGTTTGACGCCTTCAACCACACCGTCGTTGGCGCAGGTGTGGCTGACGACCGCCGGCCCGAAGTCGGTGTCGAATCGCTCCCCCGCGTCACCCTCCAGCGCGAAGCCGTGGTTTTGTGCGGTGACCGCCACCCGGCCGGTGGCATGGTCGATCACCGGAATGTTGATACCCCGGTGCCCGAACACCATCTTGTAGGTAGATCGGCCCAGTGCGCGGCCGAGGATCTGGTTGCCGAAGCAGATGCCGAACAGCGGGATCCCCGCACCGAGGACCTCCCGGGTGACCGCCACGACGCGATCGGCGGTGGCGGGGTCACCGGGTCCGTTGGACAGGAACACCCCGTCCGGTGCGAGGTCGCTGATCTCTTCGAAGGTCGCCGTCGACGGCAGGATGTGGCTGCGGATGCCGCGCAACGCAAAGTTACGCGGCGTGTTGGTCTTGATCCCCAGATCCAGCGCGGCGACGGTGAACCGCTGTGGGCCCGAGGGTTCCACGACGTAGCGTTGGGCAGTGCTGACCTCACCGCACAGATCGGCGCCCAGCATCTGCGGCTGATCACGCACCCGGTCGATCAACTCGGCGGCGCCGGCCAAGGCGTCTCCGGAGAAGACCCCGGCCCGCATCGAGCCCTGGGTGCGCAGGTGGCGAACGATCGCTCGGGTGTCCACCCCGGCGATTCCCACCACGTCCTGCCGCCGCAGTTCGTCCTCCAGGGTGCCGGTGGCCCGCCAGTTCGACGCCCGCGGGGACGGGTCGCGCACCACGTAGCCGGCCACCCAGATCCGCTCACCCCGGCTCTCGCCGTCCTCCCGGTTCCAGCCCGTGTTGCCGATCTGGGGAGCGGTCGCCACCACGATCTGGCGGTGGTAGCTGGGATCGGTCAGGGTCTCCTGATAGCCGGACATCCCGGTGGAGAACACCGCCTCGCCCAGTGTCTGCCCGACCGCGCCGAAGGCGGTGCCGCGATAGACGCGACCGTCCTCGAGGACCAGGGCTGCGGCCTGCCGGTTCACTGCGGATCTCCTGTCTGCCGGGTCCACTGGCTGTAGTCCCGCGGGGGATCACCGCGGAATCCGCTGTCGATCTCGGTGCCCGAGGGCAGCCGCCACCGGATCACCAGAATGCCGCCCGCACCGCCGGGAATCACCTTGCCGGCCAGGCCGCGCTCGGAGCGCACCGCGGTGACCGACGCGTGCGGAATCCAGATCGGGCTGGTGCCCAGCCGATCGACGAGGATGCCCTCCGGGTAGCGGGTGAGCACGGCCTTGGACCGGTAACCGAGATCACCCACCGCGACGCGCTCCAACCAGTTCGGGGCCAGGGTGCTGCCCACATAGAGGCCGCGGGTCGGGCCGGCAACGGCCGAACTGAGCCGGTCCGGCAGTGGCGGCAGCGGGCCGATGAGCTCGGCCTGCCGGCGCGCGCGGCCCTCCCACCCGCGCAGCATCCGACGGATGACCAGCCCGATCAGCACGACGACGACGATCCCGAAGACGTAGGTCGAGATGGCTGTCGCGGTGTTCATCGGCCGCCCGTCCGCACGACCGCTCCCTCGCGCGCGGTGATGCGCCCCCGCAGCAGGGTCGCGGTGACGGTCGCCGGCAGCTCCATCGACTCGAAGGGCGTGTTGGCCGACCGGCTGGCCAGCGCGGAACCCTCCACCGTCCAGCTGGTCGCGGGATCCACCACGACCAGATTGGCGGGCTCTCCAACCTCCAGCGGACGGCCCTGGTCGTCGAGGCCGACGATGCGGGCCGGGTTCTCGCTCATCACCCTGGCCAGGCCGCGCCAGTCCAGCAGACCGGGCATGACCATAGTGGCCACCACCACCGACAGCGCGGTCTGCAAGCCCAGCATGCCCGGGCGCGCGGCGGCGAACTCGCAGCACTTCTCCTGCGCAGCGTGCGGGGCGTGATCGGTTGCCACACAATCGATCACGCCGTCGGCCAGCGCGCTCCGCAAGGCCTGCACGTCACTGGCCTCCCGCAGCGGCGGATTGACCCGGTTGACGCCGTCGTAGGTCTCCAGCCTGCTGTCGTCGAGCATGAGGTGGTGCGGGGTGACCTCGGCAGTGATCGCGATGCCCTGCGCCCGGGCCCACCGGAGAATCCCGACCGTGCCGGCGGTGGAGGCGTGGCAGATGTGGACCCGGGCCCCGGTGTCACGTGCCAGCAGCGCGTCGCGGGCGACGATCGACTCCTCGGCGGCGCGCGGCCAGCCCGCCAGCCCGAGTCGCGCCGCGGTCGGTCCCTCGTGGGCCACCGCTCCCTCGGTGAGCCGGGGTTCCTCGGCGTGCTGGGCCACCAGCACACCCAGTCCGCCGGCGTACTCCAGGGCGCGGCGCATCACCAGTGGGTCGGCCACGCACACCCCGTCATCGGAGAACATCCGCACCTGTGCCACACCCGCGGCCATCAGGCCCATCTCGGCGAGTTGCCGCCCCGCCAGACCCACCGTCACCGCCCCGACCGGGTGCACGTCGACCAGCCCGACCTGCTGGCCGCGCCGCCAGACGTGGTCGGTGACCACCGGGGTGTCGGCCGGGGGGTCGGTGTTGGCCATCGCGAAGACCGCGGTGTAACCACCGAGCGCGGCGGCGGCCGAGCCGGTCTCGATGTCCTCGGCGTATTCCCGGCCCGGCTCGCGCAAGTGGGTGTGCAGGTCGACCAGCCCGGGCAGCAGCACCTGCCCGGCCGCGTCGATCACGTCGGTATCGCCGGGTACCGGCAGGCCGGGGCCGATCGCGGCGATCTGCCCGTCCGCCACCAGCACGTCCGTCGGGTCGCCCTCGCCGTAGCGGCGGACACCTCTGATGACCACGCTCATACACTCACCGCCTCGTCGGTGCCGACCAGGAGGTGGAAGAGCACCGCCATGCGCACGTGAACGCCGTTGGACACCTGTTGCAGCACCGCCGACTGCGGCGAATCCGCCACCGCGAAAGCGATTTCCATACCGCGCACCATCGGACCGGGGTGCAATACGGCCGCCCGCTCGGGCAGCATCGCCTGGCGCTGGTCGGACAGCCCGTACAGCGCGGAGTACTCGCGGGTCGAGGGGAAGAAACCACCGTTCATCCGTTCGGCCTGAACCCGCAGCATCAGCACGGCGTCCGCCGCGGGCAGCTCGGCGTCGAGGTCGTGGGAGATCGCCGCACCGCCCCAGTCGGCCACCCCGACCGGCAGCAGGGTCGGCGGGGCGACCAGCACCACCTCCGCCCCCAGGGTGTTGAGCAGCACGACGTTGGACCGCGCCACCCGGCTGTGCAGCACGTCACCGACGATGACCACTCGGCGGCCCTCGATGCCGCCGAGACGCTGGCGCAGCGTGAGCGCGTCAAGCAGCGCCTGGGTGGGATGCTCGTGGGTTCCGTCACCGGCGTTGACCACACTGGGCCCCCCGGGTTCCTCGGCGGTGGCCGTCCACTCGGCGAGCTGTTGGGCGGCACCCGACGCGGGGTGGCGGATGATCAGGGCGTCCGCTCCGGCGGCGCGCAGGGTCAGTGCGGTGTCGCGCAGTGATTCACCCTTGGCCACCGAGGAACCCGAGGAACTGACGTTGATGACATCGGCGCTCATCCACTTCCCGGCGACCTCGAAGGAGACCCTGGTCCGGGTGGAGTTCTCGTAGAACATCGTGATGATGGTTCGTCCCCGCAGAGTGGGCAGCTTCTTGACGTCGCGCCCGAGCAGTGCCTGGCGGAACCGGTCGGCGTCGTCAAGGATCGCCGTCGCCGCGTCCCGGGTCAGGTCGGCAGCCGAGAGCAGGTGCCTGGCGTTCATCGCCCTCCCCCGTCGATGGTCACCGCGTCGCGGCCGTCGTGCTCGACCAGCAGCACGTTCACGGTTTCGGTCAGCGAGGTCGGTACGTTCTTCCCGACGTAGTCGGCGCGGATCGGCAGCTCACGGTGGCCACGGTCGACCAGCACCGCCAGCTGGACGGTTCGGGGCCGGCCGATGTCGCGCAAGGCATCCAGGGCCGAGCGCACCGAGCGGCCGTGGAAGAGCACGTCGTCGACCAGGATGACCAGGGCGTCATCGACTCCGCCGGTCGGGATCGAGGTGACCTCCAACGGCCGCGGCGGTTTGAAGTTCAGATCGTCCCGGTACAGCGTGATGTCCAGCGCGCCATGCTCCACCGCGACCGAGGAGAAGTCCTGGATCCGGGCCGCCAACCGGGCGGCGAGGTCAACACCACGGGTCGGGATTCCCAGCAGCACCACCCGCGGAGCGCCGTCGACGGCGTCCAGGGCTGTCTTCTCGATGATCTGGTGAGCGATGCGGGAGATGGTTCGGCCGACGTCCGCAGCCGACATCAGTTCCCGGCCGTCGGAGCCCTGTGCGGCGCCCATGATCCGAACTGACCTCCTTCTCCGCCTCGCGGGACGGATCGTTAAAGGATGTCGATCGCAGGGAAGCCTAGCACCCGCCCACCGAGCCGGGCTGGGTAGACTCGCGCGGTGAGTCTTGCCGACAACCAGTCCGCTATCCGCGACGCGGTGGAGTCCGGACTGGTCGCCGGCGCGGTGACCCTGGTGTGGCACCGCGGGAAAGTGTTGCAGGTCAACGAAATCGGCCGACGCGACATCGAGGCCGACCTGCCGATGCAGCGGGACACCATCTTCCGGGTCGCCTCGATGACCAAGCCGGTCACGGTCGCCGCCGCGATGGCACTGTCCGAGCAGGGCAAGCTCGACCTCGACGATCCTGTCAGCCGGTGGCTACCGGAGCTGGCCGACGTGCGGGTGCTGACCACACCCGCCGGACCGCTGGCGGACACCGTCGCCGCACAGCGACCCATCACCGTCGAAGACCTGATGACCCACCGCAGCGGGCTGGCCTACATGTTCTCGGTGAGCGGTCCGATCAGCCGCGCCTACGCCGACATCTCGCTGCGCCAGGACCAGGACCACTGGCTCGCCGAGGTCGCCGCGCTGCCGTTGCTCCACCAGCCCGGCGAGCGGGTGACCTACAGCCACGGCACCGAGGTGCTGGGCATCGTCCTGTCACGCATCGAGGGCAAACCGCTGCACGCCGTGCTCGAGGAGCAGGTGCTCGGGCCGCTCGGGATGACCGACACCGGTTTCTTCGTGGCCCCCGAGAAGCGGGCGCGGGGGGCGATGATGTACCGGATCGACGAACAGTCCGGCCTGCAGCGCGACGTGCTGGGTCCGGTTCCCGTTCGGGAGCCCCGGTTCTGTCAGGGCGGCGCGGGGCTGGTCTCCACCGCCGATGACTACCTGCGCTTCATCCGGATGCTGCTGTCCGGCGGCAGCGTCGACGGCGTGCGGGTGCTCTCCGAAGAGTCGGTGCGGGCGATGCGCACCGACCGCCTCACCGATGAGCAGAAGCTCCAGCCCTTCCTGGGCACCCCGTTCTGGGTGGGTCGCAGCTTCGGCCTGAACCTGTCGCTGGTGACCGACCCGGCGAAATCGGCGCGCCTGTTCGGGCCCGGCGGGCCGGGAACGTTCAGCTGGCCGGGCGCCTACGGAACCTGGTGGCAGGCCGACCCGGCCAATGATCTGATCCTGATCTACCTGATCCAGAACTTCCCGGACCTGACCACGATGGCCGCCGCCGTCGGGGGCAACACCTCCTTCGCCCGACTGCAGGCTGTCCAGCCGCGGTTCGTCCGGCGCACCTATGAGGCGCTGGGCCTCAGCTAGTCGGCCTGCAGCCGGCCGTGGACGATGTCGGCCGCCGCTCTGATCTGGGGTGTCACCAGCATCACCTGGCCGAGCACGCCGTTGACGAAACCCGGTGACTCGTCGGTGGACAGTTCCTTGGCCAGTTCGACCGCCTCATCGACCGCGACGGCCTCGGGCACGTCGGGGGCGTAGAGCAACTCCCACACCGCGACCCGCAGGATCGCGCGGTCGACGGCGGGCAGCCGTTCCAGCGTCCAGCCCTGAAGGTGAGACGAGATCAACTCATCGACGTGCGCGGCGTTCGCGGTGACCCCCTGCGCGATGGTCACCGTGTAGGCGTTGAGCGGTGAGACCTCGTCGTCGGACCCGGCCAGCGCGGCCCGCGACTCGGCGACCTCGGCCGCGGACAGGCCCCGTGCCTCGGCTTCGAAGAGCAGACCGACCGCACGCTTGCGAGCCTGATGCCTGCCCCGGTCGGGCTTGCGGCCGGCCACGGTCAGGACTCAGGCATTCACTCGGCCCAGGTAACTGCCGTCGCGCGAATCCACTTTCAGTTTGTCGCCGGTGTTGATGAACAGCGGCACCTGGATCTCCGCACCGGTCTCCAGGGTGGCCGGCTTGGTGCCGGCGTTGGACCGGTCGCCCTGGAGTCCGGGCTCGGTGTGGGTGACCTCGAGTTCGACGGTCACCGGCAGTTCCAGGTAGAGCGGGCTGCCCTCGTTGAAGGCGATCTGTACGGGCATGCCCTCGAGCAGGAAGTTGGCGGCGTCGCCGACCAGCGACGTGGGCAGCGGGTGCTGTTCGTAGTCCTCGCTGTCCATGAACACGAAGTCGCTGCCGTCGCGGTAGAGGTAGGTCGCGTCGCGCCGATCCACCGTGGCGGTCTCCACCTTGACGCCGGCGTTGTAGGTCTTGTCGACCACCTTGCCGGACAGCACATTCTTGAGTTTGGTGCGCACGAAGGCCGGCCCTTTGCCGGGCTTGACATGCTGGAACTCGATGATCGTCCACAGCTGGCCGTCGATGTTCAGCACGAGGCCGTTCTTGAAGTCGGCAGTCGTTGCCACGGCGGGTCGGTCTCCTTCATCGGACGGATGTTCCACGGGTGTAGTCCACGGATGCTCCCGCGGCCACGTGGCGGAGCTTACCTGGCCGGGCCGCGGCCCCCGGGGGGCCGACGCGGGCCGCGATTGCCCCGCCGCACCGGACGATGACTGATACTGTCGCCCGCGTCGGCTGGTTTTCCGGGAAGTGATTCCCGGGATCGAGCGGCGCAGCGAATGCGGAGCGAGAGGGAACCCGGTGCGATTCCGGGACTGTCCCGCAGCGGTATGCAGGAACGAAAACCGCCACCCGCACTGGCCGGTGAGGCTGGGAAGCGGCGGTGAGTAGGTACGCCCCACGGGGCGTGGGCCTGCGAGTCCGAAGACCTGCCAGCCGTGCCGGGCGCGCCGCGCCCGGCGGCGCATCGCCTCGTGGACTGGGCGCGCGGCCGAACCGGTTGCGCGCTCGCGGGTGAGAGCCAGTGTTTCGACCCGAAGGGAACGAGCGTGCACATCGAACCGGGAATCGTCGAAGGTTCCAAGATCGCCTTGAGTTACGTGACCGCCGGCGGTGTCGGGGTGTACACCCTGCGTGCGGCATGGCAGACGATGCGCGACCGGGGTGTCTCCGCGCTGCTGGCACGCAGCCTGGCGACCACCGTCCTGGTGCTCACCTTCTTTCAGGTCTTTCCGCACGGCTCAGTCGGCGTCTCCGAGGTTCACCTGATCTTCGGGTCGACGCTGTTCCTTGTCTTCGGCATGGCCCCGGCGGCCGTCGGGCTGGCCGCGGGCCTCGCGATCCAGGGCATGGTCTTCGCCCCGTTCGACCTGCCCCAGTACGGCATGAACGTCACCACCCTGCTGGTGCCGTTGTTCGGCTTGCACCTGGTGGCCCGCCGCCTGATCGCGCCCAACACGCCCTACGTGGAGCTGCGGTACCGGCAGGCGCTGGCGCTGTCGACCACCTATCAGGCCGGCATCGTCACCTGGGTGGGCTTCTGGGCGCTCTACGGGCAGGGCCTGAGCGCCCAGACCCTCGGCTCAGTGGCGATCTTCGGGGCGGCCTACCTGGCGGTCATCGTCCTCGAACCGCTCGCCGACCTGGCGGTGCTGGCCGCGGCCAAGGGCCTGCGCCGTCTCAAGGACAGCCCGCTGCTGGAACCGCGTCTGCTCAACCCGGCCTGATGCCCTCTCAGACGACGGTAAGGGTCTTCGGGTAGCGGGTCAGCACCTCGGGTCCGCGCTCGCCGACGACGACGGTGTCCTCGATCCGGACCCCGCCGCGCCCGGGTAGGTAGACGCCCGGCTCCACGGTCACGGTCATGCCGGATCCCAGCGCTCCCTCCGCGGCGGCGTTGATCCCCGGCGCCTCGTGAATCCGCAGTCCCACGCCGTGACCCAGGCCGTGGCCGAAGTTGTCGCCGAAGCCGGCGTCGGCGATCACCTCGCGGGCGGCGGCATCCACGGCGCACAGCGGCGCGCCGACCTCCAGCGCCTCCAGACCCGCCTGCTGGGCGGTCGCCACCACGCCGTAGACATCGCTCTGCCACACGGCGGGCGTCCCGAGCACGAACGTGCGTGTCATGTCCGAGTGGTACCCGCCCAGTAGCGCGCCGAAGTCGATCTTGACCAGATCGCCCTCGGCCAGGACGGCGGTCGTCGGGCGATGGTGCGGCACCGCCGAGTTCTCACCGGCGGCCACGATGGTCTCGAAGGCCGGACCGTCGGCGCCGTGATCGAGCAGCAGCGCCTCCAGGTCGCGGGCGACGGCTCGTTCGGTGCGGCCGGCGCGCAACCCGCCGCCGTCGACCAGATCGGTCAGCGCCGCGTCAGCGGCCTGACAGGCCAACCGCAGCAGCGCGATCTCCCCGGCGTCCTTGACCTCGCGGAGCGTCTCCACCAGGCCCGGCGCCCGAACCAGCTCTGCGCCGGTCAGTGCACTCGCCAAGGCACTCGCCAGGGCACTCAAGCCGTCGACGGTCACCACATGGCTTTCGAACCCGATGCGCCCCGCCCCCGCCGCGGCGGCAAGCTCCACGAGGTGCCGGCCGCAGGCCCGTACGATCGCCACCTCCAGGTCAGGTGCCTGGCGCGCGGCCTGGGTGCGGTACCGCGCGTCGGTGGCCAAGACCGCCGGCGTGTCGGCGCCGAACACCAGGAGCGCCGCGTTGGAACCGGTGAACCCGGTCAGGTACCGGACATTGATAAGGTCGCTGACCAGCAGGGCGTCCAACCCCTCGGACGCCATCCGGGCGGCGAGCCGGACCCGCCGCTGGGAATGTGTCACACCGACTGACGGTACTCGCTACGCTAAGCCCCCATGACGACGTGGTTGCTGCGCGGACTGGTCTTTGCCGCTGGAATGGTCATCGCCCGCCTGGCCCAGGGAATCCTGATCAATCAAGCCGCGGCGGGTTCGCTGCTGATCAGTGTCGTCCTGCTGGCGCTGTTCTGGGTGGGCGCGTTCGCGTGGGGCCTGCTCGACGGCCGCGCCGACGCGAACTCCAATCCCGATCCCGACCGCCGCCGCGACCTCGCCATGCGGTGGCTGCTGGCCGGCATGGTGGCCGGTGTGGTCAGCGGGCTGGTGACCTGGATCATCTCGCTGGTCAACAATGACGTCTACGTCTCGGGTCTGATCGGCGAACTCACCGCGGTCGCGGCGTTCACCGCGCTGGCGGTGTTCATCCCGGCGATCATCGCCGTCACGCTCGGCCGGTTCCTGGTCGACCGGGCCAACCCCTACCAGGGTCGGCGCCGGGTCACCGACGGAGACGGGACCGACGTGTTCGACGCGGTGAGCGACGACTACGAGCCGCCCAGCGATCGGGTCGCCGTCGCCGAGCGCCGCGAGGAGACCTGGCGACAGGAAGCCCGCGAAGCCGTCGAGGAAGTTCACGAGGCCGCCCGGCAACGCCAATACGGGCATGGCCGCGACGGAACCGAGTAGCGGCCCGATCAGCTGACCGCGGCCAGGTAGCGCAGCGCCAGCAGATACCCCTGCACGCCGAGCCCGACGATGACCCCGGTGGCGACCGCACTGAGATAAGAGCTGCGCCGAAAATCCTCGCGGGCATACACATTGGAGATGTGCACCTCGATCAGCGGAGCGCGCAACTCAGCGCAGGCATCGCGCAGCGCGATCGAGGTGTGGGTCAGCGCTCCGGCGTTGAGGATCACCGGATCGCCCGCGTCTGCGGCGGCATGCAGCCACGACAGCAGCTGGGCCTCGCTTTCGCTCTGGCGCACCACGGCCGCCAATCCCAGCTCGGTGGCCTCGGCCTCGATCATGGCCACCAGATCCTCGTAACTGGTGTTGCCGTAGACCTCCGGCTCACGCCGGCCGAGCCGGCCGAGGTTCGGGCCGTTGAGCACCAGAACGGTCGGGGCAATCGAGGGATTGGTCACCGGGCTACCTCCGCGTAGGCGGCCGCCAGCAGAGCCGGGTCCGGCCCCTCCAGCCGACCGGGTTTGGCCAGCCCGTCGAGCACGACGAAACGCAAAATCCCCGAACGGGTCTTCTTGTCACCGGCCATCGACTCGAGCAGGTCGGGCAGCGCGTCGGCGTCGTAGGTGACGGGCAACCCGAGTGCGGTGAGTACATCGCGGTGCCGCTGTGCGGTCTGGTCGTCGAGCCGTCCGGCCAGCCGGGCCAATTCGGCAGCGAACACCAGTCCCACCGACACCGCCGCGCCGTGCCGCCACCGGTAGCGTTCGCGGCGCTCGATCGCGTGGCCGAGGGTGTGACCGTAGTTGAGGATCTCGCGCAGCGCCGACTCCCGTTCGTCGGCGGCGACCACAGCGGCCTTGACCGCGATCGCGCGGCGGACCAGATCGGGCAGCACCGGACCCGCCGGATCGGTCGCGGCGACCGGATCGGCTTCGATGATGTCCAGGATCTTCGGATCGGCGATGAACCCCGCCTTGACCACCTCGGCCATTCCGGCGACAAGTTCGTTGCGTGGCAGGGTCTCCAGCGCGGCGAGGTCGACCAGCACGGCGCGGGGTTGATGAAACGCTCCGACGAGATTCTTTCCCGCCGCGGTGTTGATCCCGGTCTTGCCGCCGATCGCGGCGTCGACCATGCCCAGCAGGGTGGTCGGCACGTGGACGATGTCGACTCCGCGCAGCCAGGTCGCCGCCGCGAAGCCGGCCACGTCGGTGGCCGCTCCGCCACCCAGGCTGACCAAGGCATCGGTGCGGCCGATCCCAATGCGCCCCAACACTTCCCAGAGGAACCCGACCACCGGGAGGTCCTTACCCGCCTCGGCATCGGGCAACTCGATGCGGTGGGCGTCGACTCCCCTGCCGGAGAGGTCTTCCCGGATCGCTTCGGCGGTGTCGGCGAGGGCGGGCTGGTAGAGAACCGCAACCCTGTGCCGCGACCCGAGTATCCCGCCCAGTTCGCCGAGCAGGCCCCGGCCGATGGTGACCGGGTAGGGCGGATCGACGGCCACCTCGACGGTGACCGGCGGAGTGTCCGCCTGCGTCGCGTCGGCCCGGGTCACTTGCGAACTCCCGCCCGGCGGGCGGCCAGGGTGGCCGGGGTGACCGGAGCCGCTTCTGCGTCGGTGGGCTGTGCGGCCTCAGCCGGACCGGCGGGCACGGGAGCCGCCGGCGGGGCAGATCGCTGCCGGTTCCCGGCGGTCGGACCCTGCCACGGCTGCGAGCGGCGCCGCGGCGACGGCGGATTCTCCAAGCACCCGGCGATGTAGCGGACCACCGCTCCGGGGTTGCGCCGGTTGGTGTTGACCCGGAGGGTGGCAACCCGGCGGTAGAGCGGGACACGCTCGTCGACCAGCGTGCGGTACTTCTCGGCGCGGTCGGGCCCCGCCAGCAGCGGGCGAACGGTGTTGCCGCCGGTGCGGCGCACGCCCTCGTCCGCGCTGATCTCGAGATAGACCACGGTCTGACCGGCCAGCGCCGCGCGCACGCCGGGGGTGGTCACCGCACCGCCGCCCAGCGACACGACGCCGTCGTGGGTCTCGAGGGCCTCCCGGATCACCTGCT
Source organism: Mycobacterium sp. (assembly GCA_018882965.1). GTDB lineage: Bacteria > Actinomycetota > Actinomycetes > Mycobacteriales > Mycobacteriaceae > Mycobacterium. The sequence goes on along the minus strand of VEQY01000002.1, from coordinate 80,256 downwards.
CCTCGATGTGCCGGAATCCCGATTCACCGTCGGTCGCGAAGATCTCGGCGATGCTGCGGCCGGTGCGCTGCTCGATCACGGCGTCGGTGTCGATCAACGTCACCCCGAGGGCTTTCGCTAGCCGGCGCCCGATGGTGGATTTCCCCGAGCCCGGCAGCCCGACGAGGACGGCTTTCGGTGCCATCTCCGCTACCCCGAAAGCACCGAGGCCGAACCGTCGAAGGCCTCCCGGTCGGCGACCGCACGCAGATAGCCGGCGATGTTGCGCCGCGTTTCGGTCAGCGAATCACCGCCGAATTTCTCCAGCGCGGCACGCGCGAGCACCAGCGCCACCATCGTTTCGGCCACCACGCCGGCCGCCGGGACGGCGCAGACGTCGGACCGTTGGTGAATCGCCACAGCCTCCTGGCCAGTGGCCAGGTCGACGGTGGCCAGCGCGCGGGGCACGGTGGAGATCGGCTTCATCGCCGCCCGCACCCGCAGCGGCTGGCCGTTGGTCATGCCGCCCTCCAGGCCGCCGGCCCGATTGGTCGAGCGCTGCACACCGCCGGGGCCGGGAAACATCTCGTCGTGGGCGCGGCTTCCGCGCCGGCGCGCGGTCTCGAACCCGTCGCCGATCTCGACCCCCTTGATGGCGTGGATGCCCATGACCGCGGCCGCGAGCTGGCTGTCGAGCCGGTTTTCTCCGCTGGTGAAGGAACCCAGTCCGACCGGCAGGCCGGTCGCGACGACCTCGACCACCCCGCCGAGGGTGTCGCCGTCTTTCTTGGCGGCCTCGACTTCGGCGATCATCGCCTGCTCGGCGGCGGCGTCGAGGGCGCGCACCGGACTCTCGTCGATGCGGTCCAGGTCGGCGGCCTCCGGCGGCGGACCGTCATAGGGGGCCGACGCCCCGATCGAGATGACGTGGGAGAGCACCTCCACGCCCAGCGCCTGGCGCAGGAACGCCCGCGCGATGGTCCCGGCGGCGACGCGCGCCGCCGTCTCCCGCGCGCTGGCCCGTTCCAGTACCGGGCGGGCGTCGTCGAAGCCGTACTTGAGCATGCCGGCGTAGTCGGCGTGGCCTGGCCGCGGCCGGGTCAGCGGGGCGTTGCGCGCCCCGCCTTCGTCGTCAAGGTCGGCCGCGTCGATCGGGTCGGCGGCCATCACGGTCTCCCACTTGGGCCATTCGGTGTTCCCGATCTCGATGGCGATCGGCCCGCCCAGCGTGGTGCCGTGCCGAATACCGCCCAGCACCGTGACAGCGTCTTGCTCGAACTTCATCCGCGCGCCGCGCCCGTATCCCAGCCGGCGCCGGGCCAGTTGCCCGGCGATGTCGGCCGAGGTGACCTGCACACCGGCGACCATGCCCTCGACGACCGCGATCAGGGCGCGGCCGTGGGACTCTCCGGCGGTGGTCCAGCGCAACACGCCCTCATCTTCCCACGTCGCGGCTAGAACACCGCGAGCGCCGCCGCGACCAGGCTGGCGAGACACATCGACGGACCGTGCGGCACGGTGGCGGACCGGGCCCGGGCCGCGACCAGCAGGCCCGCGACCGCCGTGAGCAGCGGCGCGCCCAAGGCCGCAAGCACCCAGACGTCGACTCCGAATGCCCCGGTCAGCCCGCCCAGCCCGAGGGCCAGTTTGACGTCGCCGCCGCCCAGGGCGGCCGGATCGGCGACATGCACGACCAGGTACAGCCCGCCCAGCGCCAGCGCCCCGGCCAGCGCGGGCAGTCCGCGCCCGCACAGCGCCGCGCCCGCGACGATCACCGCGCCGCCGGACAGCGTCGCGGCGTTGGGCAGCCGGCGCCGGATGATGTCGGTGACGCTCAGTCCCGCCGCCCAGAGCAGGACCGCCGCGCAGCAACACACCCCGGGCAGGCCCATGGGCGGCAGGCTAGCCCAGCGCCGCCGCCATCGCCTGCCGCGGAGCGGGCCGCCCTGTGAATTGCTCGACCTGACTGAAGGCCTGGTGCAGCAGCATCTGCAGGCCACCGACCACCTCGCCCCCGGCGCGCTCGACGGCGCGGGCCAGGGGGGTCGGCCAGGGGTCGTAGATGGCGTCGAGAAGCAGGGGAACCGCGGCGAAGGTCGCGGCGTGCGCCGCCGCGGCGTCGGCCGGGATGGTGCTGACCATGATGTCGGCGCGGGCCACCACCGCGGCCACGCCGGGGTCGGCCAGATCGGCGAACGCGACGGTGACCGACAGCGGCGGACCCAGCGCCAGTAACCGTTCTGCTTTGGCACGGCTGCGGGCCACCACCGTGATCTCGGACAGGCCGAGGTCGGCCAGGGCCACCACGGCGGCCGGGGCGGTGCCGCCCGATCCCAGCACGACGGCCCGCCGCGCGGCGGGCCGCGAGCCCAGTGCGCCGGCGACTCCGTCGATGTCGGTGTTGTCGGCCCGCCAGCCCTGCCCGGCGCGGACCAGGGTGTTGGCCGAGCCGACCAGATCGGCGCGCGGGGTGCGCTCATCGGCGACCTGCAGTGCGGCGAACTTGTCGGGCATGGTGACCGAAACGCCGACCCACTCCGGGCCGAGGGACTCGATCACCGAGGGCACCTCATCGGCGGTGCATTCGATGCGGTCGTAGGTCCAGTCGTGCAGGCCAAGCGCACGATAGGCGGCCAGGTGCAACTGTGGCGAACGGGAATGCGCGACAGGCGAACCCAGGATCCCGGCCCTGCGAGCCGTCATCGTCCGGAGTCGAGTATGCCGCTGCTGAGCGCCTGCTCGCGATTGGCGAGGTGCTGCTGGTAGTCGCTGGTGAACAGGGTGGTGCCCGCTTTGTCCACCGTGACGAAGTACAGCCAGTCGCCGGGCGCGGGATTCTCCGCGGCACCGAGAGCCTCATCCCCGGGCGAGCAGATCGGCGTGGCGGGCAGACCCGCCATGGCGTAGGTGTTCCACGGCGTTTCGGTCTTGCGGTCGGCGTCGGTGGTCGCGACCTCCTGACGGTCCAGCGGGTAGTTCACCGTGGAGTCGAACTCCAGTCGGTCGTAGTCGCTGTTGAGCCGGTTGTAGATGACGCGGGCGACTTTGGCGAAGTCGGCCGGCTTGGACTCCTTCTGCACCAGGGAACCGACGATGAGCACCTCGTAGGGGGACATCTGGGTTGTCGTGCCCGCGTCCAACAGACCGCCTGCGACGTAGTGGTCGGCACTCTGGGCGACCAGGGTCGCCAGGATGTCCTTCGGCGACGCCATGGGGTCGACGTTCCAGGCGCCGGGCGCGATCAGCCCCTCCAGGCGACGATGGCTGTTGCCCATGACCCCGGCCCCGGCGGCTGCCCAGTCCGGGACGTTGAGCGAGGACAGCGGACCGTCCCCGGCGGCGGCGCGCAGATCCTGCGCGGCCACGCACGTGCGCGTGCCGTTGAGCTCGACACAACTCGCTTTGGCGATCAGGGTGAAGATGCCGTCGGTCACCGCTCCCGACCCGACCATCGTGATGTCGTCGAGTTGGCGTCCCTCCGGGATGACGAGTTTCCCCACCCGGTTGGCCGGATCGGTGAGTTTCTGCACGGCCAGGGCCGGCGGGATTTCGGTGCGCAGTTTGTAGAAGCCGGGCTGGATCGCCGCGATCTCGGCGTTGTCGCGGGCCGCCGCCAAGAAGCCTTCGACGTTGGCGATGACGTCCCGGTCGCGCAGGGTCTGGGCGATCTGGGTGGTGGAATCACCCGGGTTGACGGTGATGAGGACGTCCTCGCGGCCGTCGCCGCTGTAGTCCGACGCCGGACCGCCGAAAAGCCGGGGCCCCAGAACCACGGCCCCCAGCACACCCAGAACCACCAGACCGAGCAGCACCAGTGTTCCCCGCCGACGGCCCGGCCCCCGCTGACCGCGCTGCGCCGGAATCGCCTGCGGCCGAGCGCGTTCGGGTCGTTCCGGGGAGTCGGTCATGGTGTCTTCCTCGCTGGGTTCACGCGCGTCACCGGGTCGGCGCCGTGTTACGTCGCTGATCGAGCCAGCCCTGCAGGATCGCCACCGCGGCGGCCTGGTCGATGATGGCGCGCTGCGCGCGCGCCGGCACACCGGACTCCCGCAGCGAGCGCGCCGCGCCGACGGTGGTCAGGCGCTCGTCGGCCATCCGCACCGGGACCGGGGCGACGCGGGCGGCCAGGGCGTCGGCCATCTCCGCGGCGTCGGCCGCCGACTTGCCGGCCCGGTCGGCGAGGGTCCGTGGCAGTCCGACCACGACCTCGACGATCTGAAGTTCCGCCACCAGGGCCGTCAGCCGGTTGAGATGGCCGCCACCGCGCTGGCGCCGCACGGTCTCCAACGGCGTCGCCAGGACGGCGCCGGGGTCACTGACCGCCACACCGATCCGGACCGTGCCCACGTCCACACCGAGCCGCCGCCCCGGCCCGGGGTCGTCGCGGCCCGCGCGATCGGGCTTGCGGTCCTCCGGCAAGAGCGGCCTCAGCCCCGGGCCACTTCGGCGCGTACCGCCGCGAGGGCGGCCTCGATCGCCGCCGGATCGCTACCCGAACCCTGCGCGAGTTCAGCCTTGCCCCCGCCGCGCCCGCCGACCGCCGCCGCGACAACCCGGGCGAGGTCGTCGGCCCGCACGCCGGCGTCCTGCGCGGCCTGGTTGGCCGCCACGACGAACGGCACCGCCCCGTCGTGCTCGGCGAGCAGCACCACCACGCCCGGGTCGGAGCCCAGCCGGCCGCGGATGTCGCCCACCAGCGAGCGCAGGTCGGCGGCGGACATTCCGGTCGCCGTGCGTTGAGCCACCAGACGGACCTTACCCACCGATTCCGCCGTGTCGGCGGCGTCGGCGGCATTGGCGCGCGCGGCCGCCAGCCGGACCCGCTCGAGTTCCTTCTCGGCCGACTTCAACCGCTCCACCAGGGTGGCCACCCGGCCGGGCACCTCCTCGGAGGGCACTTTCAGCGAGGCGGCCAGACCCGCCATCAGGGCACGCTCCTTGGCCAGATGCCGGAACGAGTCCAGTCCCACGTACGCCTCGACCCGCCGGACACCCGAGCCGACCGAGGACTCGCCGAGAACCGTCACCGGTCCGATCCGCGCAGAGTTGTGGACGTGGGTGCCGCCGCAGAGTTCCAGCGAGAAGGGACCGCCGATTTCCACCACCCGCACCTCGTCGGGGTATTGCTCACCGAACAGGGCCATCGCCCCCATGGCCTTGGCCTCCTCTAGCGCGGTGGTGAAGGTGTTGACCGGGTAGTCGGCCTCGACCGCCTCGTTGGCGACTTCCTCGATCCGGCTGCGCTGGTCCTCGCTGAGCGGTCCCTGCCACTGGAAGTCGAACCGCAGGTAGCCGGGTCGGTTGAGGGAGCCGGCCTGGACCGCGTTGGGGCCGAGTACCTGGCGCAGCGCAGCGTGCACCAGGTGGGTCCCGGAGTGCCCCTGGGTGGCGCCGTGACGCCACTCCCGGTCGACGGCGGCCTCCACGGTGTCGCCCTCGACGAACTCCCCCGACTCGACGCTGACCCGGTGCACCCACAGTGTCTTGGCGATCTTCTGCACGTCGGTGACGGCCGCCCGAGCCGTCTGGTTGGCACCGGTGCCGGTGATCAGACCGGTGTCGGCGATCTGACCGCCGGACTCGGCGTAGAGCGGGGTGCGGTCCAGAACGACCTCGACACGCTGCGGCGGTGCCGTCTGCGACTGCGTTCGCGGATGATGGGCGATCACCGGCACCCGCTTGCCGTCGACGAAGATGCCGAGGATGCGAGCGGTCGAGGTCAGTTCGTCGAACCCGGTGAACTCGGTGGGGCCGGCGTCGACGAGTTCCCGGAAGGCCGACAGGTCGGCGTGCGCGTGCTTGCGGGCGACGGCGTCGGCTTTGGCCCGTCGGCGCTGCTCGGCCATCAGCTCACGAAATCCCAGTTCGTCGACCGACAGCCCCGCTTCGGCCGCCATCTCCAGGGTCAGCTCGATCGGAAACCCGTAGGTGTCGTGCAGCGCGAACGCGTCGGCGCCGGCGAGTTCGGTCTTGCCGGCCGACCGGGTCGCGGCGGCGGCGTCGTCGAACAGCCGGGATCCCGAGGCCAGCGTGCGGTTGAACGCGGTCTCTTCGGCGACCGCGATGCGGTTGATCCGGTCGAAGTCGGTCACCAGTTCGGGGTAGGACGGTCCCATCGCGTCACGCACCGTGGCCATCAGCTCACCGACCAGCGGGCGTTCGATGCCCAGCAGCTTTGCGGCCCGGACGATGCGGCGCAGCAGTCGGCGCAGCACGTAACCGCGGCCCTCGTTGGACGGGGTGACCCCGTCGGCGATGATGATCGCCGCGGTGCGGCTGTGGTCGGCGATGATGCGGTAGCGCACATCATCGGCATCGGTACCGCAACCGTATCCGCGTGGCGCGAATTCGGCTGTCTTGTCGATCACGGGGCGCAGCAGGTCGGTTTCGTAGACGTTGTCGACACCCTGCAACAGACAGGCGATACGTTCGACCCCCATACCGGTGTCGATGTTCTGGCGTGGCAGCGGGCCGAGGATTTCGAAGTCCTCCTTGCTCGAGCCCTCCCCGCGCTCGTTTTGCATGAACACCAGATTCCAGATCTCGATGTAGCGGTCCTCGTTGGCCTCCGGGCCGCCCTCGATGCCGTAGTCCGGGCCGCGGTCGTAGTAGATCTCCGAGCACGGGCCGCACGGGCCGGGGATACCCATCGACCAGTAGTTGTCTGCCATACCCCGGCGCTGGATACGCTCCGGCGGCAGACCGGCGACCTCCTGCCACAGCTGCACTGCCTCGTCGTCGTCGTAAAACACGGTGGCCCAGAGTCTTTCGCGGTCCATTCCGTAACCGCCGTCGGCGACCGGCTTGGTCAGCAGATTCCAGGCGAGCTCAATGGCACGCCGTTTGAAGTAGTCGCCGAAGGAGAAGTTGCCGGCCATCTGGAAGAAGGTGTTGTGGCGGGTGGTGATGCCCACCTCGTCGATGTCGGGGGTCCGGATGCACTTCTGGATGCTGGTGGCCGTGCTGTAGGGCGGTGTCCGCTGGCCGAGGAAGTAGGGGACGAACTGCACCATTCCGGCGTTGACGAACAGCAGATTGGGGTCGTCGAGGATCACCGAGGCACTCGGCACCTCGGTGTGGCCTGCCTGCACGAAGTGGTCGGTGAACCGCTTCCTGATCTCGTGGGTCTGCACGGCTGTGGACTGTCCTCGCGTGTTGTCTGGCCGCCCCTCGGCGACCGCACCACCCTACCGGGCGGCCAGGAAGCTCAGTCGCACCGTTCGCCGCGGGTTATCCGAGTTGAGGTCGACCAGCACCACGCTCTGCCAGGTGCCCAGCAGCGGACGGCCGTCGGCCACCGGCACGGTCACCGACGGTGAGACGATCCCGGGCAGCACGTGGTCGGCACCATGTCCGGGCGAGCCGTGCGCATGCCGGTAGCGATCGTCGCGCGGCAGCAGCCGCTCCAGGGCGTCGACGAGGTCGGCGTCGGAGCCCGACCCGGTCTCGATGATCGCAAGACCCGCGGTGGCATGCGGGACGAAGACGTTGCACAACCCGCTCCCCCGGGCAGCGCAGAAGTCCCGGAGCTGGCCGGTCACATCGACAGTCCGGCGTCGGGCGGTATCGATGTCGAGCACCTCGGAATCCACGCGCTCCAGCTTAGAAGCGCCCGACGGGTCTGGGCTCAGCCCGTGTCGCAGTAGGCGCGGCGGTTGGTGATCCGGCGGGCCCGTTCGGTTTGGCGGGTGCTACGGCGCCGGGGCATGCGCAGTGCGCGGCCGGCCGGTTCCGGTAGGTCACCATCGACACGACGGAGCGCCCCGGTGCTGGTTTTCCAGCCCGGGAAATAGAGCAGGGCACCCGGGCGGGTGATGTAGGTGTGTCCGGTCGGAGCGGTCCAGACGATGGTGCCGTCGGGCAGTTGCCGATCCCGCCAGCCGCCCCGGCCGACCCAGAAGGTCCGCAACAAGTGGTGTTTGCGGCAGAGGCAGCGGAGGTTGGACGGGTGGGTGGGCCCGAGCGGGTAGGCGATGGCGTGATCGATGTCGCAGACCTCCGCCGGCGCATCACAGCCGGGAAAGCGGCAGGTGAGGTCGCGGCAGCGGACAAAGCGTTGCAGTGCCGTCGACGGCCGGTAGCGGGCTTCGGCCTTCTCGCAGGGGGCGGTCAGCGGGACGATCCGCGCACCTTCCCGAATGAGTTGCTCGAGAAGCGGATTGGGGATCACCCCGCCGTTGGTCATCAACGCGCGCCGCAGCGGCGTCGGCGCGCAGGGTGAGCCCTGCCCCCGCTGGTCACGTGATCCACCGGCGCGGGCCTGGTCGACCGCGGCCTGATCGGCGACGACATGGATTACCACTGATTCCTTGAGCGACTCGGCCGGATTGCGACAGTCCGGCGCACCGCACTGGCAGGCGATGCGATCGGCGCCGGCGAAGACAGCGCCCAGCGCCTCAGCGCGCCGCTGCCCGATCGGGCGAGGGTCGGCGTCGCACACCGCGCGCGCGATGGCGGTGATCCGCCGTTCGATCAGTTCAGCGTGCGTGGCGAACAGCCGGCCCCACACCGACCGCGTGCCACTGTCGTCATCGGGCTTGCCGAACTGCACGTCCATCCCCCGGGCGGATTCCAGGAACCACACCCTGGCCTGCGGGTCATGGGCGTCCACCGCCATGTCGATCAGCGCCTCGACCCGGCGGTCCGACAGCGGGCCCCAGCACTGCGCGGCGCCAGCGATCTCCGCATCGATGGCGGCCATCTCCGCCGCACCCACCACACAGTGCGTGCGCCACGAGATCGTGGCCACCAGCCGCGCCCCGATCCGGCCGGAGAGGAACAGTGCGTTGACCCTGGGCAAACGCTCCCGCAGCGATTGGGCGAGGTACATCTGCGAGGATGCCCGGCGAGAGCTGATCCCCAGCGCGGCCCCGACTTCTGCGGCGGTGGCATCCCAGGGGTCGCAGGCCCACCGTGCCCGTTCGTCCACCACGTCCGGATCGGCCCCGCCGGCCGAACAGCGCCGTGCGACGAGCTCACCGATGGCCGCCAGCCGCCGCGCCGCCGCAGCGTTCTCACCGCGCGCCCAGCCCTCAACCGCGTCGACGACCGCAGCGTCCTCGACGGCGGCCAGCGCTCCCGGCTCAGGGTTATCGAACACGTGTTCGAGTATAACGACCGGGCCCGACAACCGATCAGCGTCGCCGGCGGATGATGGCGCGCAGCTTGGCCAGCCGACCGCCGATATCCCGTTCGGCGCCGCGGCCGGTCGGCCGGTAGTAGTCGACGTCAACGAGGTCGGCCGGCGGGTACTGCTGGGCCACCACGCCGTCGGGGTCGTCATGCGGATAGTGGTAACCCTGCGCGTGGCCGAGTGCGGCCGCCCCGGCGTAGTGGCCGTCGCGCAGATGGGTCGGCACCGGACCGGCCTTGCCCGCCCGCACGTCGTTCATGGCCGCGGACAGCGCGGTGGTGACGGCGTTGGATTTCGGTGCGGTGGCCAAGTGCACCGTGGCCTGCGCCAGGGTCAGCTGGGCCTCGGGCATGCCGATCAGGGCGACGGTCTGCGCGGCCGCCACCGCGGTGAGCAGCGCGGTGGGATCAGCCATCCCGATGTCCTCGCTGGCCAGGATCATCAGCCGGCGGGCGACGAATCGAGGGTCCTCACCGGCCACCAGCATCCGCGCCAGGTAGTGCAGGGCCGCGTCGACATCGGATCCGCGGACGGACTTGATGAAAGCGCTGACGACGTCGTAGTGCTGATCGCCGTCACGGTCGTAGCGCACCGCGGCGCGGTCCAGCGACCGCTCAACCGCCTCGACGGTGACCTCCCCGCCCGTCGCGGTCTCCGCGGCGACCTCCAGCGCGGTCAGCGCCCGGCGCGCATCCCCCGCGGACAACGCCACCAGCAGCTCGACCGCGTCGTCGCGGACGTCGACCGCGCCTCCCAGTCCGCGCGGATCGGCGATCGCGCGACGCACCACCGCACGGATGTGGTCGGCGCCCAGCGGGCGCAACTGCACGATCAGCGAGCGCGACAGCAGCGGGGCCACCACCGAGAACGACGGGTTCTCCGTGGTCGCCGCGACCAGCAGTACCACCCTGTTCTCCACCGCCGCGAGCAACGCGTCCTGCTGCGTCTTGGAGAAGCGGTGCACCTCGTCGATGAACAACACCGTCTGCCGGCCGTGGAGCAGGGCCCGGCGGGCTTCCTCGACGACGGCCCGCACCTCCTTGACCCCGGCGGTGAGCGCCGAGAGCGCCTCGAATCGCCGACCGGTGGACTGGGAGACCAGCGAGGCCAGGGTGGTCTTTCCGGTGCCCGGGGGCCCGTAGAGAATCACCGACGCCGCGCCGCTGCCCTCGACGAGACGCCGGAGTGGAGAACCCGGCCCGAGCACATGATCCTGACCGACCACCTCGTCGAGACGGGTCGGCCGCATCCGCACCGCCAGTGGGGCCCCGGCGGGTACCGGCTGATCAGCGGCCGAGACGTCCGCGGCCGGCAGGTCAAACAAGCTGTCGGACACGGTTCAGGCTTACCACGCCGGCCGCGCGGCGCCCGGCTAGGCGGGTGCCGCGGCGTGACGCGGCAGCTCATCGGTAGTGGCGGTCCGCTCCGGGGGCGTCGGCCAGTCCTGCGGAGCCGGGCGCTGGCGCACCACCTGCGGCCACCAGAACCAGCGGCCGAGCAGCGCGGCGATCGACGGGGTCATGAAGGCCCGGATCACCAGGGTGTCGAACAGAAGACCCAAGCCGATGGTCGTACCGACCTGGGCCAGGATCTTCAGTTCGCTGAACGCCATCGCCGCCATCGTCATCGCGAAGACCAAACCGGCCGCGGTCACCACCGAGCCGGTGCCGCCCATGGACCTGATGATCCCGGTGTTGATCCCGGCACCGACCTCCTCCTTGAAGCGGGCCACCAGCAGCAGGTTGTAGTCCGAGCCCACCGCCAACAGGATGATGACCGACATCGCCAGCACCATCCAGTGCAACGGGCGGCCGAGGATGTCCTGCCAGATCAGGACCGACAGTCCGAATGACGCGCCGAGGGAGAAGACCACGGTGCCGACGATCACCGCCGCGGCGACCACCGCCCGGGTCACGATCAGCATGATGATGAAGATCAGACACAGCGCGGCGACACCCGCAATCAGCAGGTCGTAGTTCGCGCCCTCCTGCAGATCCTTGAAACTGGTCGCCGCGCCGGTCAGATAGATCTTGGAACCCTCCAGCGGAGTGCCCTTGATCGCCTCGAATGCCGCGTTCTTGATCGGATCAACCAGCTTGAGACCCTCCGGCGACATCGGGTCGCCCTCGTGGGAGATGATGAACCGCACCGCCTTCCCGTCCGGGGACAGGAACATGTCCATACCGCGCTTGAACTCGGCGTTCTCGAACACCTCGGGCGGCAGATAGAAGGAGTCGTCGTTCTTGGCCTCGTCGAAGGCCTTGCCCATCGCGGTCTGGTTCTCCTGCATGGCCTGCATCTGGTCGTACATGCCGGACTGCGTGCTCTGCATGGTCAACTGCATCGTGCGCATCGACTCCATGGTCGCGATCATCGGCGGCATGATGGTGCGCATCTGAGCGGTTAGTTGGTTCAGCATCTCCAAGTCCGGCATGAGGGTCTGGAAGGTGTCCGTCGTCGTATCGAGTCCGTCGATGGTGTCGAAGACCGACCTCATGGCCCAGCAGACCGGTATGTCGAAGCAGTGCGGCTCCCAGTAGAAGTAGTTGCGTATCGGACGAAAGAAGTCGTCGAAGTCTGCGACGTGGTCGCGCAGATCCTGGAGGTCGGCCAGGGTGAGATTCATCTTCCCGACCATCGACTGGGTGGTGGCGTTGAGTTCGCCCATGAGGTCATACATCTTGCGCATGGCATCGACGTTGACCTGCATCTCGTCGCCCATCTTGAGCATGTCGTCCATGCGGTCCTGCAGATAGGACATGTTCATCGTCTGCAAGGTGCCTTGCATGCCGATCATGAACGGAATCGAGGTGTGTTCGATCGGGGTGCCCTGCGGACGGGTGATGCTCTGCACGCGACCGACCCCCGGTTGCCCGAAGATCGCCTTGGCGACGCGCTCGATCACCAGGAAGTCGGCTGAATTCCGCATGTCATGATCGCTCTCGAGCATGAGCATCTCCGGGCTGAGCCTGGCTGCCGGGAAGTGTCGCTCGGCGGCCGCGTAGCCCTCGGCAGCGGGGATATCGGTCGGGAGATAGTGGCGGTCGTTGTAATCGGTCCGATAACCGGGCAACGCGAGCAGGCCGACGAGCGAGAGCGCGGCCGTCGCGACGAGGATCGGACCCGGCCAGCGTACGATCGCGGCCCCGATCCTGCGCCAGAACCGAATCCTCATGGCGCGCTTGGGCTCCAGACCGTTGAGCCCGCTGGCCACGGTGATCACCGCCGGTCCGAGCGTGAGCGCGGCGATGACCACCACCAGCATGCCAAGGAACAGCGGGATACCCAGCGACTGGAAGGTCGGCAGGCGGGTGAAGTGCAGGCAGAGCATCGCCCCGGCGATGGTCAGCCCCGAACCGAGGATGACGTGTGCCGTGCCCCGATACATCTCGTAGTAGGCGGACTCCCGATCGAGTCCCTTGGACCTGGCTTCCTGGTAGCGGCCGAACAGGAAAATCACGTAGTCGGTTCCGGCCGCGATCGCCATCATGGTGAGCAGGTTCACCGCGAAGGTCGACAACCCGATCAGCTGGAAATGGCCGGCGAAGGCGACGACGCCGCGGGCCACCGCCACGCCCAGGAAGACCATGACCAGCGCCAGCGCCACGGTGACCACCGAGCGATAGACGAACAGCAGCATGATGGTGATCACGCCGAAGGTCAGCACCGTGATGTAGTGCAGGCTGCGGTCACCGGCGATGTGGGTGTCGGCCACCAGAGCCGAAGGGCCGGTGACGTAAGTCTTCACCCCGGGTGGGGCCGCCACGCTCTCGACGATCCGCTGCGTGGCCTCCACCGACTCGTTGGCCAGGCCCTCGCCCATGTTCCCGGCGAGATACACCTGCACATAGGCGGCTTTACCGTCCGCACTCTGCGATCCGGCCGCGGTCAGCGGGTCACTCCAGAAGTCCTGGACATGCTCGACATGCTTGGTGTCGGCGTTCAGCCTGCTGACGATCTCGGAGTAGTAGCTGCGGGCCTCGTCGCCCAGCGGTTCCTGGCCCTCGAGCACGATCATGACCGAGGTGTTGGAGTCGAATTCGCCGAAGACCTCGCCGATGCGTTTCATCGCGATCGTCGACGGGGCGTCGTCGGCGGCCATCGGCACCGCCTGGGCCTGACCAACCGCCTCAATCGTGGGCACCGCGACGTTGGTGATGACGGTCAGCGCCACCCAGCCCAGGATGATCGGTATCGCCAGCCGGCGGATCCAGAGCGGGACGGCGGAGCGCGCGGGGCGCTCGGGGCGTTCGTCCGAGTTGACCCGCCGCGGCCGGGACAGGGTGATCATCCGGATTTGACCAGACAGAAGGTCTGCGCGTTGACCTCGTTCGACACCCGTTCGTCCTTCAACTCGCCGTCGACGATGATGCGGCATCCGATGGTGTCGCTGTTGCCCTGGGCGACGATGTTGGCGGCGGCCGCGGGCGCGGTCGTCTCCAGCGTGAGCGACCAGGGCAGGGTGACGTCGCGGACGATCTGCGGATCGGCGTCAAGGTCTAGGTAGTTGATGGTGGCCACCGTCCCGGCGGGCCCGAAGATCTCGTAGACGACGGTTTTGGGGTTGAAGGGTTCAGGGTCGTTGACCAGGCCGCTGCCGGGACGGGTCGTCTCGGTCTTGCCGAACACGCCGCGCAACCGGTCGACCGCGAAAGCCGCGATCGCCACCACCATCAGGATCAGCAGGACCATCCACCCGCGCCGGATGACCTGCACCATCCAGTAGCCCGGGCCCCGTCGCGGTGGTTTCGGCTGGGCCGGTGCGTCGGCCGGGTTGTCCACCGTCACGACCCGCCGCCCGCCGCGAGGCGCCACCCGACCATCCACACCACCACTACATAGTAGGTCTAACAGGTACGCGGGCCAGCGTGGCGGGTCACTCCACGGTGCCGGTCAGGCCGAAATCCGCCAGGATGCGGTCCACCGCGTCCCTGAGCCGTCCCGGGGCGAAGCCCGGATCGGCGCTGGCGTAGCAGACGCTGACGAACACGGTGCCGTTGACCCGGCCGGTCTCCAGCGGGAAAAGCAGGCCGCCGGACCGCTGAATGGGCCGGCCCCGGCAACTCAGCGTGTTCCACACGCCGCGAAGGGCGTACCACTCGGCGTCGGTGCCGTCGGGCCGGTTCACGGCCGGGTCGAGTTCGCCGAGGGTCGAGCAGCTGATGATGCGGTTCTGCAGCGCCTTGACCTCGACCTGGCGGGCGACGACCTTGGGGATCAGCGGCGTCAGGGGCAGCGGCCCGCCGATGGTGATGGGCTCCTCGCTGAGAGCCGACAGGGCCTGCTTGACCCCCGCCCGGATCTCGGCCAGATCGGTGGTCACCGTCTCGGGTTGCACGCTCAGCGTGACCCCGGTCAGCGCGTTGCCCCGGGTGTCGTCGCCGGTGCGCTCGCTGACCGGCATCACCAGGTTCACCGTGCCGTCGTCGTCGGCCCACCCCAGAGCAGCACCGAGTCGAGCCGCGATCCCGAGAAAGAGCGACGTGCTGGTGCCGCCGAGGCTCTCCGCGCGCTGATCCCAGAGTCGGCCGTCGACGTGGGCCGTGACCGAGTGCAGCACCACGGGCTGGTGCAACGCGGCCCGTCCCGCAGGTCGGCGGGAGGTGCGACGAGCGGGCCGGCTCGTCGAACTCCAGCGCGGAAGATCCCGAGCCGCCCGGGACAGCGTGGCCACCGCCCTGGCCATGTCGGGCACCGTGCGCAGCACCTCGCGGGCATCCTCGACGAGCGCAGCGGTCTTCGAGCGAGCCGTGGTGTCGCGGTAACCCAGGTCGGTGGTCTCCCCCCTGACCGCGGCGGCGACTGCGTTGAGCAGTCCCACGCCGTCGGCGACGTTGTGCGACACGACCAGCGTCACCGCCGCGCCGCCCCCGGAGATCGGCTGCATCGCCATCCGCCACGGCCGCATTTCGGGATCGATTGGTACAGCAGCCTGCTCGTCGATCCAAGCCGGAATCATCTGCCGTGGAATGATTTTGGGAGAGACCTCGACGTCGGCCGGCCCGGGCCAGGTGATCCATCGGTGGCGTCCGAAGGGCAGCGGTGAGGGCTCGACGCGCCGCCCCAGATATCCCCGCGCGAGGTTGCGCAGGAAACGGCGCAGACCCTCGCGGTCGACGTCATGGTCGTAGATCCACGTCATCTGGACCACCGGTCCGTGACCGAGCGCCCGCTGACTCAGGAAGAAGACCTGATCGAGGTAGGCGAGCGTGTTGTCCATCGGGCGAGCCTACGGTCCGCCGGAATCGGCTGGCCGCGCATCGATCCCGGACTCCTTGCGCTGCTGCGCAGTGATCGGCGCAGGAGCGTCGGTGAGCGGGTCCACCCCGCCACCGGACTTGGGGAAGGCGATCACATCGCGGATCGAATCCGCCCCGAACAGCAGAGCGGTGATGCGGTCCCAGCCGAAGGCGATTCCGCCATGCGGCGGGGCGCCGAAGGTGAACGCCTCCAACAGGAATCCGAATTTCTCGTTGGCTTCGGCACCTCCGATACCCATGACCGCGAACACCCTTTCCTGCACGTCGCGGCGGTGGATGCGCACGGAGCCACCTCCGATCTCGTGTCCGTTGCACACGATGTCGTAGGCGTCGGCGAGCACCCCGCCGGGATCGGTCTCGATGCGGTCCTCGTGTCCGGGTTTGGGCGCGGTGAAGGCGTGATGGACCGCCGTCCACGATCCGGAGCCCACCGCGACGTCGCCGGCGGCGGTCGCCTCGTCGGCGGGCTCGAACAGCGGCGGGTCCACGATCCAGACGAAGGCCCACGCGGCGTCGTCGATCATGTCGAGCCTGCGGGCGATCTCACCCCGAGCGGCGCCCAGCAGCGCCCGCGATGATTTGGCCGGGCCGGCGGAGAAGAAGACACAGTCGCCGGGCCGGGCGCCCACGTGCGCAGCCAGCCCGTCGCGTTCGGCGTCGGAGAGGTTCTTGGCCACCGGTCCGCCGAGCGTGCCGTCCTCGCTGACAAGCACGTAGGCCAGTCCCCTGTGACCGCGTTGCTTGGCCCACTCCTGCCAGCCGTCCAGTGTCCGGCGCGGCTGCGACGCCCCGCCGGGCATCACCACGGCGCCGACGTAGGGCGCCTGGAAGACCCGGAACGGCGTATCGGCGAAGTATTCGGTGCACTCCACCAGCTCCAGACCGAAACGCAGGTCGGGTTTGTCCGAACCGAAGCGCCGCATCGCCTCCGCGTAGCTCATCCGCGGGAGCGGGCGCGGCAACTCGTAACCGATCAGCGCCCACAGCGCGGCGAGGATCTCCTCGGACACCGCGATCACATCATCGGCGCTGACGAAGCTCATCTCCACGTCCAGCTGCGTGAACTCGGGCTGCCGGTCGGCGCGGAAGTCCTCGTCGCGGTAGCACCGGGCGATCTGGTAATAGCGCTCCATGCCGGCCACCATGAGCAGCTGCTTGAAAAGCTGGGGACTCTGCGGCAGCGCGTAGAACGAGCCGGGCTGCAGCCGGGCGGGCACCAGGAAGTCGCGCGCGCCCTCCGGCGTCGAACGGGTCAGCGTGGGTGTCTCGATCTCGACGAAATCGCGGTCTGCCAGCACCGCGCGGGCGGCGGCGTTGGCCCGTGAGCGCAACCGCAGCGCATCACCGGGGCCACCTTCCCGACGCAGGTCGAGGTAGCGGTGCTTGAGGCGGGCCTCCTCGCCCGCCGGCTCGTCGAGCTGGAACGGAAGCGCTGCGCACTCGCCGAGCACCCTCAGCGCGGTCGCGTTCACCTCCACGTCTCCGGTGGGGATCTCAGGATTGGCGTTGCCCTCGGGGCGGATCTCCACCACACCCTCCACCGCAACGCAGAACTCCGCGCGCAGCCGGTGCGCGGCGGCAAGCACCGCGCTCTCCCGGAAGACGACCTGGGTGATACCCGACGAATCCCGCAGGTCGATGAAGATCACACCGCCGTGGTCCCGGCGCCGGGCCACCCAGCCGGCGAGGGTGACCGTCCGGCCCGCGTCGGAGGCCCGCAACGAACCAGCGGCGTTGCTGCGCAGCACTGACACTCCTCGTGGGGATCGACCGACCCGGAGAAGTCTAGGGATCGCGCCGCCGGTCTCAGCGACCGCCACCCGCAAAGCGAATTGTGGCAAGCTGAATGTGCCCTGCCATGACGCGAGTGCGAGGAGTACGGATGACCTTCAACGAGGGCATGCGCATCGACACCAGTACGACCTCGACCGGGGGTGGTGGACGCGGCATCGCGATCGG
The DNA here is from genome assembly GCA_018882965.1 of Mycobacterium sp. Taxonomy (GTDB): domain Bacteria; phylum Actinomycetota; class Actinomycetes; order Mycobacteriales; family Mycobacteriaceae; genus Mycobacterium. Next base: position 62,925 of record VEQY01000002.1, on the reverse strand, counting down.
TGGTGGGGTCGGCGGCATAGTGATCATGCTGCTGGCCCTGTTCCTGGGGGTCGACCCCGGACAGGTGATCAGCCAGCAGTCGGTCGGAGCCGGGCAGGGCGGGCAGTCGAGCTATGACCTTTCCAAGTGCAAGACCGGAGCCGACGCCAACAAGTACATCGAGTGCCGCGTGGTGGCGACCGGAAACTCGGTCGACGCCGTGTGGCAGCAATTACTGCGCGGCTACAGCCGCCCGCAGATGAAACTGTTCACCGGTCAGATCAACACCGGTTGCGGGCCGGCGGACAGCAGCATCGGGCCGTTCTACTGCCCGGCGGACAAGACCGCCTACTTCGACACCAGCTTCTTCAATGTGTTGCGTACCCAGTTCGGATCCAGCGGCGGACCGCTGGCCGAGGAATACGTGGTCGCCCACGAGTACGGCCACCACGTCCAGAACCTGACCGGAGACCTCAGCCGGGCACGCCAGGGCGCGCAGGGCGCCACCGGCGGCGGCGTGCGATCGGAACTGCAGGCCGACTGCTACGCGGGCGTGTGGGCGCACTATGCCGCGATCACCAAGCAACCCGGAACCGACGTCACCTACCTCCAGCCGCTGACCGACGCCGACATCGCCGATGCGCTCTCGGCCGCCGCGTCCGTCGGCGACGACCGCATCCAGAAGCAGGCCACCGGCCGGGTCAACCCGGAGAGCTGGACTCACGGATCCTCCGAGCAGCGCCAGAAGTGGTTCACCATCGGTTACCAGACCGGCGACCCTAACCAGTGCGACACCTTCAGCGCGCGCGACTTGGGCTGACTGCGGGGCTGATTGCGGGGCTGACTGGGCCTGGCACTGGGCCGGGTGTTACCAGGGCCGCAGCGCGCACTGCACGCCGCTGCCGCCCTGCTGGGACATCACGACCTGGCCGTTGACGGCGATCTCACAGCGGAACTCCGGGTTGACCCGCAGACCTCCGCTGGCACTGACGAAAGCCCACTGGGTGGGGTCGTTGAGGGTGGTCTGGAAGGTCCACGGCGCCGCGGGCCCGATCGGGATGCGGGCCAGCGGCATGTACTGCGGATCGTTGGCAGCGGCCTGAGAGGGCGGGTCGGCGCTGACGTAGTAGATGTTGGCGATCAGGTCACTGGTGGTGGTGACGGTGTAGGTGACCTGCTGGCCGCCGGCGGGGTCCGCCGCCGACGGGGCCGTCAGGGATACCAGGACAGCGGCCGGCGCCGCAACTGCGCCCGCCAGTGCGGCCCCTGCTCTGAGCTGCATACCGGCTTTATCGGAGAGGTCGCCTGCTGCGTTACCGGGATCAGCCCGCGTCGGCGAGCGAAGCGGGGCCGGCCGGGGCCGACCGGGCCGGTGCGACGGAGTTCAACCGCCCGAACAGCTCGATAGCGCAGGCCACGGCCCGCTCGACGAACTCCGTGGCCGCGGTCAGGCCGACCGGGCACGCGCGGGTCACCACGGTCGCGCCGACCCGGGTCGGGTCGGACGACTCGTGGACGCTGGTGTCGATGTCCAGGCCGTGGGCGCCCCCGGGGTCCCAGGCGGCGGCCACCGCCGCCAGCCGGGTGCGAACGTCGGCGGGGTAGAACCGATCGGGGGTCGCGGTGACCTGGATTGCTCCGTCCTCGCCCACCTGCAGGTTGACGAACAGCCGCCCCCGGTACGCGGCGGGATCCCCGGGATACACACAGTCCACGACGAAGAAGTACTCATCGTCCCGGTAGCTGCGAAAGCACCGCATTCCGCGGCTGCGCAGAAAATCCACCAGTTCGTGCATGTCCAGGCAACGTCGACAACGCCTGGCGATGTTCCCCGCCCGCTCTAAGAAATTGCTGAACCACGTGCGACTGGCGGTGCGGACCCGAGCCGCTCGCGCACGGCATCGACCACCAAGCCGATCGCCACGTCGACCTGATCCCCGGTCGACAGGTCCTTGACGCCTACCGTGCCGGAGGCGACATCGCGCTCCCCGGCGAGGAGTGCGATCCGCGCGCCGGACCGGTCGGCGGCCCGCATCGCGCCCTTGAGGCCGCGTTCGCCGTAGGCCAGGTCGACGCGGACCCCGGCCGCGCGCAGAGCGGCGGCCAGGGTGGCCAATTGACGTTTCGCCGCCTCCCCCATCGGCACCCCGAAAACGTCGCAGCGGGACGTCTCGCCGACGGATCTGCCCTCCGCCTGCAGTGCCAGCAGGGTGCGGTCCACCCCGAGCCCGAATCCGATCCCGGACAGATCCTGGCCGCCGAGTTCGGCCATCAGGCCGTCGTAGCGCCCGCCGCCGCCGATTCCGGACTGCGCGCCCAGACCGTCATGGACGAACTCGAACGTCGTCTTGGTGTAGTAGTCCAGGCCGCGGACCAGCCGCGGGTTGATGACGTAGCGCACGCCCAGCGCGTCGAGGTGGCTGAGCACGGTGTCGAAGTGTCGCCGGGCGCTCTCCGAGAGGTGGTCGAGCATCACCGGGGCGTCGGCGGTCAGTGCACGCACCTGAGGGCGCTTGTCGTCGAGCACCCGCAGTGGATTGGTCTGCGCGCGCTGGCGGGTCGCCTCGTCGAGGTCGAGTCCCGCCAGAAACGCCTGGAGCATCTCCCGGTACTGCGGCCGGCAACTGTCGTCACCCAGTGAGGTGATCTCCAGCCGGAACCCGTCGAGACCCAGACCCCGGAAACCGGCGTCGGCGACCGCGATCACCTCGGCATCCAGGGCGGGGTCGTCGACGCCGATCGCCTCCACCCCGACCTGCTGAAGCTGGCGGTAGCGCCCCGCCTGCGGGCGTTCGTAGCGGAAGAAGGGTCCGGCGTAGCAGAGCTTGACCGGCAGCACACCGCGGTCCAGGCCGTGCTCGATGACCGCACGCACCACCCCCGCCGTGCCCTCCGGGCGCAGTGTCACCGACCGATCTCCGCGGTCGGCGAAGGTGTACATCTCCTTGGCGACCACGTCGGTGGACTCGCCCACCCCGCGCGCGAACAGCGCGGTGTCCTCGAAAACCGGCAGTTCGATGTCGGCGTACCCGGCCTTGCGCGCAGCGTTGAGCAGTCCGTCGCGCACGGCGACGAAGGCCGCCGAGAGTGGCGGGACGTAGTCCGGGACACCCTTGGGCGCCTGGAATTCGCTCACGGTCTCAGGCCCTCGAGAAACGGGTTGGCCCGGCGCTCGAATCCGATCGTGGAGGATTCGCCGTGGCCCGGCAGGATCACGGTCCGGTCATCGAGCACCAGCAGCTTCTCCACGATCGACCCCAGTAGGTCGCGGCCGCTGCCGCCGGGCAGGTCGGTGCGGCCGACGGATTGCTTGAACAGGGTGTCGCCGGTGAAGACGAGATCCCCCGCGCTGTCGGCGACCCGGAACACCACCGATCCGCGGGTATGTCCGGGGGTGTGGTCGACGGCGACCGAGATCCCGCCGAGATCGAGTTTGTCGCCGTCGCGGTCGAGCTCGACAACCTGCCGGGGCTCCCGAAACAGCGCGCCGAGCGCGATCTGGCCGATGCGGGGGCCGATGCCCCGGATTGGATCGTTGAGCAGGTGGCGGTCCTCGGGGTGAATGAAGACTGGGCACCCGTAGGTGTCCGCTACTTTCTGCGCCGACCACATGTGATCGATGTGCCCGTGGGTCAGCAGCACCGCCGCGGGGGTCAGCCGGTTCTCGTCGAGGATGCGGCGCAGGGGTGCGACCGCGCGCTGACCGGGGTCCACGATGATGGCGTCCGCGCCCTGGTGCGGAGCCAGCACATAGCAGTTGCAGGCCAGCAGGCCGGCCGGGAACCCGGTGAGCAACACGCCGACCAGCGTCCCACACCAACCGTCGGTTCCGGAGGCTGGCACACTCGGTGGGCGGGAAGGTCGTCCGGATGCGCATCGCACCGACCACGGACAGGCAGGAAGGACCCAGTTCAGGTGCCGACGAACGAACAACGACGCGAGACAGCCCAACGCAAACTGGAGCGCCAGCTGCAGCGGCGCGCCCAGCGGGCCAAGCGCAATCGCATCCTGGCGGTCGTGGTGGCGGTGGTCGCCGTGGCCGCCGCCACAGCGGCGATCGTCACGTTCGTCAGGTCCGACCGGGAGGCCGCCTCCACCACCGCCTCACCGAGCACGCCGGCCCCGACCGGCTCCGCGCCGCGCGGCGGCCCGGGTCAACTGCCGGCCTTCACCGCCGCCGCCGATCTCGGCGCCAACTGCCAGTACCCGTCCGCCGCGCAGAAGGCGGCCAAGCCGGTGACGGCACCGAACACCGGCCGGGTCCCCACCGAACCGGCCACCATCAGCGTCAGCATGGCCACCGACCAGGGCAACATCGGGCTGATGCTCAACAACGCCGAGGCGCCGTGCACGGTCAACAGCTTCGTGAGCCTGGCCCAGAAAGGCTTCTTCAACGACACCCCCTGCCACCGGCTCACCACTGCCCCGGGGCTGGGTGTGCTGCAGTGCGGGGATCCGAGCGGAAAAGGCGACGGCGGCCCGGGCTACCGGTTCGCTAACGAATACCCCACTAGCCAATACCCGAAGGGCGACCCGGCGCTGGATGAACCGGTGCTGTACCCGCGGGGCACGCTGGCGATGGCCAATGCCGGTCCCGACACCAACGGCAGCCAGTTCTTCCTGGTGTACAAGGACTCTCAGTTGCCGCCGAACTACACCGTGTTCGGCACGATCGACGCGACCGGTTTGGCCACCCTGGACAAGATCGCCCAGGGCGGAGTGGCCGGCGGCACCCAGGACGGCAAACCCGCCACCGCGGTGACGATCACCTCGGTGCTGCTGGACTGACCCCGCTCCGGGTTCAGTCCATACCGGCTGCGGTCGCGGCGTCGATTCCCTCGTGCAGGATTCCGACCGGGCAGTGGGCGTGGGCAAGCACCTTCTGACTCACCGAACCCATCACCAGGCCGGCGAATCCGCCGATACCGCGGCTGCCGACGACCAGAAGTTCGGCTCCGACCGCCTCGGTGAGCAGGACCTCCGCGGGCCGGCCGGTGCCGGCCACGAACGACACCGGGACGTCGGGAAATGACGAGGCAGTCACGATCACGGGGGCGGTGAAAGCCCCGGTGTCCGAACCGGGCACCGCCAGCTCCGGGTTGACCTCGACCGATTCGGGCTCGCCTCGGCTGGGCTCGACGGTCACCACCACCACGCCGCAGCCGATGGCCTCAGCGTGGCGGAAGGCGAACGCCGCCGATCGGTTGGACGCCGGGGAACCGTCATAGCCCAGCACGACCTTGCCGGGGTTGCCCTCACCGGTGAATGCGTACCCCTCCTCCTGGCCGACACGGACAACCACGACCGGGCATTGGGCGTAGGGCGCGACATGCAGCGTGGTCGACCCCAGCAGCAGGCCACGGAAGCCCTCGGTACCGCGTGAGCCCAGCACGATGACGTCGGCACTCGCTCCGGCAGCGAGCAGGGAGCCGACCGGCGAATCAGGCATCTGCAGGGCCCGCACCTCCAGGCTGGGATGGCGGGTGAGCGCGAGTTCGACCGCCTCACCCAGCGCTCCGGTCGGCTCGGCGATCAGCTCCGGCCCGGCGGCGGCGTCGGGCCGGGCATGCAGCACGGTCAGCGGATGGCCGTAGGCAAGCGCAGTGTCGGCGGCCCAGGCGGTCGCGGCCCGGCTGTTTTCCGAACCGTCGACACCGACCACCACGCCGGTCTTCTCGACCCCGATTATCTCGACCAACGCGACAACCTCGGTCATGGCTTCGACCCCTTCCGGGCGGTGACGGCGAATTGCACGAACTCAAGCAAACACCACCGGGCGGTGGTCATGTCGGCGGTATCGTGCAATCCCAGGTCGAGTTACCCGAATTCCGAACCCGTGGGGGCGAGCATGCGAGAAGAAACTCACGCCGTGCACCATGCCCCGGAGGCCGACCTCCAGGAAAAGGGACTGTCCCGCAACTCGGTTGGCGTGTTCGGCAGCACCATTCTGGGGATCTCCTCTGTCGCCCCCGCCTACACCCTGACCGCCACCATCGGCATCCTGGTCACCCAGGCCGGCCCGAAGATGGCGGTGGTCATCATCGCCGGATTCCTGCCGATGTTCTTCGCGGCCTACGCATACCGGGAGTTCAACAAGGTCGCACCGGACTGCGGCACCTCGTTCACCTGGACCACCAAGGCCTTCGGCCCCTACATCGGCTGGATCGGCGGATGGGCCGCGATCCTCGCGACCGCGATCGTGCTGTCCAACCTCGCCGGGGTGGCGGTGGAGTTCTTCTACCAGTTCCTCGGCGATCTGTTCCGCAGCGAGAGCATCTCCAGCATGTGGGAGACACCGTGGGTCAATATCGCGACCTGTCTCGCATTCCTCGTTGTCGCGACCTGGGTGGCCTACCGCGGCATCACCACCACCGAGCGCGTGCAGTTCGTCCTGGTCGGATTCCAACTGCTGGTCCTCGCCACCTTCTCCATCGTCGCGATTGCGAAGTCCGGTTCTTCTCCGACCGGGATGGCGTTCTCGTTCGATTGGTTCAGCCCGGCCGGATTGACCCTGTCGGCCTTCATCGCCGGATTGTCTGGCTCGATCTTCGCCTTCTGGGGCTGGGACACCACGTTGACCGTCAACGAGGAATCCAAGGACGCCGACAAGACCCCCGGACGTGCCGCGCTGCTGTGCGTGCTGTCGATCCTGCTGACCTATCTCCTCGTGACGGTCGCCAGCCAGATGTTCGCCGGCACCGGCAGCGAGGGTCTGGGGCTGGGTAACGAGGAGAACGCCGCGAATGTGTTCGGCGAGCTTGCCGAACCGGTACTCGGCAAGCCGTGGCACCTGCTGCTGTTCCTCGCGGTACTGGCCTCCAGCACAGCCAGCCTGATCACGACGTTCCTACCGTCCTCGCGCACGATGCTGGGCATGGCGACCTACAAGGCGCTGCCACCACGCTTCGCGGCAATCCATCCCCGCTACCTCACGCCGTCCTACGCGACGGTCGCGGCCGGCGTCGTGGCGGGCACCTTCTACACCGTGATGCACCTGCTGAGCAAGAACGCCCTGACCGACACCATCTACGCCCTGGGCATCATGATCTGCTTCTACTACGGTCTGACCGCCTTCGCGTGCATCTGGTTCTTCCGACGCGAATTGTTCGTCAGCCTCAACAGCGTTGTCTTCAAGTTCCTCTTCCCGCTGCTGGGCGGATTGGGACTGCTGGGCGTGCTGCTGATCACGCTGCGCGACGCCGCCTCGCCGGACTACGGCAGCGGGGCGAGCATCTTCGGAATCGGGCTGGTGCTCATCCTCGGCGTCGGGCTGATCCTGCTCGGCCTCGTGCTGATGCTGGTCTGGCGTTCGGCGTCACCGGCCTTCTTCCGCGGCGAGACACTGCACAAGGACACGCCCATCATCGTCGGCGACTGAGAAGGTCCCTCGCGGCGTTCAGTGACAGGCGCCGGCCTCGCCCTTGGGGGTCGGGGGTGCATCGATCGACGGGTTGCGGTCGAAGAAGCCCGACGGTTTGAGCCAGAACGACACCACGTCGACTGACATGATCGGCCACTCCTCCACCCGGGTGATGTGATGGATGCCGAACACGTACCACAGCACGACGTCGGTGTTCTCCAGCGGCGCGTCGTCCTTGATCCACTCGGTCATGCCGGTGTCGACTTCGGATTGGGTGGGGTAATCGCCGGCCGGCCATCTCTCGTCGGGATGGTTCTTGGTCACCCACAGCGTATGGCCGATGACGGGCGCCCGGAGATATTGCACCGTGGAGGGATCCATCATCGCCGGGAAGCACCCGCCGGGAACGAGCTTGTAGGCGACGTTGGTGCCGTGCTTGTTGACCTTGTTCGGGTTGACGACCTTCCACGCCCGCTGCGTGGACCAGTCGAAGTCGCGGGCCGACTCCGCCTCCGAGGCGATCGTCTTCGAGGTGGTCACCAGCGCAAGGCCGTAGGGGTTGTCTTTGGATACCGGGGGCGCCGAGGAGTCGACCTCCATCACCGTGTTGTCCTCGCCGTCGACGTCGAGGTCGAGTCGCGCCACCAGGAAGTGCTGATGGTAGGGCGCGTAGGTGTTCTCATCGACGACGGTGCCATACGGTGGGGCCTGCTGGCCGTCGGGGTAGGGCGTGGTGACCATGATTCCGGTGGCGCGAATCTCGCACTCGATGTTGCCGTCCTGGTAGAGACGCCAGTAGACGAGGTACTCGTAATTGGCCACGGTCGCGTGGCAGGAGATCACCATCCGGCGCTGCCGGCGCACCTCCGGACCGGTTTTGTGGTCGACGTGCTTCCACAGCACCGCGTTGTCCTCCTCGTGCAGACAGATCGCGTTCTTGACTGTGTAGGGCTCGCCGGAGGTGTTGGACAGGACTGCGTCGACGTAGGTGATCTCGCCCAGGCAGTCGCAGCCGAGCTCCAGTGAGGTGGTCATCGCGCCCAGGCCCCACTCGCCGATGTCGTAGGCCGTCCTGCGGTAGTGATCGAAGCTGGGGTCGCGGTAGGGCACCACCATCTCGGCCAGCGAGATGCGGTAGGCGACGTCGCGGCGGGTCCCGTCATCGTCGAAGGCCAGCTGATAGATCACCGGGCCCTCCCGGTAGTTGAAGCCCAGCCGCATGCTCCAGTTCTGCCATCTCAGCTCCGAGCCGTCGAGGGTGAACGACGCGCCTTCGGGCTGGGTGATGTGCAGCGGCTTGAGGTCGGTGCGTGGCTCGATCCCGCGCACCGACGGGATGTACTCGCAGTCGACGTTCGGGTGGCCGTGGTCGTAGTCTCGTTCGATCTCCAGCAGCTCATGAGTGTTCATATCGACGATCAGCTTCAGGCCGGAGACCGGATGACCGTAGGGATTGCCTTCCGGGGTCGCCCGGGCCCACAGGTCGCACCAGCCCAGCCGGCGGTCCCGGTACTTCTCGGGCATCAGTGCCTTGGCGAAGGTCCAGGTGTCGATCAGGATGAGGTTGACGTCGGGAAAACCCCATTCGGCCAGTGCAGCGATGACGTCGGGGTGCTTACGCATGGCCTCGTCGATCTCGTGGAACTCATCCAGGGTGAAGTTGGGTTGCACACCGGGGATGTGCTCGACCGAATCAACCGCGCCGCTGGCGAGATCGACGGTGGCTTCGTAGGTCTTGTTCTCGGTCCGGTCCAGGAGCACCGCGAATGCCTTGCGGGAGATCGTCTGGCCTGACCGCCAGGCTTTGACATCGGCTTTGGGCGGTTCCTTCAGTTCGATCGAGATGAACCGCCACCCGTCGGTGACCGGGCCCTCCCGCCGGAGAATCTCCGCGGTCCGCCGAAATTCCTCGGCCGAGAGCGAGTCCAGGGGATGCAGTGCCATGAGCGCCTCCTTGTCTGGTCCCTAGTCAACCGTTTCGGAGTCATCGTTGTCTCCGGCATGGGAGAATTCGCCCCGATGTGGGGGCCGAGGGCCGGGGTACGGGACCGAGAGGCGGAGCGCCGAACAGTGATATCGAAAGTCTTCCGATCCCGCGGCCTGAAGGGCATCTCGGAGATCCGCACCTTCTTCCGGACCAACGACCAACCGATCTTCTTCATCGGGCCGACGGGGTTCAACCTGCTGGGCATCGACCGGTGGGTTCGCGGTTTCGAGTACATCGTCTACTACGACTCGTGGGACGGCGCACACCCCCGGGTGTTCGCCCCGACCAGCAAGCCCTACGTGGAGTTCAACAGCTCCGAGGAGATCAACAATTACCTGCTGCGCGACGCCGAGGTCCAGCGCTTCATCGAGTCGCGGTGTTCGGCGACCGGGGCCCGCCCGATGGTCGCGATGGTGTTCTTCGACGAGGAGACCGAGCAGATCTGCGACGAACTCGACTACGAGCTGATCCTGCCGAAGGACTCGCTGCGCCGCCACCTGGACTCCAAGATCGTCACCACCCGCCTCGGCGAGGAGGCCGGCGCGCCCTCGGTGCCCAACGTCCTGGGCCGCGCCGACAGCTACGCGGAGTTGAGCAAACTCGCCACAGAGGCAGGCCTGGGCTCGGACCTTGTTGTCCAGACGCCCTATGGGGACTCAGGCAAAACAACCTTCTTCATCACCTCCGAAGCCGAGTGGGACCGCAACAGCGAGGACATGATCGGCCAGGAACTGAAGATCATGAAGCGGATCAACAACCGCGCCGTCGCCGTGGAGGCCGTCAACACCCGGCACGGCACGGTCGTGGGACCCTTCATGACCGACCTGACCGGCTACCCCGAGCTGACCCCCTACCGCGGTGGCTGGTGCGGCAACGACCTGTTCCCCGAGGCCCTCTCCGAGGCCCACCGCAGCACCGCGATCAGCCACGTGCGCCGGCTCGGCGACCGGCTGCGCGAGGAGGGCTACCGGGGCTTCTTCGAGGTGGACGTGCTCGTCGACCTCGACTCCGACGAGGTCTACCTCGGCGAGCTGAACCCGCGGATCTCCGGGGCCTCGTCGATGACCAATGTCACCGCGGGCGCCTACGCCGACATCCCGCTGTTCCTGTTCCATCTGCTGGAGTTCATGGATATCGACTACAAAATCGACGTCGACGAGATCAACGAGCGCTGGCGCGAACTGGCCGCGGTGGACGTCTGGGCCCAGCTCATCATGAAGGAGCCCGTTGATTCGGTGGAGCGGATTCTGTCCGCCCCGGAGACCGGCCGCTACCGGCTCAACGAGCAGGGCGACCTGCGTTTCATCGGCGTCACCAACGATTGGCACGACGTCACCCACGAGGACGAGTGCTTTTTCATGCGCGTCTACGGGCCTGGCGACTATCGGTTCAAGGGCGCCGATCTGGGCATCCTGGTGACCAAGGGCCGGATGCAGACCGACGAGGGGCTGACCAAGCGCTGCCGCGACTACATCGAGGGAATCCGGTCGATGTATACCAGCGAAGTGCTGCCCGATCCCCCGAGGATGACCCCGATCGGCTACGTAAAGTAGGCGACAGCCGGGTTCAGCTCTGCCCGCGCTCGCGGCCCTCGACCACACCGATGGGTCCGGTGGCATGACTGCTCTTGCGGCCGGCCCCGGTCAGTCCGGCCAGGTGTTGTCCGGCGGCGGCGAAGGCACGGATGGTGTCGAACAGGTACGTCGCCCACTGCGGAGCCGGCCAGGTGGACATCTTGACCGCGACCGTGCGTGTCGCCCGGTCCACCAGCACCATCTGCCCGTGGATTCCCAGGCACAGTTGAAGGTCGCCCAGCGGTCCGGGGACGAACCAGAACTGGTTGCGGTACCACCCGCCGGAAAGCTGGGCCTCGGAGGGCGAGGCGGAGAACGCGCCGCGAATGTCGGGGTCCAGCGTCCGTGCGGAACTCAACCACCGTTGCGGGACGACGGGCGTGTCACCGACGTATCCGTCCTCGAGAAGCAACTGCCCGAATCGGGCCATGTCGCGGGCCCGTGCCGAGAGCCCACCGTCATGAATGGCCGACCCGACTCCGTCGCAGGAGATTTCGGCGTCGAACTCCGCACCCATCGGCTGCCAGATGAACTCCGAGATCATATCGGCCATGCGCGTGTTGGCAGCGCGTTCACACACCCAGCCGAGCATGTTCGTGTCGGCCGAGCGGTACACGAACGAGCCGCCGTGGGCGGTGGAGGTGCCCAGGGTGGCCAGGTAGGCATAGAGCCCGCCGTCCTCGCCGGGACTCAATCCGGGCCGCCACCCGATGAAGCGCTCCATCGTTCGAACCTCGGCATCCGGGTTGGTGTACTCCTCGCTGAAGGCGACGCCGCTGCGCATGTCGAGCAGGTCGCGTACCTTTGCCCCGCCGTAGCCCGACGTGGAGATCTCCGGCACGTAGGCGCTGACCAACTCGTCGGTGTCGAGGATGCCCCGGTCGGCGAGAACCCCGGCTACGCAGCCAACCACTGACTTGGTCACCGACATCATCAGGTGTGGGGTGTCGGGGGTCATGCTGTTCTCGTAGTGCTCGAACACGACGTGCCCGCCGTGCAGAATGATCGCCGCATCGGTCCAGGTGTCTGCCAAAACCTCGGCGATGGTGCCGGTGGAGCCGTCGACGCGCTGCACCTCCACGGCCGCCGGATCGAAGGCCTTCCTGTCGTAGGCGAGACGATTGACCGGCCCGGTGCCACGAGGGATGCGCTGGGTGGGGATCAACTCGCGCAGGTGCTGAAATGACCATCTGTTGAACGGTGGATCCTGCCAGTTCAGCAGGGTTACCCGGAAGTCGGGCGCGGACGGGAACCCGCTCATCAGCGGCACGTCGGGCGGCTCCTGCGCCGCGGGGGCGGCGTTCGGACTCGGCGATCGACGAGGCATGGTTGATGACCATACCGTTGCCCGCGACCGGCGCTGGCGGGCATCGCCCAATTACGCCGCGCTGGTCACGCGGTAGACGTCATAGACGCCCTCGACGCTGCGTACGGCGTTGAGCAGGTGGCCCAGATGCTTGGGGTCGCCCATCTCGAAAGTGAAGCGGCTCACGGCAATTCGGTCATCGGAGGTGGTCACCGAGGCCGACAGGATGTTCACCCGCTCATCTGCCAGCACGCGGGTGACGTCGGAGAGTAACCGGTGCCGATCGAGGGCCTCGACCTGGATGGCGACCAGGAAAACCGAGGTCGGCGAGGGTGCCCACTGGACCTCGATGATCCGCTCGGACTGCTGCTGCAGGTCGGTGGCGTTGGTGCAGTCGGTGCGGTGCACGCTCACTCCCCCACCGCGGGTCACAAATCCCATGATGTTGTCGCCGGGCACCGGCGTGCAGCACTTGGCCAGTTTGGACAGCGTCCCCGGGGCACCCGGAACCGCGACCCCGTTGTCCTCGATCTCGCGATGGCGTACCGGCATGGTGGCCGGGGTGGCGCGCTCGGCGAGTTCGTCCTCGGCGCCCTCCGCGCCGCCCAGCTGGGCGAGAAGCCGCTGTACCACGTGACGGGCCGACACGTGGCCCTCGCCGACGGCGGTGTAGAGCGCGGAGACGTCGGCGTAGCGAAGCTCCTTCGCCAGCGCCGCCACCGCGTCGCCGTTGACCAGCCGCTGTAGCGGGAGGCCGCCACGGCGTACCTCGCGCGCGATCGCGTCCTTGCCGGCCTCCAGAGCCTCCTCGCGACGCTCTTTGGCGAACCACTGGCGGATCTTGGCCTTGGCCCGCGGTGACACAACGAAGCCCTGCCAGTCCCGCGACGGGCCGGCATTGGGGGCCTTGGAGGTGAAGACCTCCACCACCTCGCCGCTCTCCAGCGTGCGCTCGAGCGCAACCAGCCGGCCATTGACCCGTGCCCCGATGCAGCGGTGACCGACCTCGGTGTGTACCGCGTAGGCGAAGTCGATCGGCGTCGAGCCCGCGGGCAGGGTGATGACGTCACCCTTCGGGGTGAACACGAAGATCTCCTTGGTCGCAAGGTCGTAGCGCAGCGACTCCAGGAACTCGCCGGGGTCAGCGGCTTCGCGCTGCCAGTCGAGCAGTTGGCGCATCCAGGCCATGTCGTCGATCTCAGCCGCGGCCAGCGGGTGCGGAACAGCGTTGCGCCCCTTGGCTTCCTTGTAGCGCCAGTGCGCGGCGATTCCATACTCGGCGGTGCGGTGCATGTCGCGGGTGCGGATCTGCACCTCCAGGGGCTTGCCCTCCGGTCCGACGACGGTGGTGTGCAGGGACTGGTAGACCCCGAAGCGGGGTTGGGCGACGTAGTCCTTGAACCGACCGGGCATCGGCTGCCACAGCGAGTGCACGACACCCATCGCGGCGTAGCAGTCCCGGATCTCGTCGCAGAGAATCCGGACCCCGACCAGATCGTGAATGTCGTCGAAGTCGCGGCCCTTGACGATCATCTTCTGGTAGATCGACCAGTAGTGCTTGGGCCGTCCCTCGACCACGGCATGGATCTTCATCCCGCCCAGCGCCGAGCCGACCTCTTCGCGCACCTTCGCCAGGTAGGTGTCGCGCGACGGTGAGCGGTCGGCGACCAGTCGCACGATCTCGTCGTAGCGCTTCGGATGCAGGATCGCGAAGGAGAGGTCCTCCAGTTCCCACTTGACCGTGGCCATGCCGAGCCGGTGTGCGAGCGGCGCGATGACCTCGAGGGTCTCGCGGGCTTTGCGGGCCTGTTTCTCCGGCGGCAGGAAGCGAATGGTCCGCATGTTGTGCAGACGGTCGGCGACCTTGATGACCAGTACCCGCGGATCGCGAGCCATCGCGATGATCATCTTCCGGATCGTCTCGCCCTCGGCGGCGGTGCCCAGCACCACCCGGTCGAGCTTGGTCACCCCGTCGACGAGGTGGCCGACCTCGTCGCCGAAGTCCTCGGTCAGCGCGTTGAGCGTGTAACCGGTGTCCTCGACGGTGTCGTGCAGAAGCGCGGCCACCAGAGTGGTGGTGTCCATTCCCAGTTCGGCGAGGATCGTGGCGACCGCCAGCGGATGGGTGATGTAGGGGTCACCGGAGTGGCGCAGCTGGGTGGCGTGTTTGGCGTCGGCGACGTCGTAGGCACGCCGCAGGATCGCCAGGTCCGCCTTGGGGTAGACCTCCCGGTGCACGGCGACCAGCGGCTCGAGAACCGGGTTGATCGCGCTGCGCTGTGCGGTCATCCGGCGCGCCAGCCGGGCCCTGACCCGCCGCGTGGCGCTGGTCGTGGCTTTGGGGGTCTCCGGAGCCGGCTCGGCCGCGGTGATCCCGGCGCCGCCCCGCGGCTGCGATGCCGCGCCGCCCGGTTCGTCGGCCATGATCACCTCCTCCGCTGCCCTGCCCACATCCGAGGATATCGCCTCGGACCCGCCTTACCAGCGCTGCAAGCTGTGCACGGGCAGCGGCTCCAGGCGCTCGCGCCCGCCGAGTCCGGTGAGCTCCATGATCACCGCCGCCTCGGATACCCGGGCGCCGGCGGCGTCGAGCAGATCCCGGGCGGCGGCGACAGTGCCCCCGGTGGCCAGCACGTCGTCGATGATCGCGACCCGCCGGCCCGTGAGCGTGAGGCCGTCGGCGGGGATCTCCAGGGCAGCCGTGGCGTACTCCAGCGCGTAGTCGCGGCGATGTACCGGCGGGGGCAGTTTCCCGGCCTTCCGGATCGCCAGGACCCCAACCCCCAGTCGCCCCGCCACGGCGCCGCCGAGCAGGAACCCGCGGGCGTCGATCCCGGCGATCAGGTCCGCGCCTTCGGTGATCCGGGCCAGCGCATCGGTGAGCAGGGCGAAAACGCGGCCGTCGGCCAGGACGGGGGTCAGGTCGCGGAACAGCACGCCGGGGGTCGGGAAGTCGGGCACCTCCCGGGTCAGCGCGGCGAGCACCGCCGTCAGATCGTCGTCGGGCTCTACGGCTCGAGGCGCCATCGGTCCATGTTCCATCCGGCGCCCCACTTGGTGGGGTTGGGTTCGACGGCGAACATCTTCTTGGCGGCCATCACGGTGCGCTGCTGCCGGTAGAGCGGCAGGGTCGGCATGTCCGACCACAGGATGGGTGCGGCGTCGGCCAGCAGCCGCGAGAACTCCTTGGGGTCGGTGGTCACCGCGAGCGCGGCGATGATGCCGTCGACCTGGGGGTTGGAGTACCCGGCCAGGTTGTTGCCGTTGCCGGTGTGCAGCGCGTAGGCGTCCATGGCGGATGACCCGGTGGAACCACTGCCCACGGCCCCGCCGGTGCTCGCCACCAGCACATCGGTCTGGCCGTCACGCAGCGCCTGGGGGCCGGTGGACTCGTTGGTCACGTCCTGGACGGTGATGCCCGCCGCTCCGCAGGCCGTCGCGATGGCCGCGATGGT
Source organism: Mycobacterium sp. (assembly GCA_018882965.1). Lineage (GTDB taxonomy): Bacteria > Actinomycetota > Actinomycetes > Mycobacteriales > Mycobacteriaceae > Mycobacterium. Next base: position 47,264 of record VEQY01000002.1, on the reverse strand, counting down.
CGCCGCCAGCCTCGGGTTGGGCGCCTGATAGGCCATGCGCACGGTCAGCGGCGCACCGTTGAGTGCCGCTCGGGCGGCCTCGGGGTTGGCGACGCTGAACTGGCCGCCCTCCGCGGCCGCCTCGGTCACGCTGTAGGCGTCCTCGCCGGCCGGGTTGAGCCGGGAGTTGGAGATCGGCAGTCCGGCATTACGCGCAATCACATCGCGCGGGGTACACAGCGCCACCGCGCGGCGCGCGGGTTGTTCGGCGAGCGGTCCCTGCGCGGCGAAGATCAGTTGCTCGATGCCGCCCGAAGCGATGTCGGTGCGCTGGTAGTCGTCCGGAGTGGTCAGCGTGCCCGACGAGCCGGTCGCCACATCGACCACGTGGAAGCTGCCCGCGTTGACCCGGTCCTGGACATCGACCCCGCGCGGCCAGACCACGATGCGCTTGGTGATGGGTTTGGCGCCCCACCAGCGGTCGTTGACCGCCAGCACCACCGCTCCCTCGGGCAGCACCGAGTCGATCCGGTAGGGACCCGACGACGGGAAGCGCTTGAGGGCCTCGGCGTCCATCCCGGGCTTGAGGTCCCAGGCGGTGTTCCAGGCCTCGGCGACGCGCGCGATGGCGGCAGGGTCTCCGCCCTGCAGGGTGGCGGCGACGTCGATTCCCAGTTGATCACCGAGCACGTGGGAGGGCATCAGCGAGGTCGCGGTGAACAGTTGGGCATAGTCCACGACGCCACGGTTGGGCAGGAAGTTCACTCGCGCCCTCTTCTGGCCCGGCTGGCACTCGATCCCCGCGACATCGATGTAGCCGGCCTGGCTGGCGGCGTTGAACCCCGGGTAACGACCCGACTGCGCGGCCCAGGTCAGCACCATGTCGTCACAGGTGATCGGCTTGCCGTCGGAGTACACCGCGTTGTCGGCGATCTGGTAGTCGACGATCAACGGCTCCCGTCCGACCACTGACGTCGAGCCGAAGTCGTAGTCGGCGAGCACCTGGCCGTCGGGACCGTGCAGGCTGAACCCGGTGAGCACCCGGGCGAAGGCCTGCGGGCCAGCCGAGGCCGCACCCGTCACGGTGTTGGTGTTGTAGGTCGACAGTGCGCCGTCGACAGCGAAGTTGACCTGGTCGGCGGCTGCGCCGGAACAGGAGGTGAGCGCAGGCGCCGCCACGGCAAGGACCGTCAGCGCGGCGGCCAGAGCGCGGCGACGCCGAAGAACCACCGCGGCCTACCGTCCTCGCGTGCCGCGCTTGCCGGCGGGGCGGCCCGGCCGCACCGGTCGGGCGCCAGGCTCCGGGATGGAGATCCCCGGGATGTACTCCGGACCGGTGGACTCCGAGTCCGCACCCTGACGACGCTTGAGCACACGACGGGTGTGGTCCCGCACGAGTCCGGTGCGCTCCCGCAGCGTGACCATCAGGGGGGTGGCGAAGAAGATGGAGGAGTACGTGCCGACCAGCACGCCCACCAACTGAACCAGCGCAAGGTCCTTCAGCGTGCCCACGCCCAGCAGCCACACCGCCACCACCATCAGGGCGACCACCGGCATGGTGGCGATCAGGCTGGTGTTGATCGAGCGCATGAACGTCTGGTTGATCGCGAGGTTGGCATGTTCAGCGTAGGTTCGCCGGGTGGTGTGTTCGAAGCCCTTGGTGTTCTCCTCCACCTTGTCGAACACGATGACGGTGTCGTAGAGCGAGTAGCCCAGGATGGTCAGCAGCCCGATCACCGTCGCAGGGGTGACCTCGAAACCCACGAACGAGTAGACCCCGGCGGTCGTGATGAGGTCAAAGCCCAATGTCGCCAGCGCCGCGGCTGCCATGAACTTCTCGTAGCGCAGCGTGATGTAGATGGTGACCACGACCAGGAAGACGGCGAGGGCTATCAGGGCCTTGCGGGTGATCTGCCCGCCCCAGGTCTCCGACACCGCGGAATCGCTGATGGCCTGCTTGCTGGGCTGGCCATCGACGCCCTTGGGCTGGAACGCCTCGAACAGCGCGTCGCGCAGCGTGGCGGCCTGGTCGTTGGTCAGGGTTTCCGAGCGGATCTGCACCGATGCGGTGGACCCGGTGCCGACCACGACGACCGATTCCGGGCCGTTGCCGATGGCCTTCGTGAACACCTCCTCGACCTGGGTGACGTTGGCGTCCCCGGTCGCGCCCGCCCGCGGGAAGGACACCTTGGTGCCGCCCTCGAAGTCGATGCCGAAGGTGAAGCCCTTCAGCACGATGCTGGCCAGTGCAGCCGCGACGATCAGCCCACTGATGGCGAACCACAGTTTGCGGCGGCCGACAACCTCGAAGGCGCCGGTGCCGGTGTAGAGCCGGGTGAAGAACCCGTGGCGCGGCAGTGGCCCGACGGCCTCGAGATCCTCCGCGGCCGCGGTCCCGTCGGATTCCTCGTCGATGGTCTCGGTGTTGTTGGTGTCGGTCATCTACCGCGCCCCGCTCTGTCCGGCTGCCGCCGGAACCTGTCTGGCCGCCCGGCGCTCGCGGGCGATCTCCTGCACCGCGCCGAGGCCGTTGAATGCCGGCTTGGCCAGCAGCGGCGACTTCGACGCCAGATAGAGCAGCGGCCAGGTGACCGTGAACACGACCACGGTGTCCAGGACGGAGGTCAGGCCGAGGGTGAACGCGAAACCTTTGACCTGGCCGACGGCGAGCAGGTACAGCACCGTCGCGGCGATGAAGCTGACCGCGTTGCCCGACAGGATGGTCTTGCGGGCCCGCGCCCATCCGCGCGGCACCGCGGAGCGGAACGAGCGGCCCTCGCGGATCTCGTCCTTGATGCGCTCGAAGAACACCACGAAGGAGTCGGCGGTCGTTCCGATGCCGATGATCAGACCGGCGATGCCGGCGAGGTCCAGCGTGTAGTTGATGTATCTGCCCAGCAGCACCAGGATCCCGAAGATCATGGCACCGGACGCCACCAGGGACAGCATCGTCAGCAAGCCCAGCGCGCGGTAGTACAGCAGCGAGTACACCAGGACCATGGCCAGCCCGATCGCGCCGGCGATCAATCCGGCCCGCAACGACGTCAAACCCAGTGTGGCGGAGACGGTTTCCGCTTCGGAGGACTCAAAGGACAGCGGGAGCGAGCCGTACTTGAGCACGTTGGCCAGCTGACCGGCGCTCTCGGCGGTGAACGGCGGATCGCCGCCGCTGATCTCTGTTCGCCCGCCGGGGATGGCCTCCCGGATGACCGGCGCGCTGACCACCTTGGAGTCCAGGGTGAACGCGGTCTGGGTGCCGACGTTCGCCCCGGTGAAGTCGGCCCAGGTGGTGGCGGCCTCGTCTTTGAATTCCAGGTAGACCAGCCACGCCGCCTTCTGCTGATCGAAGCCGGAGGTGGCGTCCTTGATCTGATCGCCGGCGATGATCGACTTGTCGAGGATGTAGACCGACTTGCCGTCCTCGGAGCAGGTCACCAACGGCAGGTTCGGATCGTCGTTGCCGGCCAGGAAATCCTCGCCGCCGCAGTTTCCGGCCACATACTGAACCGCGAACAGCAGCAGGGTCTGATTGGTGCTCTGCCGCAGGTCCTTCTCGAACTTGATCCGTGCGGCGAGATCCTTGCGGGGGTCCGGCGGTCCGGGCGGCGGGGCCGGCTGGCCCGGTCCCGGCGGCGCGGGCGGCGCCGGCGCGGCGGTCGGCGCGGACGTCGGCGGGGCGCCCGGGGTGCCGGGTCCGGGCGGACCGCCGGGGGGCGCCTCACCGGGGCCGGGTTTCTTGTTGATCGCCTCGACCGGGATCGGCTGGCCGATCACCGGGCGCACGTAGAGCCGGGCGGTCTGGCCCAGGTTGCGGGCCTGGTTGCCGTCGTTGCCGGGAACGGTGATGATCAGGTTGTCGCCGTCGATCACCACCTCGGAGCCCGAGACGCCGAGGCCGTTGACCCGCGCGGTGATGATCTGTAGGGCCTGGTCGAGGGACTCGCGGGTCGGCTTGGAACCGTCGGGGGTGCGGGCGGTCAGGGTGACGCGGGTGCCGCCCTGCAGATCGATGCCCAGTTTGGGCTCGGCCTGCTTGTTACCGGTCAGGAACACCAGCAGGTAGACCCCGATCAGAGCGACCAGGAACAGCGCCAGCCAGCGGTAGGGCCGCACCGGCGCCGATGACGATGCCACGTTGCTGTCTCTCCTCCGTGCTTGCCGCGTCTGCCGCGACTCCGCGCCTCCCCGCAAGAGGGTACGGGGTGCGCCGGGCGATCAGTCTTTGGCCAGCCGATCGACGTCGCTTTCGGCTGCGACCTCGGGAAGTTCGGGCTCGACCCGGTCCCGGATGGCCAGCTTCATCCACCGGGTGACCACGCCCGGCGAGATCTCGAGGTCCACGGTGTCCTCGCCGATCCCGGTGATGGTGGCCTCCAGACCGGAGGTGGTGTGCACCCGATCCCCGATCCGCAGGGATTCGTGCAGGTCAATCGTGGCTTGCATGGCCTTGCGCTGGCGCCGGGAGGCGAAGAGCATGAACGCGCCCAGGATGATGATCAGGGGCAGGAAGGTCAACAGTTCCATGGCGGCAGGTTTCTTTCGGGTCGGGTGCGGGCTGGGCTGCCGGGCCGGACGGTCCGGCGGTGCCCACGTCTGCCCTAGTCTGCCACCCCGACCGGCGGCGGTGAGGTCGCTCGCCTCGACTGGTGCTACCCCGGCAATCGCGGCTACCCTGGTTTGATCAGCGTAGATCCGTCCGTCGCGCCAGGAGATTCCCCGTGAGCAACGTCGAACAGAGCCGCAAAATCATCACCCCCATCCCCGGACCGCTGTCCAGCGATCTGGCCAAGCGCCGCAGCGCGGCGATCTCACGCGGGGTCGGCAGCACCCTGCCGGTCTTCGCCGCCCGCGCGGCCGGCGGCATCATCGAGGACGTCGACGGCAATCGCTTCATCGACCTCGGCTCGGGGATCGCCGTCACCACCATCGGCAACGCCGCGCCACGTGTCGTCGAGGCGGTGCGCGAGCAGGTCGCCGACTTCACCCACACCTGTTTCATGGTCACCCCGTACGAGGAATACGTCGCGGTGGCCGAACACCTCAACCGCCTCACCCCGGGCTCCTTCGAGAAGCGCACGGCGCTGTTCAACTCTGGCGCCGAGGCGGTCGAGAACGCCGTGAAGATCGCCCGTTCCTACACCCACCGCACCGCGGTGGTGGCGTTCGACCACGCCTATCACGGTCGCACCAACCTGACGATGGGGCTGACCGCGAAGTCGATGCCCTACAAGAGCGGCTTCGGCCCCTTCGCCCCGGAGATCTATCGGGCGCCCATGTCCTACCCCTACCGCGACGGGTTGATCGACAAGGAGTGGGCCACCGACGGTGAGCTGGCCGCCGAGCGCGCCCTGACGGTGATCGACAAGCAGATCGGCGCGGCCAACCTCGCCGCCCTGATCATCGAGCCGATCCAGGGTGAAGGTGGATTCATCGTTCCCGCACCGGGATTCCTGCCCGCGCTGCGGGCATGGTGCACGGAGAACGACGTCGTGTTCATCGCCGACGAGGTGCAGAGCGGAATCGCCCGCACCGGGCAGTGGTTCGCGTGCGAGGACGAGGGCATCGAGCCCGACCTGATCGTCATCGCCAAGGGTGTCGCCGACGGCATGCCGCTCTCGGCGGTCACCGGCAAGGCCGCGATCATGGACGCGCCTCACGTCAGCGGGGTCGGCGGAACCTACGGCGGTAACCCGGTGGCCTGTGCGGCGGCGCTGGCCACCATCGAGACGATCGAACTCGACGGGTTGCTCGACCGTGCCAAGCAGATCGAAACGCTGATGAAGGACAAGCTTGGCCGGATGCAGGCAGACGACGACCGCATCGGCGACGTGCGCGGGCGCGGCGCGATGATCGCGGTGGAGCTGGTGAAGTCGGGCACCTCCGAGCCGGATCCCGAGCTGACCAAGGCGCTGGCCGGCGCGGCGCACGCCGCAGGAGTGCTCGTGCTCAGCTGCGGCACGTTCGGCAACGTCCTGCGCCTGCTGCCGCCGCTGACGATCAGCGATGCGCTGCTGACCGAAGGACTCGAGGTGCTGGCGGACATCCTCGCCGACATCCCGGTCGCCGCTCCCGCGCTGGTCTGACCGGCTACTCGAAGAGTCCGGGCTGACCCAGGGCGCCCGCCGAGGCCGGCGGGGTCAGGCCCAGGTGCGTCCAGGCCTGCGGCGTGGCCACCCGGCCACGCGGGGTGCGGGCGATCATGCCGGCCCGCACCAGGAACGGTTCGCACACCTCCTCGACGGTGGCGGCCTCCTCCCCGACCGCCACGGCCAGCGTGGATACCCCCACCGGACCCCCGCCGAAGCTGCGGGTCAGCGCCGAGAGCACCGCGCGGTCCAGGCGGTCCAGGCCGAGTTCGTCGACGTCGTAGACCTCCAGCGCCATCTTGGCCACGTCTCGGGTGATCACGCCGTCGGCGCGCACCTCGGCGTAGTCGCGGACCCGGCGCAGCAGCCGGTTGGCGATCCGCGGGGTGCCGCGGGACCGGCGGGCGATCTCCGCAGCGGCCTCGGAGCCCACTTCAATACCCAGGATGCCCGCCGAGCGGGCCAGCACCTGCTCCAGGTCATTCGGCTCGTAGAAGTCCAGATGCGCGGTGAACCCGAAGCGGTCGCGCAGCGGGCCGGTCAGCGCACCCGAGCGGGTGGTGGCGCCGACGAGGGTGAAGGGTGCGACCTCCAGGGGTATCGACGTCGCGCCGGGGCCCTTGCCGACCACCACGTCGACGCGGAAGTCCTCCATCGCCAGGTACAGCATCTCCTCGGCGGGGCGGGCGATGCGGTGGATCTCGTCGATGAAGAGCACGTCGTGCTCGACGAGGTTGGACAGCATCGCGGCGAGGTCCCCGGCCCGTTCGAGCGCCGGGCCGGAGGTCACCCGCAGCGCCGTGCCGAGTTCGTGGGCGATGATCATGGCCAGCGACGTCTTGCCCAGGCCCGGCGGTCCGGACAGCAGGATGTGATCCGGCGTGCCGCCGCGGTTGCGTGCGCCTTCGATCACCAACTGCAACTGCTCACGCACCCGCGCCTGGCCGATGAACTCCGCCAGCGACCGCGGCCGCAGGCCGGCATCGATGTCGCCCTCGCCGACGGTCAACGCCGGCGAGAGGTCCCGCTCGTCGGGATCACCGTCGTCTTCGAATCGGCTCATCGCGGCTTACTCACTTCCGGGTCACTTGCGGCCGAGCAGCGACAGCGCCGCGCGCAGCGCGCTCGACGTAGTTGCTTCGGGTTCGTCGGCCAGCGCCTTGTCGCAGGCCTCCTCGGCCTGTCTGACCGCAAAGCCAAGTCCGACAAGGGCTTCCACCACCTGGGTGCGCACCGCGTGTCCGCCCGCGGCCACTCCCGAACCGGTGCCGAGCACCGCGCCGATCTTGTCGCGCAGTTCCAGCACCATGCGTTCGGCTCCCCGCTTGCCGATTCCCGGAACCCGGGTCAGCGCGGTCACGTCGCCGTCGGCCAGCGCCCGGCGCAATGTGCCGGCGTCGTAGACCGCCAGGGTGGCCAGCGCGATCTTCGGCCCCACCCCGGAGACACCCAGCAGCAACAGGAACAGATCACGGGCGTCGGCGTCGGCGAAGCCGTAGAGCGTCATCGAGTCCTCGCGGACGATCATCGCGGTGATCAGCCGGGCCTCGGTCCCACGGCGCAGCGTCGAGAGCGTCGATGGCGTCGCCATCACCTTGTAGCCCACTCCGGCAGCCTCGACCACGGCGTGGTCCAGGGCGACCTCGAGCACCTCCCCGCGGACCGCGGCGATCACGTCGCGCTCCGTGACACCGGACCGGCGGCCTTCACCCGGGCCGCGAAGGCGCGGCGCTGCTCGGCGGCCAGCTGCTCGGCCTTGGCCATCCGGGCGATCATCGGTGCGCGCCAGCAGTGACAGATCGCCAGTGCCAGCGCATCGGCGGCGTCTGCCGGGGTCGGCTTCTGCTGCAGTTGCAGGATCCTGGTGACCATCGCGGTCACCTGCGCCTTGTCGGCGTTGCCGTTGCCGGTGACCGCGGCTTTCACCTCGCTGGGGGTGTGGAAGTGCACGTCGATGTTCCGCCGTGCCGCGGCGAGTGCGATCACGCCGCCGGCCTGGGCGGTGCCCATCACGGTCGAGACATTCTGCTGGGAGAAGACCCGCTCGATCGCCAGCACGTCGGGGCGGTGGGTGTCCAGCCAGTGCTCGACGGCGTCACTGATCGCCAGCAGCCGGCGGGCCAGCGGCTCACCGGCCGGGGTGCGAACCACATCGACGTCCAGGGCGATGACCTGCCGCCCGCCCCGGCCCTCGATCACCGACAGGCCGCACCGGGTCAACCCGGGATCGACTCCCATCACCCGCACCAACGCCTCCCGCCTACGAACAGCTGTTCGATAGCCTAGCGGCCGGCGGCGACAATCCGGCGCAGCGACATGCCCGGCGGCGGTGCCGGTCAGACCTGCGCGGAGGCCTCCGCGACGCAGCCGCACCCCGGCCGTACGTAGGACTCGATCGTCTCGTCGGCGTTCACCGGTCCCAGCCAGGTCACCGGCACAGCGCTCGGGTTGTCCTTCGTCAGCTGTGCCGTGTAGGGCAGGTCGATCGAGTACCACTTCTGGAATGCGAAGTCGGCGTCGAACATCTGCGCGATCGTGGCGGCCGCGTCCGCGTACGCGGGCGTCAGCTGGATACCCAACTCCCGGTTGAACGTCATCGACACTTCGGAGAAATTCTGCGACCCGACGAAGCCCGCCACGAGGTTGCCCTCGGGATCGCTCAACAGCATCGCCTTGGCGTGGATGTAGAGGACTCCCGGCACCCTCTTCTCCGGTGCGTAGTAGGTGATCGTCCCACCCGCTTGGGCGAGCGCCGTGAGATTGGACGCCTTCGGTTGTTTCGCCTCGTAGGTCGTCACCAAGCGCACGTCGACGCCGCGCTGTGCGGCCCTGTCGAGCGCAACCGAGATCGCGTCGCTGGCGAACTCCAGTGTGTAGATGCGCAGCATGTCGCCCGCGCGGGCCTGCTCGATGAGGCCGACCTGGTAGGCGACGACGTTGCCTTCATCCTGCGGGATCAGCGACACGTCGGGGGATGCCTCGAACGGGTACCTTCCGTCCTTCGGGTAGAGCCCCTTCTCGCCGATGTACACGTTCGTCGAGCCGTTGGACCACACCAGGTCCGGCGACTTGGCAAGATCGTTGGTGACCGAGCGGCCATCGCAGTTGAAGTCGGAGACGAAAACCCTAGCCGCTTCAGACACGACCGTCGGCTCGGCCAGCGTCACGTAGAAGTTGCGGCTCCCCCAGAACGGCCCAAAGCTGTCCGTGGCGAAATTGCCGGATGAGATCAGCACCCGAGCCGAGTCCGGAAGGCCATCGGGAGAAAGCGGCCGGCCCGTGGCGTCGACCGCATCGATGATCACCGACTTCTGGTGAGTGATGTTGAAGTTGTCACTCGACCAGTGGGCTTGCAGCCGGTCAGCAGGGAGACCTTGCGAGGCCATGGCGGAGCGCAGGTTATTGACAAAGCTGGAGTTGGTGGTGAAGTTGCCGTAGTTGAAGGCATCCATCATCAGTCGCACGTTCACACCTTCGGCCATGCGATCGAGGAGCGCGTCTTCGATACCCTGATCGTTGATCTGGTAGATGACGATGTCGATGCTGCGGGTAGCCGTCCCGAGCAGGGAGATCAGCGCTCGTCCCTGATCGTCGGGCTGGGCGACGATCACCGGTGCGGGCCGCGAGGGCGTCGCCACCGCGACCGTCACCTCGGTCGCCCGGCTGGAGAACGGGTCCAGCAGGTTGAAGCCGGCGTCGGAGACCGCGATGCGGAAGGAGTCGCTGCCGGCGTATTCCGAACCCGCGACGTAGACGTATCCGCCGTCGGCGCCGACCTCGACGGTGCCGAGAGCGGGCGCGGAGACCACCGTGTAGGTCAGGGCGTCGCCCTCGGGATCGGTGGCACCGATGCTGCCCGACACCCGTCCGGCGACGGTCGAGGACAGTTGAGCCGGGCTGGCACTGGGCAGCTGGTTGAACAGTGCCCGCCGCACGAGCTGCAGTGCGCCGGCGATCAGATCGGAGATCGGCGCGACGGGCAGGCCCGACAGTAGCCGTGACACCGACTCGAAGAAGCCGACAACTGCGGCGTTCAGGCTGCCCGTCACCTGCGCGGCCGGCACCGCCTCCGCCACCGGCGCGGCAGGCGCGCCCGGCGGTGGCTGCGTCGCGTCGGGGAGATTGCCGACGGGGACCGCGGGTGTCGGTACGTCCGGGACGGCGACGGGGGCCGTCATCTGTGCTGCGCTCGGCACGCGGATGCGGGTCCGCGACTCCGCCCGCGACGGCGCGGACCGCTGGGCGGTGCCGGCATGGGATTCCTCGGGGGTCTCCGACGCCGCCGGCCGGGGACCGTCCGCCCGTCGGTTGGCCGGACGCGCGGCCTCCGCGGCTGGCCGCTCTGCCCGGCCACGGGTGGCCCCAGCCTTCGGCGCGCCTGGCGCTGACTGCTCAGCCGCGGTCGACGTGGCGCTGTCTGGCTCATCGGCACCGGCACCGGCATCGGCACCGGCCTCGGCGTGCGGGCTGGCCAGGGCCAGACCCACGGCGAACGCGGCTGCTCCCAACCGAAGATTCATCGTCGACTCCTCACGTTCGCACCGGGTCCCCATCCACAAACTTGGCCTTTGACCCTAATCCAAACATTCGGTGCTCACGCGGGGCTAGTCCTCGTCGAGCTGCGCGGCGACCTCGTCGGGGATCTCGATGTTGGTGTACACGTCCTGAACGTCGTCGCTGTCCTCCAGCGCGTCGACCAGCCGCAGCACCTTGCGGGCGCCGTCCAGATCCACCGGCACCGTGACCGACGGCCGGAAGTCGGCCTCGGCGGAGTTGTAGTCGATGCCGGCGTCCACCAGTGCGGTGCGCACCGCCACCAGGTCGGCCGTCTCGCAGACCACTTCGAAGCTGTCACCGAGGTCGTTGACCTCCTCGGCTCCGGCGTCCAGCACCGCCACCAGCACGTCGTCCTCGCTCAGACCGTCCTTGTCCAGGCTGACCACGCCCTTGCGGGTGAACAGGTAGGCGACCGAGCCGGGGTCGGCCATGTTGCCGCCGTTGCGGGTCATCGCCACCCGTACCTCACCCGCGGCCCGGTTGCGGTTGTCGGTCAGGCACTCCACCAGCACCGCCACCCCGTTGGGTCCGTAGCCCTCGTAGGTGATGGTCTGCCAGTCGGCCCCGCCGGCCTCCTCGCCGGCGCCGCGCTTGCGGGCACGCTCGATGTTGTCGTTGGGCACCGAGGACTTCTTGGCCTTCTGGATGGCATCCCACAGGGTGGGATTGCCGTTCGGGTCACCCCCACCCACGCGGGCGGCGACCTCGATGTTCTTGATCAGCTTGGCGAACATCTTGCCGCGCTTGGCGTCGATGACGGCCTTCTTGTGCTTGGTGGTGGCCCATTTGGAGTGGCCGCTCATCGCAGGAATCCTCTGTGTCGGCGGGGTCGAGCGAGACCGAGTCTAGCCGCCGGGTTGGGCGCGGTTTCGAGCGCTGCGCGCCGGAAACCGCGCCCACGTCGGTCAGGCCCGCCCGGTGACGATGTCCACGAACAGCCGGTGCACCCGGCGGTCCCCGGTCACCTCCGGGTGGAACGCGGTCGCCAGCATCGCACCCTGGCGGACAGCCACCACGTGCTCACCCGCCCGGGCCAGCACCTCGACCTGCGGCCCGAGGCGCTCCACCCACGGCGCGCGGATGAACACCGCGTGTGCGGGGCCCTCGAGCCCGCGGAACTCGACATCGCACTCGAAAGAGTCGACCTGACGGCCGAAGGCATTGCGCCGGACCGCCATGTCGATCGCGCCCAGTGGGTAGGCCTCACGCCCGGGTTGCCCGGCGTCGAGGATCTCGCTGGCCATCAGGATCATCCCGGCGCACGACCCGTAGGCCGGCATCCCGGCCGCCAGCCGCGCCCGCAGCGGGTCGAGCAGGTCCAGTTCGCGCAGCAGCAGGCTCATCGTGGTCGACTCCCCACCGGGAATGACCAGGGCGTCGACGGCCTCGAGTTCGCCGCGGCGGCGGACCGTGCGCGCCTCGGCGCCGGCGGCACGCAGGGCCGCCAGGTGTTCGCGGGTGTCGCCCTGCAGGGCCAGCACACCCACCACCGGCGAACCGGGGCGGTCACTCACCGCGGCGGCGGGGTGTACCCGCGCTCGTAGCGGGTCAGACCCTCCTGCACGACCGCGGCGACCATCTGCCCGCGCTGGTTGTAGATCTGTCCCTGCGTCAGGGCCCTGCCCCCGCAGGCCGAGGGTGAGGACTGGTCGTAGAGCAGCCACTCGTCGGCACGGAACGGGCGCATGAACCACATCGCGTGATCCAGCGAGGCGATCATCAGGTGCAAGCGTTCCTCGGGGTGGGTGGAGTTCGCCGAGGACAGCAGAGTGAGGTCGCTCATGTAGGCCAGCGCACAGATGTGCAGCAGCGGATCGTCGGGCAGGGGGTCGATGTGCTTGAACCACACCTGCTGCGGTGAGACCTGCCCGGGCAGGGCCACCCGGTGCTCGGGCGGCACCAGCCGGATGTCCCACTCGTCGAACAGACCGAGCTTGCGGTCGCCGGCGGGGCCACCGCGGAAATGGAAATCGGGCAGCTCCTCCGGCGGCGGGGTGATCGGCATGACGTCCTGATGCTCGATACCGCTCTGCTCGATCTGGAAGGACGCCCCCATCGAGAAGATGACCTCGCCGTTCTGCACGGCGTTGACCCGCCGGGTGCAGAACGAACCGCCGTCGCGCGGGCGGTCGACCAGGTAGATGGCCGGCTTGGTGGCATCGCCGGGCCGCAGGAAGTAGGCGTGCAGCGAATGCACGTGGTACTCCGGCTTGACCGTCCGCACCGCCGACACCAGCGCCTGCCCCGCGATATGACCGCCGAACGTCCTTCGCAGATAACCGGTTTCGGGGTTGAACACCGTACCGCGATAGATGTTGACCTCGAGCTGCTCGAGGCCGAGGATCTGCTCGATCGCCATCGGACGCGGGGCTACCAGCCGCGCTGGGCCAACCGGTGCGGCTGCGCGATCTCCTCGACGTTGATTCCGACCATCGCCTCACCGAGGCCGCGGGAGACCTTGGCCAGCACGTCGGGGTCGTCGTAGAAGGTGGTCGCCTTCACGATCGCCGCGGCGCGCTGGGCGGGGTCGCCCGACTTGAAGATTCCGGAGCCGACGAACACACCCTCCGCACCGAGCTGCATCATCATGGCCGCATCGGCCGGGGTGGCGATGCCGCCCGCGGTGAACAGCGTGACGGGAAGCTTGCCCGCGCGGGCAACCTCGACGACCAGATCGTAGGGCGCCTGGAGTTCCTTGGCGGCGACGTAGAGCTCGTCGGGTGACAGCGACGACAGCCGGCGGATCTCTCCGGCAATGGTCCGGATGTGCATGGTGGCGTTCGACACGTCCCCGGTGCCCGCCTCGCCCTTGGAGCGGATCATCGCCGCCCCCTCGGTGATGCGACGCAGCGCCTCGCCGAGGTTGGTGGCGCCGCACACGAACGGGACGGTGAACTTCCACTTGTCGATGTGGTTGGTGTAGTCGGCCGGGGTCAGCACCTCGGACTCGTCGACGTAGTCCACCCCGAGGCTCTGCAGGATCTGCGCCTCGACGAAGTGCCCGATGCGTGCCTTGGCCATCACCGGGATGCTGACGGCGGAGATGATGCCCTCGATCAGGTCGGGGTCGCTCATCCGGGCCACCCCGCCCTGGGCGCGGATGTCGGCGGGGACGCGCTCCAACGCCATCACCGCCACCGCACCAGCCCCCTCGGCGATGCGGGCCTGTTCGGGCGTGACGACGTCCATGATGACGCCGCCCTTGAGCATTTCGGCCATGCCGCGTTTGACCCGAGCCGTCCCGGTCTGAGCGTCCATGTTCCTCTGCTCCCTCCGACCCGGCCAGTCTAGATGCTCACCGGATCGGGCGTGGCTGCGCCCGGTCCAGCGCTGCGGGCCGGTCGGCCAGCCGGCCCGCTTCGGCCAGTAGGAGGCCCAGCTGCATCGGGTACACCTGCTCGCCGGCCTGGGTCAGCGCGGCGATGGTCGCCGCGTCGCACCAGCGGTGGGCGTGGATGTAGCGGTGCTCCAGCGACGTGCGCCCGACCGTCTCGGGGGCGAAGCGAAGGGTGCGGTGCACGAAGAAGAACTCTGCGCTGCTGATCTGGGCCCCGTTGAAGCGGAACACCGCGTCGCGTCGCCACACCGGGCCGACCAGGTCGCCGGGGCTGACCCGCAGGCCGGTCTCCTCGGCCAGTTCGCGGGCCGCGGCTTCGGCCAGCGACTCCCCCGGCCTGGCCCGCCCGCCGACGGTGAACCACCATCTCGGCGCGCTGCCGTCGGTGACGGCCGGATCAGAGCCGCACAGCAGCAGCACCGCCCCGTCGTCGTCGAGCAGCACGATCCGCGCCGAGGTACGGGGCGCGCTCATCGCTGCGCCGGCTCGGCAATTTCGAAGTAGTGCGGCAGCGCGGCCCGTCCGCCGAGCCGAAGCAGTCGCACCGCGCGGCGCTCCCGCAGCGCCAGGGTGTCCCGAACCGCGTCGTTGTGGAAACGCCGCGCCAGCAGGACCCGTGCCTCGGCATCGGCCAGTTCGGCGACGAGCGCCACCGGAACGGAGCCCTGGTCGACCTGCGCGAGCGCGGTGGACAGTTCGTTCTCGCAGGCTTCCCGGCTGGACCGGGGTGCCCGTTCGGCGGTGTCGGCCAGCGCAGCCAGCCGCCTGCCCTCGGGTCTGCCGCCGTAGGCATCGGCAGCGACAGCCCGCGCGACGACCGCGCGCCGGGCCAGCGCAGCATCGAGCGCCTGCCACGAGAGGTCATAGCGCACGTGCAGGCGGTCCAGCCGGTTGGCGGTCTGGTAGGCCCAGACGGCGAGGATGACCAAGACGGCCACCAGCGCCGCGGTGATCGGCCAGTACACCGCCGGGTCCATCAACCCCCCCGGCCGGCCGGGCCGGCCACCGCCACCCGCGCACCGGCGGCGGCCACCGTCTCGTACACCCGCATGATCTCGTCGGCGATCACCGTCCAGTCGTAGCGCTGCACCGCCGCCGTCGCCGCGGTGACGTAGCGGGCACGAAGCCGGTCGTCGGAGAGCACTTCGATGAGCGCTGCGGCCAGGGCATCGGGATCCTCGACCGGCACCAGCCGCCCGGCCTCGCCGTCCTCCAGCACCCGGCGGAAGGCATCGAGATCACTGGCCACCACGGGGGTCCCGGCCGCCATCGCCTCGACGAGCACGATGCCGAAACTCTCGCCGCCGGTGTTGGGCGCGCAGTAGACGTCGGCACTGCGCAGCGCCGAGGCCTTCTGCGCATCGTCGACCTGGCCGAGAAACTTCAGGTGGACTGCCAGCGCCCCCGCCTCCTCGCGTAAGTCGTCCTCGTCGCCACGCCCGACGACGAGGATCTCGATGTCGCCGAAATGCTCGACCACGCCGGGCAGCGCATCGAGAAGCACCGCCATGCCCTTGCGCGGTTCGTCATAGCGACCCAGGAAGAGCACGGTCTTTCCCGGACGCGGATATCCGGCGAGCAGGGGCGCCGCGGCGATCGCGGAGACATCCACCCCGTTGGGGATCTCCACCGCGTCAGACCCGAGCGCCTCCATCTGCCAGCGCCGGGCAAGATCGGAGACCGCGATGCGCCCGACGATCTTCTCGTGCCACGGCCGCAGGATGCCCTGAAAGACACTGAGGGTCAGCGACTTCGTCGTCGAGGTGTGGAAGGTGGCGACGATCGGACCCTCGGCGATCATCAGCGCCAGCATCGACAGGCTCGGGGCATTGGGTTCGTGCAGATGCAGCACGTCGAAGTCGCCGTCGGCGAGCCACTTCTTGACCTTTCGGTGGGTGGCGGGGCCAAAGCGCAACCGGGCCACCGACCCGTTGTAGGGAATCGGGACGGCTTTGCCGCCCGAGACGACGTAGTCGGGCAGATCGACGTCGTCGGAGGCCGGGGCGAGCACGCTGACCTCGTGGCCGCGTGAGCGCATCTCCTCGGCGAGTTGCAGCACGTGGGACTGCACCCCGCCGGGCACGTCGAAGGAGTAGGGGCACACCATCCCGATACGCATCAGGCCCCGTGCCCCTCGAGGCCCGCGCGCCGCTGCTCAGAGAGGTCGGCCAGCCATAGCGGCTGAAGCATGTGCCAGTCCTGCGGATGCGCGGCGATGTTCACGGCGAATCGGTCGGCCAGCGCCTGGGTGATGGCCCCGACGTCGCTGGAACCGGTGTCCAGGGCGTCGTCGATCTGGACCACGCAATCCTGCCCGTCGTAGAAGACGTGCGCCGGGTGCAGCGGCGCACCGGTTTCGATCGCCAGTTTCGCCGGACCCGCAGGCATCCGGGTCGGCTCGCCGAAGAATTCCACCGGCACCCCGGCCCGGGTGAGATCGCGATCGGCCATCAGGCAGACGAACCTGTTCGCGCGCAGGCGCTCGGCGAGGATCTCCAGGGGCGGGCGCTCGCCTCCGGTCAGCGGCAGCACCTCGAAACCCAGGCTCTCCCGGTAGTCGATGAAGCGGCGGTAGAGCGATTCGGGCTGGAGCCGCTCGGCGACCGTGGTGAAGGTGCCGTACTTCTGGGCCAGCCACACCCCGGCCATGTCCCAGTTGCCGCTGTGCGGCAGCGCCATCACCGCGCCCCGGCCACCGCGCAACGCGTCGTCGAACTTCTCCGCTCCCTTGAACACCGCGTCGAGCCGCCGGGCCAGCGCGACGTGGTCCATCGCAGGAAGCCGGAATGCCTCCCGCCAGTAGCGCGCGTAGGAGGCCAGCGAAGCGCGAATCAGCGCGTCGGGGACCCTCTCGGGTGTCGTGCCGATCACCCGGGCCAAGTTCTTGCGCAGCTGCTGCGGCCCGCCGCCCCGTGCGGCATAGCGTGCGCCAGCGCCGAATAGGTTGCGCGCCAGGCTTTCCGGCATCGCGCGCACCACCTGCCAGCCCGCCGCGTATCCCCAGTCCCCCCAGGATGCCCGACTGCGCAGCGCCACAGGCCCCGCCTTCACGGCTGCGCGCTTCCCGGCTCACCGCTGCCCTGCTCGGCCCCGCGAGTGGGATCCATCGCGCCGGGAGAGCTCCGCACCGAATGCAGTCGCTGCCCGACGGTGAGCAGGCTGGCAACGGCCAACAGCCACATCGCCACCGGCAGCACGGCGGGAATCGGAAATCCCGGCAGATCCGACAGGCCCGTCCCGGCCAGCACGATGATCAGCCGTTCGGGTCGCTCGATAAGCCCGCCGTTGCCATTGAGCCCGCTGGCTTCGGCGCGGGCCTTGATGTAGGAGATCACCTGGGAGGTGACCAGACAGATCAGCGTCGCCACCACCAGCGAGGTGCTGCGCAGTCCGAAGGCCGCCCACCACAGCAGCCCGCAGAACACCGCGCCGTCACTGATCCGGTCGCATACCGCGTCAAGGACTGCCCCGAAGCGGGTGCCGCCACCACGCTCCCGCGCCATCGCGCCGTCGAGCATGTCGGCGAGCACGAAGAACCACACTGCCACCGCTCCCCACCACAGCTGGCCGATCGGGAACAGGGTCAGCGCCGCCAGCACCGTTCCGGCGGTGCCGATGATGGTGACGGTGTCGGGGGTCAGTCCCGCCCGCAGCGCGGCCTTGGCCAGCGGCGCGCTGAGCTTGGCGTAGGCCGCGCGCGTCATCAGGTAGAAATCGCTCACCGGCCCGCCCATTCGTCGGCCAGCAGCGTGCGGGTGTCACGCAGCAGTTGCGGGATGATCTTGGTCTCCCCGACCACGGTGATGAAGTTGGCGTCGCCGGACCAGCGGGGCACCACGTGCACGTGCAGGTGCTCGGCCAGGGAGCCGCCGGCTGAGCGGCCGAGGTTGAGCCCGACATTGAAGCCGTCCGGCCGCGACACCGACTTGATCACCCGGATGGCCTGCTGCGTGAACATCATCAGCTCGACACTCTCGGCATCGGTGAGGTCCTCCAACTCCGAGACCCGGCGGTAGGGCACCACCATGAGGTGGCCCGGGTTGTAGGGATAGAGATTGAGAACCGCGTAGACCAGTTCACCTCGGGCCACGACCAGCCCGTCCTCATCGGAGAGTGCCGGGATCTCGGTGAAGGGTTGCCGGGCCTGCACCGAGTCACGGTGCCGCGGCGTCTCCACGATGTAGCTCAGCCGGTGCGGCGTCCACAGGCGCTGCAGGCGATCCGGATCCCCCACCCCGGTGTCGACCATCGGCGGGCGCTCGTCAGTCACCGCCGACCTTCACCGACTCGGCACTGGGAGCCGCGTTCTCGCGGTCGGCGATCCACGCCCGGATGGCGGCTATCGCATCGCCGCGGGGCACGCCGTTGATCTGACTGCGGTCACCGAACCGGAAACTCACCGCGCCCGCCTCGACGTCACGATCGCCGGCCAGAAGCATGAACGGGACCTTCTGGTTGGTGTGGTTGACGATCTTCTTGGCCATCCGATCGTCGCTGGCGTCGACCTCCACGCGCACGCCGTGCGACGTGAGCTCGGCGGCAACGTCTTCCAGGTAGCCGACGTGGTTTTCCGCGACGGGTATCCCGACCACCTGCACCGGTGCCAGCCAGGCCGGAAAGGCCCCGGCGTAGTGCTCGGTGAGGATGCCGAAGAAGCGCTCGATCGAGCCGAACAGCGCTCGGTGGATCAGGACGGGCTGCTGACGCGACCCGTCCGGGGCGGTGTACTCCAACTCGAAGCGCTCGGGCATGTTGAAGTCCAGCTGGATCGTCGACATCTGCCAGCTCCGACCCAGCGCATCGCGCACCTGCACCGAGATCTTCGGCCCGTAGAACGCCGCCCCGCCGGGGTCGGGCACCAGGTGCAGGCCACTGGATTCGGCGACGTCACGCAGAACCTCGGTCGCCTCCTCCCACAGCTCGTCGGAGCCGACGTACTTGTCCGGGTCCTTGGTGGACAGCTCCAGGTAGAAGTCGTCGAGACCGTAGTCGGCCAGCAGATCGAGCACGAACTGCAGCAGGGAGGCGAGTTCGTCGCGCATCTGCTCACGGGTGGTGTAGATGTGCGCGTCGTCCTGCGTCATCCCCCGCACCCGGGTCAGACCGTGCACGACGCCGGACTTCTCGTAGCGGTAGACGGTGCCGAACTCGAAGAGCCGCAGCGGAAGTTCGCGGTAGGAGCGACCCCGCGACCGATAGATCAGATGGTGCATGGGGCAGTTCATCGGCTTGAGGTAGTAATCCTGCCCCGGCTTGCGCAGCGCACCGTCGGCGGTGAACTCGGCGTCGATGTGCATGGGCGGGAACATGCCCTCGGCGTACCACTCCAGGTGCCCGGAGGTGATGTAGAGCTGCTCCTTGGTGATGTGCGGGGTGTTGACGAACTCGTAGCCCGCCTCGATGTGCTTGCGCCGCGAATACTCCTCAAGCTCGCGCCGGACGATCCCGCCCCTGGGATGAAATACCGCAAGCCCCGAACCGATCTCGTCGGGAAAGCTGAACAGGTCCAACTCCACGCCCAGCCGCCGGTGATCGCGCCGCTGGGCTTCTTCGAGAAGTTCCAGGTGGCGGTCCAGGGCCTCCTGGGACTCCCACGCGGTGCCGTAGATCCGCTGCAGGCTGGCGTTGTTCTGATCCCCACGCCAATACGCCGCCGAACTGCGGGTCAGGGCGAACGCCGGGATGTACTTGGTGGTCGGCACGTGGGGACCGCGGCACAGATCGCCCCACACCCGTTCGCGGGTGCGGGGATTGAGGTTGTCGTAGGCGGTCAGTTCGTCACCGCCGACCTCCATGATGTCGGCGTCGCCGGACTTGTCGTCGATCAACTCCAGCTTGTAGGGCTCGCCGGCCAGTTCGCGGCGGGCCTCCTCGGCCGAGGCGTACACCCGCCGGGAGAACAGCTGGCCCTCCTTGAGGATCTGGCGCATCCGCTTCTCCAGGGCCTCCAGATCCTCGGGAGTGAACGCCTCGGGGACGTCGAAGTCGTAGTAGAAGCCGTCGGTGATGGGCGGGCCGATGCCCAGCTTGGCCGCCGGGAAGAGTTCCTGGACCGCCTGGGCGAGCACGTGCGCCGCGGAGTGGCGGATCACGCTGCGCCCCTCCTCGGTGTCGGCGGCCACCGGGGTGACGTCGGCGTCGACCTCGGCGGTCCAACTCAGGTCTCGCAGCGTGCCCTCGGCGTCACGCACCACCACGATCGCATCCGGCTCACCGCGACCGGGCAGACCGGCCTCGCGCACCGCGGCCGCCGCGGTGGTTCCAGCCGCAACCCTGAGCAGGGCTGCGGGTGCGGGGCTGGCGGGGGCGCTCACTGGTGTCACTTTCGGTTGCGGCCGGTCACGGCCGGTCGCGGCAGGCCACGGCCGGCCGCGTCCATGCTAACGGCAGCTCCGATCAGGCTCCCAGACCGATCGGACTGTCCAGGGCGGGATGGTCGAGACCGAACAGCCGTGCCGACCACGCGAGCGCACCCAGCAGCCAGAGGGTCGCCACCAGCGCAGCCGCGGTGAGCACCGCGCCGATGGCCTGGACCCACCAGCTCTGGCGACGAAACCAACTCATCGCGGTGTCGTAGCGGGCGCGGGTGTAGCTCAGCGTGCGGTGGGCCCAGTAGAACTCCGTGGCCAGGATGGCCAGCCCGAGGAACACGATCGCCCATCCCGGTCCCGGGTACGGGATGGCCGCGATACCGACGAACAGCACCGCCAGACCGACCACGCCCACCGCGACGCGATAGGCGAAGTCGACGGTCCGCCGCTGCCGCAGCCGGTCACGGTGATGCATCCAGCGGCCCCGGATTCCCGAGGGCGGGTCGGCTGTCATGGGCTCACAGTACGTGCGCCGATGAGCGGGTGCGGCATGCTGGACCCGTGCTGCCGTCATGAATCTGCACGACCTCGCCACCCTGCCGCTGACCTACCCCGAAGTCGGCGCGACCGCGGGAACACTGCCTGCCGGTTACCACCATGTCCGGCTCTCGCAGCGGATCGGATCGGGGCGGGACCGCTTCGCACGCGCCGCCGACGCCGTTATGCACTACGGCATGTTGCGCGGGGCCGGGCTGACGGTCGCCGCCACCACTGCCACCGCCCAGGTGGGCACCGACGTGCTCGGCCGCCTCGGGCCGTTCGCCGTACCGTGTCGGGTGGTGTACGTGCTCGACGAGCCGGACCGGCGCGGCTTCGCCTACGGCAGCCTGCCCGGCCATGCGGTGTCGGGTGAGGAGATGTTCGGGGTCCGCTTCGATCCCGTCGACGGCGGGGTGTACAGCGAGGTGGTGGCGTTCTCCCGGCCCGCGAGATGGTGGAGCCGTCTGGGCGCGCCCGTGCTGGCTCTGGCCCAGCGGACGGTGACGCACCGCTACCTCGACTCGGTCTAGCGACTACCTCGACGCGGCTTGGAGCCCTAGCCGGATCTCTGCAGACCCGCGAACCCGCCCAGCAGCCGTACCGCCGCCAGCAGCGCCGCCGCAACCATGGCCAGTGTGAGGGCCGGTCCGGCCCACGCCATCGCCACCCCGACCGCGGACGCGGAGGCGAACGTGGCCAGGTGCCGGGGCGCCTGGGCCAGCCCGGTGACCGCTCCGCGGACGGTTGCGGGCGCATCGGCCTGAACGATGGCGCCGGTCACCCCGAGCATCGTGGTGGTGGCGGCCTCGGCGACCGCGACGGTCACGCACGCCGCACCCAGCCACCCCGCAGTCAGCGACGGCGCGCCGCCGATCAAGGCCACGGCTTGCACGGCCAGCACCCCGACCAGCAGCGCGGCCGAGTAGCGCAGCAGTCGTGCGTGGCAGACCCGATGCCACACCCAGGTCAGAAAGCTCATTCCGGTCAGCGCGCCGATCGCGGCGGCCAACGCGATCAGCCACAGGTAGTCCACCCCGGAAACCGCGACGGTGACCGCGGGGGCCAGTACACCCACCGGCACCGCCAGTTGCAGCACGACGTCGGCGCGTGTCGCGGTTCGCAGTCGCGGGATATGCCGCAGAGCCGACCACGCGTCACGCACGGTGCTCAAGGCGTCGCAGTGGCGGCCGCGCGAGCGGATTCCGGCTCCCAGCCCGAGCACCACCGCGACCAGAAGCGGTAGAAATCCTGCCGCGCAACCAATCTGGCCGACCCCGGTGAGCCCGACGGCAACCATCACTCCGCCGGCGAGCGCGCCGGCGAGTGCGCCGGCTCGCGCGATCCAGTCGTCGAGCACGGCCGCG
The DNA here is from genome assembly GCA_018882965.1 of Mycobacterium sp. Lineage (GTDB taxonomy): Bacteria > Actinomycetota > Actinomycetes > Mycobacteriales > Mycobacteriaceae > Mycobacterium. The sequence goes on along the minus strand of VEQY01000002.1, from coordinate 25,090 downwards.
TCGCGGGCCGCCTCCGCGGGCACCAGGCTGGCCTGGAAGTGCTGCCACGATGGCCGCAGCAGTGCCATGGCCAGTCCGTCGGCGGCGGCCAGGGCGACGACCATGGTCGTGGTCAGGGCGCCGCCGAGAGCGAGCATGCCGCCGATGAGCATCGGCAGTGCGCGCACTGCCAGCGCGACGGCGAAGGTTGCCCGTGCCGGCGTGCGGTCGACCAGCACTCCGGCCGGGATCACCGCGAGGGCGAACGCCAGCGACATCGCCGCGAACGCACCGCCCACACCCAGCACGCCGCCGCCCGCGGCGTCGACGTTGCCGACCCGCAGCACCAGATTGGCCGCGGCGGCGGTCTCCACCGGTAGCGCGGCCCACAACAGCACCGCCAGGCAGGGGTGCTCGCCGACCGAACGCCAGGTGGTCGGTGATTCAGCGACAACGGAATTCTTCATGGCGGCGGTGTCAGTTCCGTGCGGCGGCAACACCGCGCACCGCATCGACCACGCGGGCGATGCCGTGCTCCAGAGGAGCGACCACCGGGCGGCCCAGGCGTTGTTCGAGCCGAGCGCACTCCGCGTCGACCGTCACCGGGTCCATGCCCGTCGTGTTGATCGTCACCGCGCACACCGGGCGGCCGAAACGTTCCAGCAGCGAGATCTCGTCGGCGATGTCGGGAATCCGGAAGCCGCGGTCCTCCAGGCCGTCGAAGTAGATCCGCGCGGGGCTGTGCTGCAGCACGATCGCGTGCGCGTCGCCGGCGACCAGGATGCCGCGCGAGCCCGCTCCGCTGCCCGCCGGGTTGCTCAGTGCCGATTGGCCCTCCAGGACCATGACGTCGGGATCGGCTCCGGCCGCGCACTCCAGCATCGCGCCCTCGATTTCCCCGGCGACGAAGTCGCAGGGCATCGAATCCAGCACGATGCCGTAGCGGCCGCCCTGCATCCAGCCGGTCTGGCCGGTGTGGATCATCTCCGCGGAGGTGCCCGCCTCGCGCAGTGCCGCGACGAGCAGACGCGACGTCGTGCGCTTGCCGACCATGCAGTCGGTGCCCAGCACCGCCACGCGGGTCGCGCGCAGGTCGGTCACCTCGCCGGTCCAGTACCGCAGCGGCCGGTGGGTCGGCGGCTTGCGGACGTCGGTGAGCGTCGCGCCGAGGCGCTGGGCCAGCGGGGCGATCACCGCGTCGTCGCAGAGGTAGTCGTGCAGACCGCTGACGATGTCGAAGCCGTGGTGCAGCGCCCGCACGAGTTCGGCATGCAGTTCGGGAGTGAGCCGGCCGCCGTGCGGGGCCACTCCGAGGATGGCCGCCGGACGGCCGTCACCGGCCAGGAAGCGGGCCCTGGCCAGATCGGCGACGACGGGGATGCCGGCGGGCCGGCCCTCCAGCAGGATCCCGGCGTCGGCGCCGGCGCAGGTGGAGTCCACGACGGCGCGAATGTCGAAACGGGTGCTGCCGCGCACCAGGCCGTGCGCGACCTTGGCGCGCGGAGTCTGGAAGGCGTCGTCGGTGAGGACGATCGCGGGCTGGGGCCGGGCTGCGGGTGCGTCGTCCCGCGCGACCGGGCCGGGGCCGAACGCCCGGGCCAGCGAGGGGATCTGCTCGAGAAGCGTGGTCATGTCCGTGGGTTCCTTTCAGGCGTCGCGATGACGTCTGAACCCACTATCTGTTCTGCGCGGCGTCGCCGGCATCGGTCCAACCGACCCGGCGGTTGATGATTTCCCGTCCTACGAAACGAGGACAACGACCCCCGTTTAGATGCGTTGAACTGGGACTATGTGGATCGCAGGATGACGATCGACTTGTCGATCTTCCGGAAGGTGTCGAAGGTTTCCGCGGGGACGCCGAAGATCGCGGACAGCACGCGGGACGGCAGCCTGCTCAGCGACTCGCCGATGCCGATGTTGTCCCTGTCCTCCGGCGCGCTGGTGTTCTGGATGATCACGATCTTCATGTCCGCCGGGCCGCGGTTCTCGAAGTAGTGGAAGGAACCCTGCGGGGCGAACACCACATCGCCGGCCTGCTGCTCGAAACTCTCGTGGTTCCCGTTGCCGTCGATGACGAGCCAGGACGCGACCCCGCTGGTGACGATGTTCAGTTCCCAGGCACTGGGATGCCAGTGCGGTTCGCGGATGCCGCCGGGCTGCAGGGTCAGCAGCACGATGCTGGCCTCCTGCCCGCGCAGGATCGGAAAATTCTCCCCGGATGCCTGGCGGAACGAGCCTCCCTCGTGTGTCTGGGGCTGCTCGGCGCCGAGCCGGAACAGGTGCGACTGGGAGGTGATCAACTCTGCGGGGATACGGGGGTCACCGAAGCGCGCCGCGTCGTCGGCCAGTGCGCCGGCCGGCGAGTCGGGTCCGGTGCGCGGGCCGGACTGGCTGCTGACGAGCAGTCGGTCCACGCCCGCCCCGGCGGCGGCAGCCGCACCGGCCAGGCCCGCTCCGCCGAGGACCTTGCGGCGGTTAATCGGCATGATCGGAACGCCCCCTGTCGCTCACGGTGACCGCAGGATGACGACGGCGTCGTCGGACTTCTTGAGCGAGGCGAAGGTTTCCTCGCTCGCGCCGAACAATGCGGACAGCACGCGCGGCGGGACCTTACTGAGGCTCTGGGCGATCCCGATGTTGTCCTTGGTTTCCGGCGCGCTGGTGTTCTGAATGATCAGGACATCGAGGTCGCCGGCGCCCCGGTTCTCGAAGAAGTGGAAGGACCCCTGCGGCGCGAACACGACGTCGTCGACACCTGCCTCGAAACTCTCATGGTTGCCGTTGCCGTCGATGAGAACCCATGTCGCGACGCCGCGCAGAACGAGATTGATCTCCCAGGCGCTGGGATGCCAGTGCGGTTCGCGGATGCCGCCGGGTTGCAGGGTGATCAGCTGGATGCTGGCTTCCTGGCCCTTGAGGATGGGGAAGTTGTCCTCGTGCGCCTGCTGCAGCGAGCCACCGTCGTAGGTGGTGGGCGCCACCGCGCTCAGGCGGAACAGGTGCGACTGCGAGGTGATCAACTCCGCGGGAATGCGGGGATCACCGAACCGTGCCGCATCATCGGTCATGCCCGGGCCTCGTCTCCCTAGTTGGGGTCGGTCCCGACGACCGGCGCGGGCGCGTTCGAGCCGACGTAGCTGCCGTTGGGACCGATCACAAAACCGGTCTGCTCCCGGGCGTTCAAGCAGGCCACCACGCCGGCGTCGTCGACTCCGCAGAAGACCTGGCGGTAGGTGAGCCGGGTTCCGGGGGGCAGCGGCCGGACCTCGCCGGCGGCGGCGTAGACGCCGGGATCGGCGGCCGCGAACGTCGGCGGGCCGACCGGGGTGCCGCTGACCAGGGTGGCGCCGTTCGGAGCGCCGGGAAGAGGGCCGCTGCAGCCGTAGTCGCCGTTGAGGGTGTCCAGCACGCAGACCACGCCGGGCAGGCCCGCGAAGGCGTACCACTTGCCGCCGTTGACCGTGTAGTCCGCCGGATTCACCGGCATGTAGAGCGAGACGTCGGGGATCGGCAACGCGGGCGGCGGCGGCGGGGGCGCAGGGTCGGCACCGGCCGGCGACGTCGTAGCCAAGCCTGCCCCCGCCATCACCGCGGCGGCAAGCAGAGATCGGAACATCATCGCCACACGGTACCGAACTTTCCTAGCAACACTTCCGCGATCCGACTTGCTGGGCAAGATCCTGGGCGGTGTCGGCGTGCTCGGTCGGGTCGATGGAATCGACCTGGGCCATGAAGGCGTCGATGTCGATCTTCCGCCCGCCCAGCCAGGTACCCAGCACCTTGACCTTGTCGACGATCTGATCCACCGGAACGGTGTAGATGTCGGCGGACAACTCCACCAGATCGGCGTACTTGCCGACGGCCAGCGACCCGATCTCGTGGTCGCGCCTGAGCTGGTAGGCACCGTTGATGGTGATCGCGCGCAGCGCCTGGTCGAGCGTGACGGCCTGGTTGGCCCCGTGGACCTTGCCGCTGACCGTCGTCCGCGTGACCGTCTGCTGCACGTTGTAGAGCTGATTCGGCGGGGACACCGACCCGTCGTTGTGGTAGCTGGGCTTCACGCCCGCCTCGAACGCGTCGCGGGTGCGCTGCCACTGCGAGCCGTGTTCGGAGTCGAACATCACGCCGTCAAGAAGATCGCCCCAGTAGATGTACTGGAAGGGACTCAGCGAGCAGGTGACGCCGAGGGCGGCCGCACGCTCGAACTGGTCCCGCCGAGCTGCACCAAGGTGCTCGACGCGCCAGCGGTGGTCAGAGCCCAACAGATTGAACTTCGCCAGCGCCCGCTGGTAGGCGTCGAGCACCACGTCGAATCCGACGTCACCGTTGCAGTGGAACGCCATCTGATAGCCGGTGGGCACCATCTGCTCGAGGATCTGATCGAGTTGCGCGCGGGTGTAGTTCATCTCCGCCTCGCCCCGCGGGCCGGTCTCGATCTGCGCGGTGCGGGTGGTCTCGTTGTCGAGATACTCGAAGGAGATCGCGACGTTCCCGATCCACGGGGATCCGTCAGCCCACAATTTGATACCGACCTTGCTGACCAGTTCCGGCTTCGGGAACGTGAGGTCGGCAGCGGCGTCGGCCTCGATCGACATGTGGTAGAGGTGCAGGCGCAGCGGGCAGTCGGGTACCGAGGACAGCGCGGCGTAACCCTGATACTGCCGCGAGTTGTAGGTGTGCTCCGAGGTGGCCGTGATCCCGTTGTCGGCCATGAGCTTGTAGAACAGCGCCCCGGAGTGCAGCGGGTGCGGGATGGCCTTGGGCAGCACCGCGGCCACCACCATCATCAGCGCGCCGGATTCGAAGGCGGTGCCGTCGCTGGTCACCCCGTCGGCTTCCCTACCGAAACTGCCGCCCACCGGATCGGCCGGAGCTTTCCCGTCGGGCCAGCCCATCAATTGCACTGTGGCGCTGTTGAAGTAGATGCCGTGTCCGGAGTTGTCGATCACCACCACCGGTCGCGATCCGAAGATCGGGTCGAGTACCGAGCGGGTCGGCAGCGGCGCCTGCTGAAGCAGCCGATCGACGCCGTTGAAGATCAGCACCTGGTCGGTGGGGCGCTCCCGGTGGGCTGTGACGAAGATCTTTTGCACGTCCTCCCACGTGGCGACGCCGACATTGGGCGACACCCAGTAGGCCGGCTCCTGGGTCGCCATTCCGGAGAGCAGCGGGTGGCTGTGCGGTTCGATGAAGCCGGGCATCAGCACCGTGCTGCCCAGGTCGGTGACCGCGACACCGGGCGCCGCCGACTGGACTTCCGAGAGCGAGCCGATCGCGGTGATACGACCGGTGGCCGAATCGAACGCCAGGGCGCGCGCCCGCGGCATCGCGTCGTCCATGGTGATGATGCTGGCCGCTGTGAGAATGGTGTCGGTGGCCATCGTGCCGTGGTGCCTCCTTGTCGCCGGACGTGCGCGAGCGCTCCAAAATCCGAAGCGTACGCGGGAAGGTCACGCTTTACTGTCAGCTGTGGGAAACGATGATCGCGACGACCACGACAGCGTGCTGGAGAAGGTGGACCAGCTCGTCGACGACGTGCTGGGCACCGACATCGCCCCCGTTGAGCCGGAGGATCGGTGGGCGCGCCGCCAGCGCATCCTGGACTCCTGGACGGCGATCATCCTGGCCATCGCCGCGGTGGCCACGACGTGGGCGTCGTTTCAGGCCAGCCAATGGGCCAACGCGCAGTCCGACGCCCAGTCGGTGTCGGCGATCCAGCGCAGCGACGCCAACCGGGCCGCCTCAGAGGCCACCAGCCAGTCGGTGGTCGACTCCGAGATGTGGATCGCGTGGGTGGAGGCGGTGGCCTCGGGCCAGAAGGACCGGGCCGGCTTCCTGCGCGACCGGTTTTCACCGGCCCTCGACCGCGCGCAGAAGGAATGGCTGGGCCGGGTCCCGGTCGACGCCGAGGGCAACCCGTCGCAGGTGCCCGACGGCACCCCGCTTGATCTGCCGAGCTACGTCGTGCCGGCCCAGCTGACCGCCGACGAGTTGTCGAACAAGGCCGAGAGCAGCCTGGCCGACGCCGACGAGGCCAGCAACATCAGCACCAGGTACGTCATGCTGGCGGTGCTGTTCGCCCTGGTGTTGTTCTTCGCCAGCGTGGCGACGAAGTTCTCGGCACCCAAGATTCAGGTCGCCTTGATTCTGACCGGGCTGACGTTGCTGGTCTTGACCACGGTGCGGATGCTGCTGCTGCCCCAGTTGCTGTGAGGCTACGGCGACAACTGCCGGCCGCCGGCCGTCGCGTCGACTCCGGGGGTGCGCGCCACCAACCGGTCGAAGGCGACCGCGAAGCCGTCGACGATGCCCTCATAGCCGGGTACCAGTTCGGTGTCGCAGGCGATGCCCACCACAACGTCACCGTTGTAGCTGCAGATACTGAAGCTCATCGGCTGATCTCCTGAGACCGGGGCCCAGCCGGCGATTCCCTCGACCAGCGCACCCGCCAGATAGACCGGGATCGGCGGTCCGGGCACGTTGGTGAGCACCCCGAGGGTGCGGTTGGTGAACAACTCCACCGACGCCTCGTACATGGCCGGGCTGAATTTGGCGATCGCCTCCTGCAGCCGGAAGGCGACTGCGGCCTCGTTGCCGTTCTTGATCCGGTTCATCCGCCGCCGGGCGATCTCCAGCACCGCGACGGGATCGGGTTCATCGGTGGGCAACTCCAACTGAACGAGGGCGAACTCGTTGCCCAGCGTCTCCGGCAGGCTCAAATCGAGCGGCTTGAGGTTGACCGGCACCATGAACGCCACCGAGGCGCAGTGCGCGTCCCGCGATCGCAGGTAGTCGTGCAGCGCACTGGCGACGGTGGCCACCAGAACATCGTTGACAGTGCATCCGTGGGCTTTGGCGACGGACTTCACCGCGGGCAGCGACAGGGGCGGCGACCAGGCCACACCCTTGCAGCCGCTTGCCGGTCCGGTCCAGATGGTGACGTCGTTGAAGGTGCCCAGCACGAACTTTCGGACCGTGTCGAGGTTGCCCGGTGCGGCGGCGGCGATGCCGGCCAGCGTGCCACCGCCGGGCAGAGCCCGACGCAACGCCGCCACGGCCGCGGACACCGCCCGGCGAAGGCCGTGCACCAGAGAGTGCAGCGCACCCAGTGGGTTGCGGAACGCGACGCGACCGAGGCGGGCGGTGTGCAACGCCGGTCGCCGGGTAGCGGCGGCCCGTCTGCCGGGCATCTCCGCCAGCCACCGTCCGGCGGTGTGCACGACCGCGGTGAATTCGGTGACGGCGTTTCGAAGCCGCCGCGACTTCGGGCCGGCCGGATCGGGCTGGGCGGCGTGCTGGGCCACCGCGGGGCCCAGGATTGCTCCGCCCTGCGGGGAGGCGTCGAACAGGCTCATCGCCAACTGAACCATCCGCATCCCGTCGGCCACCGCGTGGTGGCTGCGCAGAATCATCGCGCTCCCGCCGCGGTAGCGCTCGACCCAGATCACCCGCCACAGCGGCCGGTCGCGGCAGAGCAATTCGGTGCGATGCGCGGCGACCAGCGCATGCATGCACCGCGGGTCGGCGGGATCGGCCAGGGTCGCGACGCTGAAGTGGTTGGCGATGTCGAAGTCCGGGTCCGGCTCCCACCCCCAGTCCCCCTGAGCGTTGCGAACGGCCCTGCTGCGGAACACCGGATAACGCTCGACGAAGCGTTCGGTGATCGCTGCCTGCAGCAGATCGAAGTCCACTGGCTCGGCAGTCCATACCGCCACATCGGCCACCATGGCGTTCGCCGGCCGGTCCATCTCCAGCCACAGGGCGTCCTGAATACCCATCGGAAGCCAGCGCTGGGGGGCGGGGGACCCGGCTAAGTCCACACGTCAGTCTGTCCGCTGTCGGGCCGTCGAGTCGACCCGATCGGGCCGCGGTCACGCGACCGTCATGTTTCGGTGTTTGCCGAGGCCGTCGGATCAATGGGGTCGAGGGCCCCAATCGAGAACCCGATTGCCGATCGGTGGTCCCGGCTGGGATCGAACCAGCGACCTTCCGCGTGTGAAGCGGACGCTCTCCCACTGAGCCACGGGACCCGAACAGCAGGTCAACCCCGGAAACGGGCCGACCGTCGGGGAGGAAGATTAACACGTCGAGGCTTTGCCACGGGGGCCGCAAGCAGGACCTCAGGGATTTGTCGGCGCTGCCACGGTCTACTATTGTGGGCGTTCGCTACGGGCGGCGATCCCGCCCGCAGCCATGCGGATGTAGCGCAGTTGGTAGCGCATCACCTTGCCAAGGTGAGGGTCGCGGGTTCGAATCCCGTCATCCGCTCGGAGTGGCGTCAGACCCCACGGTGGAGTGGCCGAGTGGTGAGGCAACGGCCTGCAAAGCCGTGCACACGGGTTCGATTCCCGTCTCCACCTCCGACATCCCGGTCCGGCGCGATTAGCTCAGCGGGAGAGCGCTTCCCTGACACGGAAGAGGTCACTGGTTCAATCCCAGTATCGCGCACCAGGGTTCTACCTGTTCAAAATTACTTTCTGCCAGTCCGAAATGACGGTGTGGACTAAACACGGATGAAGCAGTGCTGATACGTTGCCACCGGTCGGCGATCTGCCGAGCATTGAAGTTACCCCGCCGCCCTGTTTTGCGCACGGCCAGGCAGCTTACTGCCATTTCTCTGCGCTACCGCCTTGGTCGAAACTCGGTCGAAACTGTGGGCACCCGCCGGTGCTTGGTCGGCTACTGGCAACGGCTATCTAAAGAAAACTCTGGTGTCCTCCGCTGCGGGTGTCAGGTTCGGCCGCCCCGCCCGCACCGCTGGTTACACACGGTGCCCGAGTAGGTGATCACCGACGAGATGTCCATTTGGCCGAGGACGAGTCTTGCGACCGCTTGGACAGTCGCAACGAACGAGTAGCGGCCGGCCTTCGTCGGTGTCCCCGAAAGTGCACCCGAGGGACTCAAGGTGAGCCCCTCCGGTAGCGCGCCAGCCGACACCGACCACGTCAGGGTGGGGTTAACCCGCGAGCTGGCAGCCACGAGCTGCTGATCGGTGGTCACCCCCGCCCGCAGCGGCCTCAAGGCCGTGGTGAGGATGTCCACCCAATTCAGAAACACCGCGCCCGCAAGGTTGGGGGTTTGGATTATGGCAGGAGAGGCGACGGCCGAGGTGGTGTAGGTGGGGTTGGCGTAGGACGCTCCGCCGCCACCGCCCCCACCGGCCCCATATTTCGAGAATAGGCTGACTGAGGCCTGCCCGGGCTGGCCGCCCAAACCGCCGCCCGGCCAGCCGCCGCCCCCGCCACCGCCGCCGCCGTTGCCGCTGAGGGTCTCGGCGTCACCGCCGTCGGTTCCGAGTCCGCCCTGGGACTGAGTGCCGCCCGCACCGCCGGCACCCGGGTTCTCGTCACTCCCACCGGGATCGCCGGGATTTCCCGGCCATACTCCCTCCGGCGTCGGGGGCACCCCCACGGCTTGCGCCCCGCCGCCCGCCCCACCTAAACCGCCCAACCCGTTTTGATCTCCGCCGCCACCACCGCTGCCCCCGGCTGCGAGGACAATCGCACCTGTAGACGGGTCACCGGTGACGGTTGCGACCGTCGTGGCACCGCCACCCCCGAAGCCGCCGATGCCGGACAAGCTTCCCGACCCGCCGGATCCGCCGCCCCCGTAACCGCCGGAACCACCGGTTTTTTCCGATGTGGTCTGGCCGGTCGACCCCACGTCAATAGACAACGATGTTGTCGGCGCGGGAAGCGACCCACCGGTCAGTTGCAGGTTGGCCCCCAGATACGCGGGGGAGCCTGTTACTTGAGGGCCTCCAGCGCCGAAGGCACCCTGCAGGCTCACGAAGACCGACTGCACTCCTGCCGGCACCGTCCACGCCTGGGGAGCTCCGGTGAACCCGAAGGTCGCCGACCCGCACGTCTGCGACTGCACGCAGGGCGCCGGTGTGGGCGCGGCTGATATCGGGGATGTCTGCCGCGAATCCGTCACCGACGAGGAAGCCGGCGACGCACCCTGATCGGTTGCGGAACGGCGCGCCGACACCGCACCGGCGGCCGTTGACGAGGCTCGCACACGCTGACCGGAATCCGCGGCCGACGACCTCGTGGCCTGGCCCGCTGAGCGGGCACCGCCGGAGGCCGACGCACCACCGTCAGCGTCAGCGTGCGCCGTGCCCGTGCCCAGCGCCAACGCGGTCCCCGCACCCAGGGCCAACACCCCCGCGGCGAGACACACGCGAGATGGATTTCGATCCTTGGTTTTCCGACAACGTGCTGCCATCAGATTCCCCTCTCGACCGCCCTGAAAACCGTCCCCGGAGTGGAAGTTAACACGACTCAGAGTTCGGCGGTCAGCAACTCGGCGACCGGACATTCGTCTCAGGGGAGAGAAGCCTGATTACAAGGCGGGGGGTCAGGCACCCCCCCGGTCCCGATGTTTTCCAGCCCACACCCTTTGACGTGGGCAAACGCACCGGGCGGTCAACCGGCTCGGCCAGGCCGGCAGAGTTGCTGGCAAACCGTTACGTGCAAGGGTTTGATCTAGCCCTCTTCGGGCGCCGGCGCGGGCAGGTAGCCGCGTACCCGATTCTCGCGAGGGAGCCGTCCGTGTTTCATCTCGTATTCCTCCAGCAGGATTTGCTCCCAGCGTTGCTCGGCTTCACGGTCATTCATTGGCGAGTACTGGATACGGTCGAATTGCCAGGTTTCACGGTGTGCTTGTTGGATTCGTTCGCGCAGTCGGCCGCGACCAATGTAGGTGACTTCTTCTCCGTCGAGGTAGCGGTACACGCCGGTCACTTCAGTTGGAACTTCTGATGCGTCTTTGACTTCAACCTCAAAGCCCGGCCCGAGGTCAATGACCCAAAGGTGTGATTCTTTGTAGGGGATGAAACGTCTGTTAGACCTGTTCGCCAGAATGGCTTTGATCCACGGCTGGCGCATCAGAATGCTTGTCTGGACAGAGCGACCTCCGTTGTTGCGGTTGCTTCTAACGCTGCCACCGTCTCCCGACACGATCAAGCAGTCAGGATCGTCGGCGTTGTTGTGAAACAAGAACCCGAGGCGGCGGCCCTCTCTGTCCTGCTCAATCGTCACTCGTGTCATCTCACTGAGCTTGTGCGCTCGGATAAAGAAGGCGCTGAACGCGACAGCGCTGCGGCGCAGTGTCACAACAGATGCGTTGGCTCCAGAGTTATTCGGCGTCCCTCGGCGCACTGTCTCCCAGCCCACAGAATGTCCTCTCTCAGGTAAGAGCGTTTTTCGGTTTGTTCTTCGCGTTGCGGCTTCGTCAGTTGTCTGGGGAGTCGCAGGCGTAGCCGTCCTTGTCGCGGTCGCCTCCCGGCCAGTAGGCAGGATCGCCTTGAGGGATATCAAAGGCGCCGGCACTGTGGGCTTCTTGGCAGTTCTGATAGACCGGCCCTGCGGCAGAGGCGGCGGGTGCGAAACCGGCCAATGCGAGAGCCGCTGTGCCGACAGTCAGAGAGATTCGGAGCATGAGCATGAGGTGGTGTCCTTTCTTTCGCGGGTGAATCCACACTGACTCCTCGGGGCATTACTTGAGTAGGTAGTTGACTACCTGAATATGCATGTGCGGCTACCTATGACCAGCGTGAATGCGCGATCAAGCCAGTGGATAGCCTCAATCGGAGTGTTTCGCATGACATGAACTTCAGTGCGCCTACATACTGCTGCAGAGGGCATCGCTGAACGGGGGGTTCTGATGTTGGTAGATGATCCAGGTTCACTGAATCGAGGTGGCTGCTCTATCGGGCGCATCGGCGTGCTGGCGGCCTCACTGGGTGTCGGTGCGGTGATTTTGGCGATACCAGCTGTCGCTAACGCCGACGACGCTTCGCCGGGCTCATCGCTACCAGCGACGCAGGCCACACAAGCGAAGGCGACCGCAGGCACGCCAACCTCGAGAAGGGCAACGCCAGGCAGGCCTGCCGCCCAAATTGCCGCCGGCCCGAGCCGCGACCTTGCGGCGACATCAGCGCGGCCAGCCGCGGCATCGGCCCGTCGCGACAACGCCGGCGATACCGTTACGCAACTCCAGCCAACCAGCACCCGCGCAGCGCGAGCCGCGACCCAAGTCGCACAAGCACCCTCAATAGGTGACCTTTTCAACTACACCTTCTTCCACAAATCCGCGACCGCCCTACCTGAACAAGCACCCGGGCAGTCGGTAACCGGAGTTGTCAACGGCAACCTGAACACCACCTCCACCAACGGTGCGAGCGTGGTCTACGCAGTAACCCAAACGCCGGCCAACGGCACCGTTGCACTCGACCAGGACGGCGCATACACCTACACACCCAACCTCACCACGGCGCTCTCGGGTGGCACTGACTCCTTCAGCGTGACGATCGACAACGGAAGCGCCTACCGTCTGACCGGAATCGGAGGGATCATCCAGGGCATCTTTGCGGCCCTCGCACAGGTAGTGGGCCTACGGCAACCCGACGTTGTCAGCGTTCAAGTTCCTGTCACTGTGGCCTCTACCATCGTCACAATTCCGGTAGGAACGTCCGCAAACGGGCTCGCCGTCAGCCCGGATGGGCGCTTCGTGTACGTAGCCACTTTTGAGGATGACGCCATCGCAGTCGTCGACACGACTACGGGAAAAAAGGTGAGAACTTTCGCGTTCGGGGAGTTCCCATCGTGTAGCGGTTGCAGGGGACCGTCATCGTTGGCGATCAGCCCGGACGGACGGCGTCTCTACGCTATGGGTGGAGTCACGCCGCTGGAGTTCCTGCCAGACGGCAGTATCGCCTCCTTTCAAACAGGTGCTCCCCTGACAGTTATCGATGCCAGGTCTGGAGCCGTCATCGACCGATTCGATATCGGAAGTGAGGCGCCGCTAGCAGTCAGCCCCGACGGTAGGACCATTTATGTGGGCTTGAGCGGCTGGGGAACTGGTCAGCCGCCAGGCTTGTTGGCAGTTGATGCAGCCACGGGGAGTTCTAGATACTTCGGTGCGACTTCATCCGTGATGGCTCTAAATGCTGACGGCACAAAGATCTCTTTTGTCGACTATCTTAACAACAGGTACATCAGGTTGTTCGATGTCGCTACAAACACCGAAATATGGTCAAGCTTCATCAATTTCGGCTTTGCAGAGATCCGCTACTTCGGCGGGGCGATAGCCGCCAGCAACAATCGCGTCTACGTCAACGTTCGCAGAGAGTGGCTCGCCAACGCCCCTGCGGGCGGTGTCGCCGTATTTAACGCCGAAAACGGTGACTTGCTAGCACTCATCAAGACACGTGACAGTCAGGTAGCGGAATTTTCGCTACAAGCAATTGCACTCAGTCCCGACGGCGAACGGGTCTATTCCGTCGAATCCGACACGGGGGCGTTGTCTATCATCGATACGAGGACTAACAGCCTGGTCGCGACGCACGATCTTGGTGGGTCTCCGTGGGGTGTCACGGTCAGCCCAGACAGCAAATACGTCTACGTGACAAACCGGACTCAGGGTGCCCTGTCAGTAATACCCGTTTAGGAGATTGTCAACCGCAGAGCGCCCGCCTGAACGCCTGGTGTTTTGGGGGGCGGGGGCGCGCACGAGAGGAGCCGAATGCGCGCCCCCGCCGGTCTGTGTTCAACTGCCGGCCAGCGCGGCCCACTCGGCTTCCAGGTCGGCGGCGGCGATCTCAGCCACCTGAGCGCACATCGCGTAATACCGGACGGTCGGCAAGACGGTCAGGCCGTGCCGCGCCGCCCACGCCGTTAACTCCTCGCGTGTCATCACGCACCCGCCAGCCCGGTGATCTTGCGGACAGCGCCGGGTGTCGGCACCGCGAAAGCCGGCACCACGAAGGACTGGACGTAGGTGGAGCGCCGGGTCCGCTCAGGGATCACCTCGGTCGTCAACGGCCGCTCAAAGCCCAGGATGCCGGCCTGACCCGAGGACACCACATACGCGGTGCCGTTGGCGACTTGCATGCTGGTCCGCACCGACGTGATACCGACCGACTCCAGCACCGCGCTGGTGTCCGCGCCGTAGCCGATCCGCATCGCCGTCAACTGTTCCGGATGGCACACAAGGGTGTCCGGCGGCGGTATCCCGAGATCATCGACGCGCACCAGAAGCGCCGCGCGCGCAATGTCAGCCATCGGACGTTCACTGTTCGGGGTGATCGAATCCAGCGGCCCGACCGTGACTACCTCCCCCCAGTCATGCCCGGTCACACCCTGAATTGAATAATGCGCGAGTTTCGCTTCAATGGCTGCGATGGCAAGCTGGTCGATCTTGCGGGTCAATGTGTTCGCAAGTTGCTGCACTTTATTCGCGACGACGGTCGGGTCGAAGCGGTCAAGCTCCTCGTCGTACACCTCGCACTTGGCGCCCCAGTCCTGGGGCTTGGCGAGATCGGAAACGATGTCGCCGTTGGTGATGATGTACTCGGCACCCGGTGTGCGAAGTTGCACATCGCGCACACTGAAGTTCTTGCCGTGCAGCAGAACGTCGTACAGCATCCCCCCGCCCTGGACTGCGCTCGCAGCCGGCCTGAAGAACGCATCGACGACAAGCTGGTCGGCTGCCAGGCGCGCGATCAGCCGGTTGAGTCTCGTCGGGTTCGCCAGCAGCGCGGACATCGTGTACTGCTGATTAGAAACACTTGGCACCAATGGGTTGGGCATTTACCGCTCCTTCCAGAGTTCGTAGGAGCGCAGCGAGTCCGTGTCGATCAGCCACCGCCCACCCGTTCGGGTCGCGGTGAGCCGGCCGTTGCGGCACAGCCACGCCACGCCGCCGGGCGTGATGCCCAGCCGTTGGGCTGCGGTGGCCGAATCGACCACACGTTGATCCCAGTGTGCAGGCGTCGCATCCTCTCTGTCGCGGTCACTCACGTCCGCGCGAGTCCCGTCGCGAGCGCATCGGACTAGGGCGTCTCTGACGGCCGCCAGGCGAGGACTCAGGCGCTGCCCCCTCGGCAACGCCCAGCGCCCCAGCAGATCAAGAGCAGCAAGCACCTCGCGCGCCGCCTGCCGGCTCAGCAGGACACCCTCGGCTTGGGTGACGTAGCCGCCAGGGATCGTCGTCGTGTCTGTCATGGCTCCACCTCCTGGCGGCGGTAGAACTCGGCCGCGGCCTGCATCTCCCCGAGCCGGTCACGCAACTCAGGAGCCAGGTCGAACGCCACCGCGATCAGCGCCGCAGCAGTATCGAGGGTCGCGGAGGCAGCAGCCGCTTCACGCCACACCACCCCCAAAGCCTCCGCGTCGCGGCATGTGTACGCGGCGAACATCTGGTAGGCGCGCCGCAAGTCGGCGGCGGCGAAGAGGTCAGATACGGCGCTCACGGCATATCCTCTCGGTTGGTCAGCTTGTGCAGGAAGGCGACGGCGTCGGCGTGCAGAGCGGCCAGCGTCTCAACGGTCTGGGCGGGGTGCGGAGGCCAGTGCCAGAAGTACACGCCCCGCTCGGCGGTGCCGCGGGGATTGCCCAGCCGGCCGTCGATCTGCACGCACACCTCGGCGATCTCCCGTTGCAGCACCCCGGCCGGGTCGGGCGCGACGCTCAGGTGGCGGGCGGCGGTCATGGAGACACCCCGTATACCGAATGCGAGAGGTACTCCCTGTGGCAGTCTTCGCAGCGCGGCCGGCCAGGTGAGTAGGGCCTGGTGTGGCATTTGATGCATTTACCGTTGCGGTAGGCGTCGTTTGGAACGTCATCGGCGGGAGGGCTAGGGGGATCGGCGTTTTTGGTTTTGAATAGCTCTTCTTCCCAGTCGGACCGTTCGGAGTGGGACAGAGACAAACCAAACGGTATCGGGGGGCTATCACTGTTGTTTGTGTGGTGATCGCCTTCTTTAATTTCCCCTTCGCGCTTAGTAGTAGATATCTGTCCTACTTTCGGCCAGCTGTCGCGCAGCCACTTGGAGGCCACCCACAGATCCGGCGAGTTATCCGCGCCGGACTTCTTCGTCATGACAGCGATCCCCAGCAGTGCGAGATCATCAAGCACCCGATGTGCCGTCTTGGTCACCACCCCGGCCCGTCGAGCAATTTCGGAGGTGCGCTGCGGATCGGTGAACGTCAGCAGTGCGCGGACGATAGAGATCCGCATCGCCGGAGCGCAGTCGATGGACATCCGCTCGACCAGATCCCAGGCGGTGTCGATCTCGGCTCCTATTGCCAATGCACCGCCATACACCCGGCGTAACGCTTTAACCAGTCGTGCCGGCCCCTCGGGTTGGGGTATCACCAGCAGTTCCCCGGTGTATCCGTCCCGCTCGACGGCGGTGCGTGCACGGGCCGTGAACGTGGCGAGCTTCACCAAGCGTGCGGTGTCGGCTTCGCTGAGTTCGGCGTGTACCCGCGTCTTGTCGGCGCCAACGATTAACCCGGTCATCGCGGCGGCGAGTTCCACCCGCATCTTCTTCTCATGCTCGCTGGATCGCAACGCGGCGTGTGCCTGGTGCTCTGCGTCCACATTCGGCATCCGCAACAGCAGATAGCGGTCTCCGAGGGCGTTCACAATCGCCCCGTACCGGTCATAGGACGGTGTGACACCACCGATGAAGCCGCACTTACCGTGCCAGTGGAGCACTTTGCCGCCATCGGTCCCGACCGGCCGATCCCACGATCCGTCGTAGATCTCCCGCATCGCTGAGATTGCCGCCCTGGCGGTGTCCCGGTTCTGCGACAGTACGGATGTGAAGTCTTTGGCAAACAGGATCCCGAATTCTTTGATCTGCCGGAGCAGGCCGCCGGTGGCGTTGGGGGTGCAGTCCTTTTTTCGTGTGCCCGACAGCAGCGCGGCTTCGGTGATGATTGCGGCCGGGATGATGTAGGGCAGTCTGGCCGCGCTGGAGAGGATCTCGGTCTTGCCGCCGGACGGTGGTCCCACCACCAACAGCCACACCGGATCGCCTTCACCGAGATTGGCGACAATTGCTGCCGCTACGGCGAGCACTGGGGCGGTGTCGGACAAATGGAGCCACTTCTGGAATATGGCGAGGGCATCGTTAATCGCCACCGGCTCCACCGGCTCTATCTTCTTGTGGGGCTCAGTAATGACCGGCTCGTCTGGCTTCTGCGATACGGGCGGCGGCGTCGGCTTC
Organism: Mycobacterium sp.; assembly: GCA_018882965.1. Lineage (GTDB taxonomy): Bacteria > Actinomycetota > Actinomycetes > Mycobacteriales > Mycobacteriaceae > Mycobacterium. Next base: position 8,092 of record VEQY01000002.1, on the reverse strand, counting down.
ACGAGCGCCAGGAGCTCGCCGACGTCGTGCTCGATCAAGAAGTCATCCAGCCCGGTCTTGTCATCGGTGTCCGGCAGATGCAGCCACTCGATCCGCGCACCCTTTGTAGCTAAATACTGCGAAAGAGCCCTAGCGGCTATCTGCACCGACTCCTTACGAGCAATATCGCCGTCGAAAGCCATCACCACTCGGCGTCCGTTTAGCGCGACATCGCGCCATTCCGGCAGCGCCATCTTGCCGCCGGCCGAACTGGTGGCGATCCAGTTCCACACACCGGACAGCGCCACGATGCATAAGCCGTGGATCGCCCCGCAATCAGCTTTTTTCACCCCCTCAGTGATCCATAGGGGCACGTTCGGATCGGCGAGCATAGGTGCCACACCTGGCGGCACGTCGAGCCCGTTGCGCTGCCCACGCGGCGTCTCGTACTTCACGATCTTGCCCTTGCTAAGCCGCGGAGTGTCCGGCCGATACTGGTAGCCCCACGTTGAGCCGTCCACCCGGAGTTGCGGCACCAAGAGTCCCGGCAAGGTTTGGGCCGCTTTGACGATTTTGAGTTCGGCTAGCCGTGCGACGTCGGTAATGGTTTCGTAGCCGCGTGCGGCGGCAAACTCAGGCGTGATTCCGGATGCCGCCAGCATCTCAAGGTGCCCCGGCAAGATCTCTGATGCGCTCATGCGTTGACCGCCAAGTCTTCGGCGGTGATGCGGCACGCCAGGCACACGCCGGCGGTCTTCGATTCGGCGCGCTTCAGGGCAGTCCAGCAGTGCGCGCACGTGTCGCCGACGAAGATAGAATCGGGGTGCATCGTGGCGATGTCGGCGGCGGCCTTCCCGGCGGGGGGGCCGCTTCGTCGTTGCGAGGCGCTCATCGGGCATCACCGCCAAAGGAGCGCATCGCCCGATCAATTTCATTCAGATCGACGCGAATTATGCGGTTGCCGCTGCGATATCCGGTGATCCGACCGTCGGCGATCATCTGCCGAATAGTTCGGCTGGTGACGCCGAGGTAGTCGGCAGCCTCGGAAAGCTTGGCGTAGCAGCGCCGGTTGTGAGGATGGTTAGCAGGCATATCGAAACAAGCCTTTCCAAACTTGTTTCGGGTGCCTAATCCGTGTCCCGACCTAGTCGTGTCGGGTTTCGCGCTCCGCGAGGACTCTGATCCCTAATTTTAGCCTAAGTCGCCCGAAACGCGAAGAAGCGCCGCTTGGTTCCAAATTTTGTCTTGCGGATGAAGTCGCGGAGGTCGGCGACTGTCCTGTCAGGGTCGAGCAGGTTGAGCATTCCGTGTTCGGGGCAGACGACGTAGACCAGGATGTCGAGCGGGAACACGATGTCGCCAGCGTTGTAGCGTTTGGCTACCCGGTGGTTTTCGGGAAGATAGCGAAGGGTTTCGTTATCGAGTGCTTTGAACTTGCGCTCTTGCTGTTCGGCCAGTCCTGGCAGGGTCATTCCAGGCGGCAGTCCCAGCGTTTCCTCAGTCTGGCGCGGCGTATAAGGGACTGTTCGCTCGCCGTGGCGGTGGTGCATTAACGCCAGGGTCGCAGTTTCGTCAGCCCGAATCTCGCCCACGGTTGCGCGGCATCCGTTCCGACCACACACGACCAAAACCGTTGGTACCAGATTTTGCCCACAGGCTAACCACCACTCCTGTTGCTCCGGTGTGAGCGCGTCAAGGTTCGGGTTACCCGCCACTTAGCACGCCTTTCACCCGGTCGCCAGCTTCGACAACAATGCGGCGATTTGCTTGTCCCGCCCCTGCGCGGCGTGCTGGTAGCGCATGGCCGCAGTCGGTGTTGAGTGGCCCAGACGGGCCATCAGTTCAGCCAGCGTTGCACCGGTCGCCGCCGCCAGGACCGCACCGCTGTGGCGCAGGTCGTGCCATCGGAGGTCTGGACGGCCGGCTGCGGCTCTCGCGGGGTAAAACCGGCGATACAGGGTCGCTGGGGCGAGGTGTCCCCCATGGTCAGCCGGGAAAAGCAGTGATTCGCGGCCCGGTTCGACGTAGCGATCCAAATGGGTTTGCAGCAGCGGAATCAGGTGCGGAGGCACGGCGACATCGCGGATCCCGGCATCACTTTTCGGTGTCGTGACCTGGAATCCATCGGCGGTTCGCACCACCGCCCGTTCGATCCGCACGACCCCCTCTGGCCCTTGCTCGCCGCCTGTGATCAGCAAATCCTTGCGGCGCAATTCGGTCAGTTCGCCGTACCGGAGGGCGCACCAGGCGGCTAGCAGCACCATCGCCCTCTGGTGCTCTGGCATCGCCGCAGCAATCAGTCCGATTTCTTCAAGGGTTGCGGGGCGAATCTTGTGCACTCGCTTGGTGCTGCCTGCCCCGCGGATCACACAGGGGTTGGCGGCGATTCGCCCCTCGCTTACGGCGGTGCCCATGATTGTCCGCAGCAGGGCGTAGGCATGGGCTCGGTAGGTGGGTGCGTTGCCTCCCGTCGCGGCGAACCAGTGGCGCACGTCGTCGGCGCTTATCGACCCTAGGGGCAGGTGTCCGAAGACGGGCAGCAGTCGAGAGTCGAGGATGCCTCGGTAGTGCTCGCGGGTACGGGGCTTTACGTCACGGTGACGCAGCCAGTCCTCGGCCCAGGCCGCGAAGGTGATCCGCGCCGCCCTCTTGGGTTGGGCTTCGGGGGGGCACCAGGCGTTGCGAATGATTTCAGCCTGCTGGAGCGCAAGCCAGCCTCGCGCGTCCTGCTTGGTGAGAAAAAGCGTGGGCGCGGTGTGCCGCCGCCCGTCTGGGCCGCTGTAGCGAACCCTGTAGCGACCGCTGGGCAGTGTTTCGACGGTGCCGAAGGTACCTGGCTGCCGGGTGCGTCTCTTGGTGGTCACTGCGCCCCCCGTCGCGCGATAAACAGTTGAATACTGGCGTGGACTAATCGTGGACTAACCAGACTGTAAACGCTTCCGCGAGATTCATCCAGCGTCAAGATTAAGAGTCGGATTATTCGACCTAGAAGCACTTTTTTGCACTGGTGGGGCAGCTACCCGGAAACGCAGATTGAGCTAATTCAATCCCAGTATCGCGCACCACAGGAGCAGCGCCACCGGCCTACCGATAATCCATCGGTGCGCTGTGGGTTACACCGTCGGTAGCGCTGCGATGCGCTGGACCAGGTAGGGCGAGAAGAATCCGAGGTACTTCGCCTGGATCACGGGGTCACGCCAGTCCGCCCCGGTCACTACGCCACGGCAGGTCGGTTGACCGCATAAGCAGGCGAACTCGTCATAGTCCGATGCGTCGCACATCGCGTAGTCGAAGCAGAGCTCCTCACCGGGTTCGATCTCGCGCATGGCCACAACCAGCACCGAGCCGGTCAATCCGCAGTTCGGCTCGCAGGAGTGGTTGAGCATATCCCCAGGCTCAGGGGTATCGGAGGAGACCAGATACAGGTCATCATCGATCTGGATGGACCGGCCCTGCCGGTCATGGCTCATGGTGGACAGGACCGCCCGCGGAACAACCCAGCCTCCGAACGCGGCGACGGTCTCTCCGGCTGCTATGGGTTCCATCGCGAAAGATCCCCAACCCTTATCCCCTGCGGGCCGCGCTTCGGCCTTGCCGGTGAGCCAGTTGTAGTCCATCCGACCTCTCTCTTCCTGAACAACCCCGTCTCGGGCCCCGGCGCTCCGTCGGGGAAGCCGGCTGTCGTGCTCTCCTGTCGCGCGCGACGCACAAGTTACTACGTCTTACTACGTCAGGGTGAGCCGACCAAGTGTGCGGAGCGGACTCGCAACGGCAAACGGCGAACATGGACGGATCTCGCGCATGCCAGCCCAACCCGGGAGTAACGTGCACGACCGGATCCTCGGGGGCAGGTGGGCGTAGGAGGGTGCAGTGGTGTCTTGTCGAGGTGCCCGGGTCGGTGTGGCGGCGCTGGCGGTGGGCATGTCCATGGCCGGACCTCAGGCCGTGGTCGCGTTCGCTGACAGCGACGGTGATGCGGGGGTCGCGACATCGTCGGCCGACCCCCGGGAAACCGCCGACGGTGCCGTGAGGGGTGATGCAACCCAACCCCGCAGCGCACCGCAGCGAACGACGGCGCGCGCGCTCGGACGGCTTGGGCCTGCAGCATCGCGGCGGCCGTCCCCCCTTGTCGCCGAGGAGCGCCCGCAGCCTCGCTCCCGCAAGCCCGCCCTCCCCGCTGCGCTCGGGCGGATCTGGCCCCAGGAGAGGGCCACACCCCTGACAGCAGAAACCACCACCCCCGACCCCGTCGACCCGGCCGCCGACACCCTGGAGTCCGCAGCCGCCGGTTCGACGCAGCCGGCCCCCCTCTCCGACGGCATCGGTGACCGGCTTTCCGGACTGCCCGCCAGCTCCTTCAGTGACCTTCTCTCTGGGGCGATGCTGATGGTGCGCCGCTCCCTGGCGCCCAAGATTGCCGCGACGGCGGCCCCCGCGGTGTCCTCGACGGCGGACGGCAACGGCGCAGTGCTCACCAGCATCACCGGTGTCCCCGGCGGTAGGTCGCTCTTGCTGACCTTCGACGGACCGCTGCGCCCCGGCACCGCGACCGACCTGGCCAACTACAGCGTCACCGCGCCCAACTTCTGCAATCCGCAGATCGTGACATCGAGCGGACCGGAGCTGAGGGTCGTCGCCGCCGAGTACCGGGACATCTCGACGACGGCCTCACAGGTCACCCTCACGCTCGCTCACGCACTGCTGCCAGGACTCTTCTACCGCATCTTCATCAACGGCGAGTTGCCCATCACCAACGGCAACCCCAACTCGAACCCGCTGACCGGCACCGACGGCGTCACCTTCGACGGCGATAACGACGACACCGCGGGCGGGAACTTCTACGGGCTGTTCGGCGCGGGAAGAAGACTCAGCTTCACCGATTCCAGCGGCGATCAGGTGGTCCTGGCAGCCAACGGGGGCAGCGGGGTCAATGTCTGGCGCGAACTCAACGGTGACATCGACCAGATCACCGTGCTGCCGGGGGCCAGCGCGCTGACCGGTTCGGTGAGACCGGGCAGGGACAGCGACGGCACGGTCTACGTCGGCTCGGTCACCATCCCCGTCCCGTCGCCGCTGAACCTCAACGGCGCGACGGACAACCTGCCCTCGTCCTTCTCCACGGTGCCGCCCGGCGGGCTGACTCCCCCACCGCCCCCACCGACGGCCACCTCGCCGGACCCGGTCATCGCCACCAGTGCCAATCTGCCCTACACGCTGAACATCTCGCCGGTCAGCGCACCCGGGATCGCCGAACTGCCGGGCATTCAGGGTGGCGTCTTCGCCCAGACCACTCCCTCCCGGGACTATCCGAGCGGGTTGTGGGTCGTGTTCGGCGGTCGAACCAACGGTTTGCACAACTTTGACCCCAGCGGCGAACAGAGCTTCCCGCCCAGCTTCCAGAACAACGTCATCTACGTGATCAACCCGGTGGACTGGCAGGTCTGGTCCCTGCCCTGGAGCCAGACCGATGTGCCGTCCTCCACCTACAGCCCGCTGAGTTCGACCGACCAGCAGTACTACCAGAAGGGCGACACGCTCTACACGGTCGGTGGTTACTCGGTGCCGGGCACGGTGAACTTCACCGGCAACGTCAGCATCCGGAGTCCGAACATCGCCGTCACCAGCGGCCTGGAGAACCTGGCGATCGGCCAGACCATATCCGCTGTCCTCCCGTATCCGTCCGGGCAAGAGGTCTTCCCGTCGGGGACGACCATCACTGCCATCGATATCGACACGGTCACCGCGAGCCAAGGGGCCGAGGTGGAGGCGAGCGGCGTTTCGCTGGCCGCCTTCACCAGGAACTTCACGACCTACAACACGTTGACGGCCCTCAGCATCGCGGGCCTGGCCCAAGCGGTCATCACCGGCGCCGACGTGGCGGCGCTGGCCAACATCCGCCAGATGTCCGATTCCCGGCTGGCCGTGACCGGCGGTGGGATGGCCGCACTGAACGGCCGGACCTATCTGGTCTTCGGGCACAACTTCCAGGGCGGCTACAACGGTGCCACGGCCAGCATCAGTCAGGTCTACACCGACGAGATTCGCAGCTTCCGCATCATCGACACCGGCCGAACCCTGTCCATCGCCGGCTACCAGGCGCTGCGCGATCCGGTGAACTTCCGGCGACGGGACGGCAATCTGGTGAGCATCATCGGAACCGCCGGCCAGGCCGAACTCGCCTTCCTCGGTGGCGTTTTCACCCCCGGCGATAACGGCACCGGCTATCAGGCACCGATCATCATCGGGCCGACCGGGCGCGCGGACGTCGACGCGGCGTACCAGCAGTTCTTCAACCAGTACACGACGACAGACATCCCGCTGTACGACCGGTCCTCCCGGTCGATGTACACCGTCTTGATCGGCGGGATCAGCCTGTACGAATATTCCGCCGGGCAATTCACGCCCGACACCTCCCTGCCATGGGTCGATTACGTGGACTCACTGGCCCGGGCGGCCGACGGGTCGTTCCAGGAATACCTCATGTCGTCCATCCCGGCTGTCACCCCGGGTGGTACCGGCTTCTTCGGCGCAGGGTCGGGCTTCTTCGCGAATCAGGCGTTGCCGACGTATCGCAACGGCGTTGTGGTGTTGGACGCTCTGCGCGGCCCGACGGTGCTGGGATACATGTACGGCGGCATCTACTCGACCGTCCCGCAGACCAGAGGGAACACCTTCAGGCTGACCGCCGCTACCAACCAGGTGTTTCAGATCACGCTGACGCCGACCTGACGTACAGCCGCAGATCTCATCTGCCGCGCGCTGCGAAGAACTCTCCGCTTGCCCACGAGGCATCAGGAGTCCAGAAGTGCCCGCCGCCGTCGACGCGCAGGAACACCACCTCGGTGCCCTGGGCGCAGCCGGTGGCGACCATGCGGACGGTCGGGCCGACGGCGCCGGCGTCGATGAGCGGGCCCGGACACTGGTCGATCGCGCGCCATTGCTCGGCCAGCGCCGGCGCCGCGAGGACGTCACTGGGACCTCCGCGACCGACCATCGGGCCACCGGCGTAGGGCACGACCGGGTCGGCGGTTCCGTGAATCTGCAGCACCGACACCGGCCGCGAGGGGGTACAGGGAACCCCAGAGCCCAGTGTTCCGGCCACCGGCACGACGGCCGCCACCAGATCCGCGCGCTGACAGGCCAGCCTGTTGGCCATGAACGCACCGGCCGACATGCCGGTGACGAACACCCGCCCTGCCGGGACGCGGAAGTCCCGCACGAGCCGGTCGATCAGTGCGGCGAGGAAGCCGACGTCGTCCACGCCCTGGCGGTCAGGGACCGAGGCGCCCCGGCCGTCGGCCCAACTGAGGTCGATCCCGTCGGGGTAGGCCACCGCGAACCCGTACCGGTCTGCCACCGCGTTGTAGCCGGTGACCGCCGCCTGGTCGGCGCCGGTCTGGCCGGCGCCGTGCAGATTGATCACCAGCCCGGCCGGCGGGCCGGGGGGAAGGTGCAGCAGGTAGGTGCGGGCCAGGTTGCCGTGGGTCAGCACGCCGGGAGGGTCGACCGGGGCGGCCCACGACGGCGCGCAGCCGAACCCGCCGAGCAGCAGTGCGGCAGCCAGGGCTGCCGGGCGGACGATCACGGGGTCCAGTGTGCCGCAGTCAGCCGAACCGGCGCAGCCGCAGGCTGTTGGTCACCACCAGCACAGAGGACGCCGCCATCGCCGCCCCGGCGATCATCGGGTTCAGCAGCCCCAGCGCGGCCAGCGGAATGGCCGCGACGTTGTAACCGAACGCCCAGAACAGGTTCTGCTTGATGATCCGCAACGTGCGGGCCGACAGCCGCAGCGCGATGGGAACGGTGCGCAGATCGCCACGAACCAGGGTGATGTCGCCGGCCTCGATCGCGGCGTCGGTGCCGGTGCCCATCGCCATGCCGATATCGGCGGTTGCCAGCGCGACCGAGTCGTTGACACCGTCACCGACCATCGCGACGCGGCGCCCGCGGGCCTAACCCACCACGGAGAGCACGCATGCAGCTGCCGCGCAGCAAGTCCGAGCAGCATCTCCAGGACGCGTTCGCGATCGTCTCCGCCACGGAGATACTCATCGAGATGCGTCGCGAGGTGCCGCAGGAGCGCGATGGCGTGAGGTATGTCGCGGTCGAGCTT
>VEQY01000081.1 GCA_018882965.1 Mycobacterium sp. | reverse complement strand
CTGCGCCGCAGCCGAGCCGGCGTCGGGCTGCGTCCGGTATGCGGGCTGGTGGGGAGCGCTCGCGGTTCTGGTCGGGATCGGCGCGGCCATCGCGGCGATGCCGGCGGCCTCCGCGGACGCGACACCCTCGCCGGGAGCGAGCGAGGCGGTGGCTTCGCGCTCGGCATCACCCGCGCCCGCGAGCGGCCATCCGCGGGCACCGCGCAGTGGTGTGACCCGGCCCGGCCGCGACCCCTCGGGGGTCCGCCATCGCAGTCACCCGAACTCCGCGCCCCCATCGCGGGGCCGTGCCGGTGGCGGTACGGGCTCCGGCGGTTCGGTGCCGGCGGCGGCGCAACAGCCGGGCGGGATCGTCCGGATCTTCTTCGGCGACGGCACGGCCGATCACCCGAACGCCGGTCTCCTCGCGGGCAACGGCTACACCTGGACCGGTTACGTGGCAGGCAGCGCATGCACCGCGGGCCCGTGCACCGGCGGCAACGGCGGAATCTTCGGCAACGGCGGCGGCGGATACGCCGGCGGCGCCGGCGGTGCGGCGGGCTGGTTCGGAAACGGTGGCAGTGGCGGCACCGGCCGCCTCGGCGGCGAGGGCGGTGCCGGCGGAACGGGTGGGCTGTTCGCCGGAGCCGGCGGGTCCGGTGGCGCGGGCGGCGCGGGCATCCCCGGGGGCAGCGACAGTCCCGGCACCCCCGGGGGCGCCGGCGGCGCCGGCGGATCGGCCGGCTCGCTGGCGGTGTTCGGACGCGGCGGAAGCGGCGGGGCCGGCGGCACCGGGGGCGACGGTGGCGCCGGTGCTGTGGGTGGTGCCGGCGGCGCCGGCGGAATCGGCGGCCGGGGCGGGTGGTTGGGAACTGCGGGGGCCGGCGGAGCGACCGGGAGTGCCGGGGTTCCGGGCTATCTGTACGTCTCCAGCGCCGACAGCAGCTATGTGTCGGTGGTCAACCCCAACACGGGCACCGTGCTGGCGAACATCGTGGTGGGCATCGGGCCGGGCCCCCTGGCGACCAGCCCTGATCGCCGATTCGTGTACGTGCCCAATGAGGCCGGCGCGCTCCTGACTCCGCAGGCCCCGGGGACGGTTTCGGTGATTTCCACCATCAGCGGAACCGTCACCGCCACAATCACGGTCGGCCCGTCGCCGTACTTCCTGGCGGTCAGCCCCGACGGTGACACGGTGTACAGCTCGGATTACCAGACCAATACGGTGTCGGTGATCAGCACCGCCACCAACCAGGTGACCTCAACCATCCCGGGGTTCAACGGCCCGTGCGGTGTGGTCGTGAGCCCCGATGGAAGCACCCTGTACGTGGTGAACTTCACCGGCGGGGTCGCGGTGGTGTCGACAGCTACCAATCGGGTCACCAACACCATCACCGGCCTCGGCAATCAGCCGTATGACGCGGTGATGACCCCCGACGGCCGCTACCTCTACGTCACCAACTTCAACACCAGCGCGGATTACGTCCCCGGTCCGGGTTCGGTGTCGGTGATCGACACCGCCACCGCCACCGTCACCGATCTGATAGACGTCGGGCTCTCACCTGACGCGATAGCGATCACCCCGGACGGCCGCTACGTCTACGTTTCCAACGCGGACTCCAATACCGTCTCGGTGATCAGTGCGGCCACCAACGACGTCGTCGCGACGATCCCGGTGGGCACCAACCCGTGCGCGATGGCCGTCAGCCCCGATGGCAGGTTCGTCTACACCGCCAATTACAACGGCGAGTACTACCACGGCCAGGCCCCGATCGGCGTGAACTCCGTGACGGTGATCGACACCGCGAGCAACTCGGTCGTCAATACCCTCGTGGTGGGGGACGGCACCTCGGGGGTGGCCTACTAGCCGGGCCGGGGATGGCCGTTTCCGGGACACTGCGGCCGCGGCTTCCGAGTCAGCCGGGCGGAATTCGTGACATTCTGAATCGCGACCGCTGACAGGGGGGCCATGACCATCCAGGTCATCCGCAGTTCCTACACCGGCCCCGGCCGGGTCGGCGATTTCTCCTGGATGATCGACCGGCCCGAGTACGCCCGCACGCTGTTCGTCTTCAACGACAACGAGACCCAGTTCTACGAACACCAGCACCGGCAGGGCACCGACCACCGGTGCTCCCCCGGCGGGGGCAACGCCGCCATCCGGCCCTACCAGTGCCGCACCCCACCCCGGGCCACGGGCGTACCCACGGGTCGGTCCGGGGGGTACGTCGGGCTGGCCGAGGGACGCGGGGCCATCGACGACGCCATCAGCCGCCTGGACGGACTGCTTGCCACCGGCGACTATGACGCGCTGGCGCTGAGTTGGGACACCGCGACCCGGACGCTGGGGGTGAGTATCTTCGCGCCCGGCCGCGACGTGCTCGACTACATCGTCGAGCGGATCGAGGAAACGGCCGCGCGGCACTGACCGTAAGCTACCGAGCGTGGAACTCAACGGAACCAGTGCAATCGTCACCGGAGGCGCGTCGGGCATCGGTGCGGCCACCGCCCGCCAGTTGGCCGACCTCGGTGCCCGAGTCGTGATCGCCGACCTGCAAGCCGACCGCGGCCAGGAACTCGCCCACGAGATCGGTGGTGCCTTCGTCAGCGTCGACGTCACCAAGACCGAGCAGATCGTGGACGCGGTCAACACCGCGATGGATCTCGGTCCGCTGCGCGCTCTGGTCAACTCGGCCGGCGTCGGCTGGGCCCAGCGCACCATCGGCAAGGACGGCGAATTCGCCTCCGCGCACGACCTCGGCGCCTACCGGAAGGTCATCGAGATCAACCTCGTCGGCACCTTCGACTGCATCCGCCTGGCCGCGACCGCGATGAGCCGTCTGGAACCCACCTCCACCGGCGAGCGCGGCGCCATCGTGAACATGACGTCCGTCGCGGCGTTCGACGGGCAGATCGGGCAGGCGGCCTACTCGTCGTCCAAGGGCGGCATCGTCGGGCTCACCCTGCCGGTCGCCCGCGATCTGGCCGCGGTGGGCATCCGGGTCAACACCGTGGCGCCGGGCCTGATCGACACCCCCATCTACGGCGAGGGTGAAGCCTCGGAGGCGTTCAAGGCCAAGCTCGGCCAGTCCGTGCTGTTCCCGCACCGCCTCGGCAAGCCTGAGGAACTCGCGTCGATGGTCATCGAGCTGATCACCAACTCCTACATGAACGCCGAAATCGTCCGCGTCGACGGCGGGATCAGGATGCCGCCGAAGTAAGCCTATTGGGCGTGCGCTACTCGGCTGACGTGGTGCTGGCGGCGGCCGACAGCGCGGCGGCGGACAGGGTCGCCGGCGTTCAGTTGGTTGACGGTGGCGGCTGGGGTTGGAAGGGGTCGTACCACCACCAGTCGGCCCGCTCTCCGGTCGGCCCGGGGCAGGGCGGCACTGCGGGAGGCGGGTTGCTGGGAGGCCGGGCCAGCGATCCGGGGTGCAGTTCGCGGTCGTCGCTGTCGGTCACGACGAGGCGGCCCGCCGGCCCGGTGATCGTGATGAGCCCACGATGGTGCGAACGGTGGTGATAGGGGCACAGCAGCACCAGGTTGTCCATCTCGGTGGGGCCGCCGTCCTCCCAGTGCCGGATGTGGTGGGCGTGCAGACCGCGGGTGGCCTCGCAGCCGGGCACCGCACAGGTGCGGTGGCGGTGTTCCAGCGCGCGGCGCAGCCGGCGGCTGACCGTGCGCGTGGACCGGCCGGAGCCGATCACCTGCCCGTCTCGTTCGAACCACACCTCACAGGTGGCGTCGCAGGTCAGATACCGCCGCTCGGCGTCGCTCAGCAGCGGCCCCAGGTGCAGCGCCCCGATCCTCTGCTCCACATCGAGGTGCACCACCACGGTGGTGCGCTGCCCGTGCGGCCGCCGCGCCACCTCGGAATCCCACCCCGCCTCGACCAACCGCACGAACGCATCGACCGTCGAGGGCATCGGCGGATGGCCGTCCCCGGACCCGGGGCTGTTCTCCCGGTCGCGCTTCCAGTCGGTGATCAGCGCGTCGCGATGGGACTGCAGCGCCGCCTCGAACACCGCCGACTCCGCGTGCCGCAGGGCGATCCGCCAGAACGCGAACTCCTCGTCTTCTGTCTTGCCGATCGACGGCTGCCGATCCGGACGCGGACCGGGATCAGGGCGCGGCTCAAGCCTGATCGCGGTCCGCAACTGGCTGACCGTGGCCACCGAGGCGAGCTGGGCGTAGTGCTCATCAGAGCCCTGACCGGCACGCGCAGCGATCACCCCGACCTGATCCAACGACAACCGCCCCTCCCGCAAACCCTCGGCGCAGCGGGGGAAGGACTCCACCCGGTGGGCCACCGCCGCGATCGTCGCCGCCGTGGTGTGCGAGGTGCCCGTCTTCCACGCCACCAACGCCGCCACCGACCGCGCCCCGGTCCCACCCCACAACCCGTCGCGGTCGATCTCGGCCACGAGATCGACGATCCGGCCATCGATCGCGTTACGCTGGCCGGTCAACTCCGAAAGCTCCTCGAGGAGTTGGGTCAGCCGCTCAGCCGGTCTCACCACGGTGACGGTCTCGGTTGCGGACATGACCCCAGCATGGCACCGGGGTACGACAATTTCGGCCAGCGTCCGACGCCGCCGCCGCGTCAGTCTGAGTGGGACAGCGCGCGCCCGACGATCAGCGGATCAGGCACGCCGACCGCTTCGAAATCCTTACCGTCATAGTCGAACTTGTTCAGCACGTGGCGCATCGCGTTCACCCGGGCGCGCTTCTTGTCGTTGCTCTTGATCACCGTCCACGGCGCCACTTCGGTATCCGTCCAGGTGAACATGTCCTCCTTGGCGGCGGTGTAGTCGTCCCACTTGTCCAGCGACGCCAGATCGGTCGGAGAGAGCTTCCACTGCCGGACCGGATCGACGTGGCGGATCGTGAAGCGGGTGCGCTGCTCGGACGGCGAGACCGAAAACCACAGCTTGATCAGACTGATCCCGTCGTTGACGAGCATCTGCTCGAACATCGGCACCTGCCGGACGAACTCGGCGTGCTGTTTGGGCGTGCAGTAGCCCATGACCCGCTCCACCCCGGCCCGGTTGTACCAGGACCGGTCGAAGAGCACGATCTCCCCCGCAGAGGGCAGGTGGTTGACGTAGCGCTGGAAGTACCACTGGGTGCCTTCCCTCTCGGTCGGCTTCTCCAGGGCGACGACGCGGGCGCCGCGCGGGTTGAGGTGCTCCATGAACCGTTTGATGGTGCCGCCCTTGCCGGCGGCGTCGCGGCCCTCGAACACGATGACGTGCCGTAGGCCGTTGGCCTTGGTCCAGTTCTGCAGCTTGAGCAGTTCGACCTGCAGGATGTGCTTCTGCTCCTCGTAATCGGGGCGCGTCATCCGCTCCTCGTAGGGATAGTTCTCCCGCCAGGTGTCGACCGCGATGCCGCTGGGGTCGAGCAGGATCGGGTCGTCGTCCTCGTCGTCGACGACGGTGTAGCCATCCAGATGAATCTGCACGAATGCAATCTAGCCATGACTGGTTACCGGTAGGTGAACAATTCCGGCAATCAGCCTCGCCTGAGATTCGGCCGATCCCCGGTACGCTCGCCACCCATGAACCTCTCAGTCATCGCCACCCTCGGATCTGTCGTGCTCGCCGCCACAGCCGGCTGCTCAGCAGGCGGTGAGAAGCCCGCCGAGCCCACGAACACCCCACCGACAACAACCCCACCCACGACCACCAGCGCACCGCCGACGACCACGCCGTCGGCCGCCCCGACATCGAGTTCGCCGATGGTGGGCGGGATGACCGAGTGCACCAAGGAGGCGCTGGCGGAGCCCGCGACCGCGGCCGCGCAGGCCCTGGGTTCGAACAACCTCTACACCATCGACGAACTCAACTGCGCAGACGGATGGGCGGTGACCAGCGGCGTGCTCTCCAGCACGGACAACCCCGACATGGGCGCTCCGACGTCCTTCATCTTCGAACAGCAAGGGCAGTTCTGGATACCCAAGGAGAAGGCGGAAGTGTGCGGGACCAATCCCGTCACCACCACGGCCCCCTCGGACGCGGAAATCCCGGCCGGCCTCTTCATGGTCGGGTGCGCCGCGGGCTGAGTGCGCTCAGCCCCGGCCCGTCTTGAGGTTTCGACGCCTGACCAGAGGAGTCGCGCGGATAGCCTCAAGCGCGAGTCGCGGGGAGTCGCTCTTACGCATGACCGCCAGATCGTCTGCGAGAGTTCCGCTGTCGGAGAGGAAGCGGGCCAGCACCCCGGGAGGAACCCGCTCGAACAGTCGGTAGAACGTGTCCGGCGCACGATCGGGACAACTACGCAGATACGAGAGGAAGATGGTGTCGAGCGCGGTGGTTCGCGCGCTCCGCACGGCGGGCGGCTCGGCGAGTCCACCGCCATGCAGTGCGGCCACCACACGCGGCGCGAACTCGCAGACGAAGCGCTGCACGGCCAGAAACGCATACCCGCTCGACGGCTTCACATGTCCACCCGCGGTGCCGATTCGGACCACGCGTGGACTCGGCCACGCGTCGAAAGGCTTAGTCGTCATCGGGATCACCCCGCGCTCGTGGGAGATCGTCTCAAACACCACGCCCGGATGCCACCGCGCCAGCCAGCTCTCGATGGCCGTCTCGTACACATCGTCCGGCAGTAGCCGGCCGGTGAAAAAGGTGCTCTCGACGAGCGCCGTACGGGCGTCGAGCGGCAGCACGTAGATGAAGTGGATGCCGTCTGCCTGCGAGACGTCGAAGTCCATCAGGGTCGCGACGTCGACGTCGAAGACTGGATCCTTACTGCGGACGATCCGACCGCGGAAGTGCTGCAACAGGTGGACGTCTTTCCCCTCGTCGGCCGCGTGCGCCAGTGGCGGCGGCCGCGAATCCATTGCAAGACGCGCACGCAGCACTCCCGCGCCGGTGTGAACGTCGACGTGGGTACCGCGACTTGTGAGGTTCTCGACCGTCACTCCGTGCATGATCTCGACGCGCCCGCCCGCGGCGGCGAGACGCTCGAGCGCGACTTCATAGAAGCGCTCGCCGGGGATTCGGCAATAGGCGATTCCCGGCGCGGACCTGGTCACCTCGTGGACGCCGTTGCGGACACGCCACCGACTCCAGCGATGGGTGATCGCAGACTCGAAGGCGTGCGGCACCAGATCGAAGAAACACCAGGTACGGTCCGCGCCGCTCAACGTCTCGCGTGGATCGACGAGCACGATGCGGCCGCCGTCCGGCAGGCCCGCGGCGAGCAGGGCCACCGCGAGCGAGAGACCGGAGAGCCCCGCACCCGCGATGACCACGTCTGCATCGAGCGCCGGACTCGCGGCACGCTCAGTCACACGAATCTCCTGATCAGTGGGCGACTCTCGCAAGCCTATCGTCGCCCTGCAGACCGAATGGCCCCGCCAGAGCGGACTCCGTGCGCTTTGCCCGGATCGCCGCCGTCGAATTGTCCGACCGTGTCGCTAGTGTCTGCCCCCGGGGAGGCTGATGATGTCCAAGCGCGATTCCGGTGGAGAGCGACGTCCGATCTCACCGAAGGACGTCTTCGAGCGGTCGAACATGCCGTCTCGATGGGAACGGCTGACGGGCGTATCCCCCAAGATCGCCGAGGACACGCTGTTTCTTGCCTTCGTCGCCGCCCGGTACCTCGGTGAGCAGCGGCTTCCGCACCCAGCCGAACTCCCGGTCCCTGAGGAGTTAGGCAAGAAGCAGAAGGTGGAGGCTTTCGGTGGCTGGGTGTGTGCGGCGGCGGTCGTTCTCGGGGTGATCGGGCTGGCCGCCAGTCAGCCGGTTCTGTCTGGTCTTGCGGCGGTGGCGCTGACCGGAGCAGTGGTCGCCGTCATGCTGGTGTCCACATCGACGGCACCCGCAATCAGAGAATTCACTGCCCTGAAAGCTCGGTGCGTCCAAGCCGATGCCCGGCTCCGCAGTGATTCCCTCGACCCGGAATACCGCTCAGCGCTCAATGCGATGATCAACTGCGACGAGGGAACACTCGCCTACTGCGCTGCGAAAATCGCCTCAGAGGTCCAACGGCAGATCGTTGCAGAGTCGGCGCAGGTCGAACTCGTCGCCATTGACCTGTGGGATGAGCTTGACGAGATCGCGACAAGCGCCCGGGAGATCACCGAAGACCGCGAGGAAACCGAACGACTCGCGCAAAGCCGGCTCCGCGACAGACCCGACGTCCGGAAGACCCTCGAATCCGACCGGCTGCTGCGCGCTGAGGCGATCGGCCTGCTTGCCGCCCGGGTCGATGCCTTTGCCGACTACCGGGACCGCGTGCACCTCCTGGGCTCAAGCGCCTGGCGAGACAACCGGATCACCCGCCGCGCTCTGCGGCTCACATCGGATGAACTGGCGGCACAAGACCACAGGCGGCGGGGGTAGCGGGCGTGCCGTCGCTGACCTCGACGGGTGGGTGTTCACTCGGGAAAAATAGCCTCTGACGTGGGGCGGGCGGGACTTGAACCCGCGACCAACGGATTGGCGGACGGCAGTTCTTGGGAACGACCGCAGGTTCCCGTTACCTCCAGTGCCACAATGTTTTTCGGCACAATCGGAACCCAATGGCGCTTGCTGATTCCGGTCGTTTCCCGGTCATATTCGATGAATAAACTATGACCGGCCGAACCCCAGTTTTCGGGGTTTGCTGGCCCACCTATTCGTTCGGATAGACAGTGGTGCCGCGATCGAGGTCCTTGATCAGCGCCGGCCAGTCGCGGTAGTCGAGCGTGAAGCCTTCATGGTATCGACGCGCCCCGGTTCGGATCGTCTCGACTATGTTCATCGCGACTTGATAGAACTCGTCGTAGCGCGGGTCGTCCATCTCAATGTCTAATTCGCCGCTGTTCTCGCTTTCGTATGACGCGAAGTAGCGGCAGACGTAACTCTCGCCGTCGGGGAACTCGACCAGATAAAGGGTGCCAGGGTGTTTGTCGTCGTATTCCTCGAGGACTCCGAACTGGGATTCCTCCTCGGGATGGAAATAAGTCATCGCGACTTCCCCTTTTTTGGCGTGGTGGGAACGACGTGAGCACCGGTCTTGGAGTAGTGAATGGTTCCGCGGCGCCGCACCCAGGACCAGCCCGGCACCACCGACGAGTACCCGAACTGGCGGGTGCCGCTGGCCGGTCCGGACGGGCGGGAGATGCTCATCGAGGACGTGATCACCGACCGCCGCACCGCCGCGCTGGCCGAGGCGATGCGCCAGGCCACCGATCCGGGTCCCGACTAGGACCAGGCCCAGGTGTGCGATCCGGATCCAGTGGAAGGGCTCAGGAGGAGGGCAGGGCGTCGGTGCACCCGGTGCTCGAGACCGATCCGTCGGGGCAGGTGTTGTTCGACCACGTGACCCCAGTCAGGTTCGCTCCGATCAGGCTCGCCCAGTACAGGTTCGTTCCGGACAGGTTCGCGCCGGACAGGTTCGCACCGGACAGGTTCGCGTAGGACAGGTCCATGTCGGTCATATTCGCATTGGAGAGGTTCGCAGCGCCCATCACGGAACCGGACACTTTCATTCCGCTCATGTTGGCGCCGGTGAGGTTCGCACTGCCCAGGCTCACCCACCCGGCGACGTCGACGAATATCGCGCCGGTTCCGGTCACTTGGGTCATGTACGTGTAGGTCATATTGGCGTCGGTGAAGTTCGCGTTGGTGATGGTCGCGCTGGTCATTGTCACGCCGTACAGGTCCGCGTCGGTCAGGTTGGCGTTGGTCAGGTCCGCGCTGGTCATGTTCGCGTAACTGAGGTCCGCCCCCTGCAGATCGGCCCCCTCCAGGTCTGCCCGCTTGAGGGTGGCGTACTCCAGGTCCGCGCCCTCGCAGTTGGGATCGCACGAGGTGGACGCGCTGGCGGCGGCCGTCCAGGCCAGTTGAGGCGGGCCCACGTAGGTGTCGCGAAGGTTGGCGAACTTCAGTGTTGCCCCCTCCAGATTGATGCCGGACAGGACCTGGCCGTCGAGTTGGACTCCGGTGAGGTCCTTGCCCGAGCAGTCCCCGCTGCTCACGCACGCGGCACCGCCGAAGAGGCCGACATCGGCTCCGGTGGGCGGCAGGACCGGGCGCGCCAGGAAGAGCCCGCCGTTGACGATGTCGGCCACCGGGGAGGGCAGCACCCTCTGGGTCAGGTCGCGCAGGTCGTTGAACGATCTGCCGAGGTTGGCCTGAACCGACTGCAGGCTGGGCCGTGGCGCGGCGGGAAGTGATCTGCGGGCGCTCGGGACCGCGCTGGCGCGGGGCGCGGAGCGTGCGGCCTTCCGCGCGGAGTGGACGCTACCGGTGGGACGGGTACCGCGTGCCGCCGCGGCCGACGGACGCGCTGCGGCCGCACTGACGGCCGCGTCGGCGGTGTCCGCGCCCGCGGATGCCACCTGCGGCCCCGCCAACGACAATCCCAGTGCGACCGTCGCCGATCCGATCCCCGCGCTCCAGTGAACGATCCCCATTACCCGGCCTCCGACGAAGTGATTGCTCGGACGGTAGTGGGCCTTCGCTCGCAGGTCAACAGGTTGACAACCGGACAAGCGAGTGGCCGCAAACGGAGGTCGGTCGCGGCGGCGGAGTTCCCGCGATCGCCTAGCGCAGACCCAGCGCCGCCTCCTCGAGCGCCTCGCTGGCGGCTTTGCGCCGCAACTCCACCGAGTCACCGATCTGCCGGGCCAGCCGGTGGTCGCGCCGGACCACCTCCTCTATGGCCCGCCGCGGCACCCCGATAACCGTAGTGTCGGTGAGCGCCACCACGCCGACCTGCATCCGCTGGCGGGTCAGCGCCGTGCCCCCCAAATAGTCCCCGACACCGAGCTCGCCGATCGGCAGGTTGCGGCCCTCCTCGGCCCTGGCGAACATCCCGGCCTCGCCTTCGGTGATGAACCCCACCTCCTCGGGCACGGTGTTCACCCGCTGGATGATCTCGCCTTCGGCGTAGGGCAGCAACCGCGCACCGGCGGTCATCGCGGCGGTGGACTGCTCGTCCAGGCCGAGACCGGCGGCGATGATCCGGACCTGATCGGCCACGTAGGAGCGCTTGGCTTTGCGGCCGGACTTCACCCCGTCCAGGTGCAGGCCGCAGCGCTGGCCGGCGTACGAGATACGCGACCGTCCCCCGGCGGTAAACCGAACGGCGCGAATGGAATTAATTAAGTGAACCAACAAAACAATTGGAGTGCAACATGAGTGATGAAGTGGCCGGCGACACGGAACACCTATCGGATGGTGAACCTATGGAAAGCCCGAAGCGATTGAGCGAAGCTTGGTGGGCTGCTCGACCGCCGCACGTCGCCGGGTTAGCCGCGTGGCCGCCGGGGTGACGCCGGGGTGAAGCTTTACGTCGCTCACCCCGGCGCACCTGGTAAGCCGCCTACCACGGCTAACCCGGTAGGGCGGGCGGGACTTGAACCCGCGACCAACGGATTATGAGTCCGCGGCTCTAACCAACTGAGCTACCGCCCCGCGCCCCGGTGAGCTCGGACGCTGTGAGAAGCCTAGCGGCAGTGACCCCCGCCGCCCCGCCGCCACGGGACCGGCCG
>VEQY01000080.1 GCA_018882965.1 Mycobacterium sp. | reverse complement strand
GAATCGTCGTCGTCGACTTCAGTCGAGTGCTGGCCGGCCCGTACGCCACGATGCTCCTGGGTGACTACGGCGCCGAGGTGATCAAGATTGAACGGCCCGGCGTCGGTGACGACACCCGGGCCTGGGGCCCGCCCTACGACAGCGAGGGCGTGGCGACCTACTTCAACGCCGTCAACCGCAACAAACGTTCGGTGGCGGTGGACCTCGCCACGCCGGACGGTGTCGCACGGGCCCGCGATCTCGTCGCGGCAGCCGACATCGTGGTGGAGAACTTCCGGCCCGGCACCATGGAACGGCTCGGCCTGGGTTATGCGGACCTGCGGCGAATCCGGCCTGACCTGATCTACTGCGCGATAACCGGTTTTGGGCGCGACGGGGGTGCGGCGCTGCCGGGTTACGACCTGCTGGTCCAAGCGGTCGGCGGTCTGATGAGCGTGACCGGGCCGACGCCCGGCGCACCCACGAAGGTGGGCGTGGCGCTGGTGGACGTGCTGACCGGTCTGCACGCGCTGTCCGGCATCCTTGCCGCACTGCACCACCGCGACCGGACCGGTGAGGGTCAGCGGGTCGACACCAACCTGTTGTCCTCGCTGCTGTCCTCGATGGTCAACCAGGCCTCGGGGTATCTGGGAGCCGGCGCGGTGCCCGGGATCATGGGTAACCGGCATCCCAGCATCGCGCCCTATGAGACGTTCGACACCGCGGACCGACCGATCGTCCTGGCCGTCGGCAACGACAAACAGTTCGCCGCCATCGCCGACCGGTTAGGTATCCCGGAGATCCTCAGCGACAACCGCTTCACCACCAATTCCGACCGGGTGGCTAACCGTGACGCGCTGTGCGCCATCCTCGGCCAGGTCCTGGTGACCCGCGGTGCCGACCACTGGCATGAGGTGCTGACCGCGGCGGGTGTGCCGGTCGGCCCGATCAACGACCTGGCCGAGGCGTTCGAGTTCGCCGATCGTCTCGGATTGGAACCCGTGGTTGAGGTGCCGGGCACCCCCACACCGCAGGTCGCCAACCCGGTCGTTCTCTCAGCCACGCCCGTCTCTTACCGGCTGCCGCCGCCCGCTCTGACGGAGGAATCGTCGGAGCATCCGGGCTGCGACGACGTCGATTTGAAAGCGAGTGCCCGTTTTCGTGGTAGTGATGCCACGTCAGACACAGACAGGCCGGCCAGGGACGGCTGAGCAAGAACGTCTGTGCCGGGAGCCGGTGGTTCTAATCCTGGCCCGCCGTTGGGGTTGCGTAGTCCCACGACACAGTTCGCACGGGTGTCATGCGGATGTAGGCGGCTCCCGGTCGAGGTTCGGTGGGCCATTCGGCCTCCGGCACACCCCGCGCGCGGGCACCTTCCCTGGCGAGCTCGAGTGCCTCGCTTCGCTCACGGACGATGCGGGCATGGCCCTGCAACATCACACCCCGGATGTCTGCCATGCTCGAGCCGTCTTCGAGCAGGACGCTCACGTTCGGATTTCTTTCGACGTTGGCGACTTTGCGTGTGCCGTCACGCACACCCATGATGATGTCGCGGCCCAAGCGGAAGTATCCCAGGGGGACCGAGTGCGGAAAACCGTCCTTGTCGATGGTGCTCAGAATCACCCAGCACGGGCGGCTGTCGAGATAAGCCTCGATTTGTTCGTCACTGAGTTTTTGTGGCATTCAGAGAGGCTAAACCTGCGTAACGCCAAGCCTGAAGTGTTTGTGACTTAGGTGCCCATCGCGGAGCCGGACTAGGTAATTGTGCGTATCCTCCTGGCGAGCGTGCGCTGCATACGGTGTGCCCATCGTGGCTGTTCGTGCTGGCTGGTCGTCCGGGAAACGACGGCGCTGGCCCCGGTCGGTGGACCGCTGCATTAGGGACCATCGGCCCTGCCTGAGGCGGCCTGCGGGACCTAGCGTCGGTGTCGGAGGTTGCCATGATCGAAGAGTTGCCGGACATGCCCGCCGGTGTGAGCGGTATCCGAGTGTCGGGCCGGGTCACTGCGGCAGATTTCGAACAGTTCAAAACCACCCTGGATCGGATGCTGAACTCAGACGACATCCGCTTCGTCGAGGTCATCGATTCCGATTACGAGGGCTTCGGCCCCGGCGGGCTGCTGGCCGACATCAAGCAGGGCGTCAGCAACATCCGGCATCTGCGATCACTCACGCGGACCGCCGTGGTCACCGACAAGGCGTGGATCGTCCACACGATTCATGCGCTGGCCTGGTTGATTCCCGGCGAGATCGCCCTGTTCGGTCTCGATGATCTCGAGGCCGCCAAGACGTGGGCGGCCGGGGAAACAACGGCCGAGGGAGCGGCGCCGAGCCAGTAGAGTCGGAAGGCACTATGGTCCGGCGATACCTTTCCCGGCACGTTTCCCGCCACGTCTCCCGGTACTTCGTCCGAACCGCACTCACGGTCATCGCGTTGACGGCCGGCGCCGTGCTCGGGGCAGCTCCGGCCATGGCCGCTGAACTCGGCGACTACCTCTGGGCGCGCCGTCCGCTGCTGGTGTTCGCACCCACGGACAGCGATCCCCGGCTCGTTGAAACGCTGCGCCGGATAGAGGCCAGTCCGTGTGACTTCGCCGATCGCGACATGGTGCTCGGCGTGATCGTCACCGAAGGCGCCAGCACCCTCGACGGCCAGGCAGTCGGTGAAGATCAGGTGCAAAGGTTGACAACCGGATATGGGATTGCCGCAAACAGCTTCAGCGTGGTGTTGATCGGCAAGGACGGCGGCGAGAAACTGCGCGTCAGCGGTGTCCCAGACCTTCAGGCGATCTACGCCGTGATCGACGGCATGCCGATGCGGGGCCGCGAGATGATCTCCGATCCAGGCCGTTGTTGACAGCGGCGATCGTCACTGTTTGAGGCGGTGTGCCCACACGGCGTAGAGCGGGTCGCCGGGTGTCGGACGCTGGTCGATGCGGGGCTGATCCCAGCCGTCCGAGCGGCGGAAGTACTCGGCCACGAGCCGCGTGTGGAGCTCGTCGTCGGTGGCCAGCCAACCCCGGATCGCCTTGGTCGGGAAGCACCGGTTGGAGAACGTGCACACGAACGGCGCGCCGGGCCGCAGCACCCGGGACACCTCGTCGAACACCTCGAAGGGCCGGACGAGGTAGTCGACCGACACCGTGCACATCGCCCCGTCGAAGCAGGCGTCGGGGAACGGCAGTATGGGCTCGCGGTTGAGGTCGTGGACAACCCGTTCCTGCGCCTGCGGGTTGCGGTCGAGTTCGTCGGCGTTCATGCCGAGTGCGACCAGCCGCTGCGGGGTCCGGGCCAGGTGCGATACCCAGGAGCTGCACAGGTCGAGCACCTCGCCGTACAGACCGAGTTCGTCGTAGAGGTCGCGCACGGCGGCGATGGCACCGGAGTCGATGTGCTGCACCAGCCGCGGTTGGACGTAGAAGCGACCGTCGTCGTCCTCGTCGAGGCGGGTGAAGAAGCCGTCGGGGAAGTCGCTGTAGCGGTCATCGCCCGGGACGGTCATCGCCGCCTCACCGCCTTTCGAAGCTCACCGTGCGCGTGATTTCCGACGGTAGCGGCGATTTCCACATCTTCATCGGATTCATCGCTTGTCATGCCTGGTGGCGGTCACTCCTCGGGTCTGGCGGCGTCGCGCAGCACCTCGATCAGGGAGCCGAACTTCGGCGTCCATGCCATCACCGTGTTGTGCCGCCACCCCATTGCGTGGAACGGTTCGTCGCGGGCGATCTGCTCGGCTTCCTCGCGCGAACCGACACTGAGGATCCCGAAGCCGGGCGGTACCGGGGCATGTCCGGCGATCGACGGTTCACCCATGCACGGCCCGATCGCCAGCACCTTGCCGTCCGCGACGAGGCGGTGCATGTAGGCGTAGTGGACTTCCAGTGCGGCCGGCACCGCCGGCGCCGAGCCGGTCACCGGCAGCGGGGTCATGATCAGCAGGTAGAGCTCGGGGACGCCGGCAGCTTCGCCTTGCGCCTTCATGACCTCGAAATCGAACTCGCCGTCGCTGCTCACGAAGGGATGTCCCTTCGTTCCATCGTGGGGACGCCCGGACCCGGATCGTTGATACCCCAACTCCAGATGACTTCCGGGGTGATGCGGAACCGCTGACCGGAGTCGTCGCCTTCGATCCGGACACGACCCCGCACCTTGATGCCGCGCGGCGTCCACGGCTCCACTGCCGCGAGGTCGTCGACCACCACCGCGGCGCGCGGGTTGGCCTGAACGTTTCGGTAGCGGACCGTCTTGGCGATGTCGAAACCGGCCGTGACGATGTCATCGCCGTCCACCTCGAAGACCACGGCGGCGACGTCAGGCCGACCGGTCGGTGAGGCGGAAGCGAACCGCATCAGCGGCTGGCTTCTCAGATAGTCCACTTCCCGCTGAGTGAATGCGGCCACGAAGAAAACCTCCATCGGAGTTCAAGGAACATTCCTGCGCACGTGAAGTAACCGATGATTCCGCAGCGCGGGTCCCCGCGCAACCTTCGCCGCCCATGCACTGAAGGAGGTGACTCGACCCAAGCTTGGATCCCATTTCGGGGTCCTGGAGCTCCATCGCATCGGACACACTGAACGGCTAATCTCTTCCCAAAACTGGGATTATGAAGTCAAAATCGGGAACCTAGAGGTAGAACTACTGCCGAGCCATGTTCGTGAACCGCGACAGATGCAACTGATGCGCCACCGTCACCGTCTTGGTCGGCCCGTTGCGGTGCTTGGCCAGAATCAGGTCGGCCTCACCGCCGCGCGGATCGTCGCGCTCGAACGCATCGGGACGATGCAGGAGTATCACCATGTCAGCGTCCTGCTCGATGGCGCCTGATTCACGAAGGTCGGCGAGCATCGGCTTCTTGTCCGTGCGCTGTTCCGGACCACGATTCAGCTGACTCATCGCGACAACTGGTACATCTAGTTCCTTGGCCAAAAGCTTTATCTGGCGGGAGAATTCGGACACTTCCTGCTGACGCGATTCGACTTTCTTACCGGAAGTCATCAGCTGCAAGTAGTCGATGACGATTAGTCGTAGGTCTGACTTCTGCTTGAGCCGGCGCGCCTTGGCGCGGATCTCCATCATGGTCAGGTTGGGCGAGTCGTCGATAAAAAGCGGCGCCTCGCTGATCTCACTCATCCGCCGCGCAAGCCGTGTCCAGTCGTCATCGGTCATGCGGCCCGAACGCATGTCGGAGAGTTTGATCTTCGCCTCGGCCGACAACAGCCTCATGACGATTTCGCTCTTGCTCATCTCGAGTGAGAACACGACGCTGGCGAGCCGGTTTTTGATCGAGCAGGAACGGAGGAAGTCGAGACCGAGCGTAGAGTTATGAGTCGGGATCATGGCGTGGCCGGCGAGGTACAGATGGTCCTCGTTGTCCACCTCGACACAACGGACTGGAACGCTTGGAATCGGCCGGACATCGGTGATGAACCGGGAGCCACAATGAGCAGTACCAACGGCGGTGCGCCGTTCCTTGTGAGCCAACAACTTCCGGTGCAGCCGGAATACATCGTCCTCGGTCGAGAAGTTCAGGATGTACGCCGTCGAACTCGCCTCGGAACGTCCCCGAACGCGCTTCGATGCGCGCTGACACCGGTATCCGAGACTGACGATCAGTTCAAAGACATCATCCGCCAGTCGCTGGTCGGTGACGCTGAACTGAACGGTTCCCCGGTTGGTGACCGTGCCATCGGTGTCCAGTAAGCCAGCGAGCAAGGCACGCCGCTGCATTTCAGAAGCCCGGAGATACTCGGCTGGGATGTGCTTCGCATTGAGGACGCCGATTGAGCGCAGCCGTCCCTGCAATGTCCCGACAGTTTTTCGGCACGACTGGCAGAGCCGGAGACCGCATGACGGTCCCCCGCAACGTGAACACGTCGGGATCGGGACGGGTGTCGAGACAAACCTCGCCCGTCCACCACACGAACGGCCACAGGTTCGAACCTGACTCGTCTGCGGGATGAAGGACTTGCCGCACACGACACATGCGCGCGCTTCGACAGCTTGTGCTGCGGGCAAACGCAGATAGTAGCGATACTTCGCCGAGCCGGATTTGCGCGCCTCGAGGCCTTCGGCCTCGACGTTGACGATGACCTCGGGATCGGCTGATGTGATCCGCGCGCCGGCACTCGTTCCGTCGCCCAACCATGCGCCCAACGTGTAGGGCGGAACAAGAAGGTCGGCGTCCAGTGCCTGCAAGGGCTTGGCATTGGCCACCGAGTGGTTAAGACGGCGGTCCGCCGTCTTGCAACGCAATGTTTCGGCGATCTCCTGAGTGGTACGAATCGCCGCGGAGGTGTGCTGATTGCTGTACCAGTTGTACCCGACGGCGGCCGCCTGGGCCGACTTCCGGGATGACCGAGTGTCCGTGAGCCACTGGTGCTCGGCGTCCGCCACGATCACCGACCCATCGGAGAACTCGACCTCGTAGCAGGGGCGGCCATCCATGACCTCGGTCGCGGCCACCACCCGAGTCGGCTTCCCGTCGGCGCCGATCAGATGGTCACCGACGCGGACCTCGCCCATCGTCGTCCAACCGGTCGGCGTCGGCAGCGGGGTGTCGGTCTTCAACGCTTTCCCCATACCCGGTCGCGCCGCGATCACGATCATCTGCCCCGGGTGCAGGCCGTTGGTCACCTCATCCAGTTCGGTGAACCCGGTCGGCACGCCGCGTGCCATTCCGCCCTGGGAGGCGATCGCGTCGATCTCGTCCATCGTCGGCTGCAGCAGAGACTCCAACGACTCGAAGTCCTCGGAGGTGCGCCGCTCGGTGACGTCGTAGATCTCCGACTGGGCGCGGTCGACGACCTCGTCGACGTCAGCGCCCTCCGCCCCGGCGTAGCCGTACTGCACCACCCGCGTGCCGGCCTCCACCAGCCGGCGCAGCAGCGCCTTCTCCGCGACGATGCCCGCGTAATAGCCGGCATTGGCGGCGGTGGGCACCGTGGAGATCAGGGTGTGCAGATACGGGGCGCCGCCGACGCGGCGCAGCAGGCCGCGGCGGTCCAGTTCGGCGGCGACGGTGACCGCGTCGGCCGGCTCGCCGCGGCCGTAGAGGTCGAGGATCGCGTCATAGACGTTCTGGTGGGCGGGCCGGTAGAAGTCACCCGGGCGCAAGCGCTCCAGGACGTCGGCGATCGCGTCCTTGCTCAGCAGCATCCCGCCCAGCACGGACTGCTCGGCGACGAGATCCTGCGGGGGCTGGCGGGTGAAGTCCTCGGCCGAAACGGGAGACGCCGATCCCGGCTGACCGAGGTCATCGACGACCGCCATCTGGCCCGCCCGCCTCCTTCCGCATCGGATCGAACGTAGGTTCGACCAGCTGCCCGCCACGGTAAGACAGGGCTCCGACAACCCCGTCGTCCACCGGTCGCCCCCCGCTCACGTCAGGGCGCCGACTGGAACGTTAGACGTTGCTGGAGGCCGGACAAACCGAGGTTGTTCATGAACCTGTTGGTGGTCTGTGGATAGCTATCGGCAACGGTGTTGGTGCCTTGGGGAACACCTGTGGATCACTGTGAAGTTGCGCCGCATCACCCGACGTAAACGCAGAGTAGAGCCGGCAGCGGACTGTGGATGACAAGTGGTCCGGCGTGTCGGCCCAGGTTGCCGTTTCGGGCGTGTTGCGTTTCGCCGGAACGATGGCCCGGTAAACGCCGGGTTACGTTCGCTGCGGCCCCCCGCCGCGCGGACGTTCGCCAGCGCTAGACCTGGGCGACGACCTCGACGGTGATCTCCGCCTCGACCTCGGGATGCAGGTGAACGCTCACCGTATGGGTCCCGATCTCCTTGATGTGGGCCCGCGGCATGCGCACGATCCGCTTGTCGATGCTGGGGCCACCGGCCTTCTTGATGGCCACGGCCACGTCATTGGCCGTCACCGAACCGAACAGCTTGCTCGAGTCGGCCGCGACCTTGACCGCCAGCGCGACCGGGGTGACGGCCAGCAGGGCGGCCTTGATCTCGTCGGCGTGCTCACGGTCGTGCACGGCCTTGGATTCCCGCGCCCGGCGGATCTCATCAGCCTGCTTCTGGGCACCCCGGGTGGCCACGATGGCCAGGCCCCGCGGCAGCAGGTAGTTGCGGCCGTAGCCGTCCTTGACCTCCACGGTGTCGCCGGGCGAGCCCAGGTGGTCGACCTCAGCGGTGAGGATCAGTTTCATCGTCGCTCCGTTCGCTCTAGCGCGTCGCCGAGGTGAAGGGCAGCAGAGCCACCTCACGGGCGTTCTTCACCGCGATTGCGATGTCGCGCTGGTGTTGCACGCAGTTGCCGGTCACCCGGCGCGCGCGGATCTTGCCGCGCTCGCTGATGTAGGTGCGCAGCAGTGCGGTGTCCTTGTAGTCGATCGTCTGCGCCTTCTTGGAGCAGAACACGCACTTGCGGGTCTTGACCGGTTTCTCCGGCAGTGGGCGCCGCTTGGTGGTTTTTGCCATCTGTCAGTCTCTTTCGCAGGTCAGTAACGGGGTCAGAAGGGAGGTTCGTCGTCGGAGCCGCTGAACGAGCCCGAGGCCGGGGCGCTGCCCCACGGATCCTCCTGGGTGTCGGAGGCCGCCGGCTGCGAGCCGCCGCCCCTGGAGGCGCCGCCGCCGAACCCGCCGCCGCCCCCGCCGCGGCTGGCCTTGTTCACCTTGGCTGTGGCGTAGCGCAGGGACGGCCCGATCTCGTCGACCTCGACCTCGACCACGGTGCGCTTCTCACCCTCGCGGGTCTCGAAGGACCGCTGCTTGAGCCGGCCGGTGACGATCACCCGGGCACCCCGGGTCAGGCTTTCGGCCACGTTCTCGGCGGCCTCGCGCCAGATGTTGCAGCGCAGGAACAGCGCCTCGCCGTCCTTCCACTCCCCGCTCTGGCGGTCATAGATGCGCGGGGTGGACGCGACGGTGAAGTTGGCGACCGCCGCCCCCGAGGGGGTGAAGCGCAGTTCGGGGTCGGCGGTCAGGTTTCCGACGACGGTGATGATCGTGTCACCGGCCATAAGGTCCTCCTGGAATTCGGTGCGAGCAGTGTGCCGAGCAGTCGGCTCAGTGCTTGTCTGTCCGCATCACTTTGGTACGAAGCACCGACTCATTGAGGTTGAGCTGGCGGTCGAGCTCGGTGACCGTGGCCGGGGCGGCCTTGACGTCGAGGACGGCGTAGATGCCTTCGGCGTGCTTGGCGATCTCGTAGGCCAGCCGCCGGCGGCCCCAGATGTCGACCTTGTCGACGGATCCGCCGTCGGTGCGCACGACGTTGAGGAACGTGTCCAGCGAGGGCGCTACGGTGCGCTCGTCGAGGGTCGGGTCGAGAATGACCATGATTTCGTAGGGACGCATGGGAACCTCACCTCCTATGGTCGTCAGCGGCCACGGTCATTCCGTGGCAGGAGGGTCGCCTGCGTCGGCAACCGGCTCAGGCTACCGCAGGGCAAGCTGATCAGCGAAATCAGTGCCGCCGGCTAGTTCCGCTGGGTGAAGTACTCCGCGGCCAGCAGCCTGGTCTGCTCGGAGGCCCTGGCCACGTCGCCGGAGTCGAACGGCGGCTGCGGGTCGTACTCGATCATCAGCTGGCTGGCCTCGGCCGCCTGCCGGTCGACGAGCAGTTCGACCAGCCGCAGCCCCATGTCGATGCCGGCCGACACCCCCGCCGCGGTGATGATCCGCTCCGGGAGGTGCTCGACGACCCGCTGAGGTGAGTACTGCGCGCCGAACGCGCCGAGCATGCCCTGCGCTGCCCAGTGCGTGGTCGCCGTGAGTCCGTGCAGCAGACCCGCCGCGCCGAGCACGAGGCTTCCCGTGCACACCGAGGTGGTGAACCGTGTACCGCGGTGCACCTCGCGAACCCAGTCGAGCATGGCCTGGTCCTCGATGAGCGCGCGGGTTCCGACGCCGCCGGGAACCAGCAGCACGTCCGGTTCGGTGACCTCGTCGAAGGAGGCGTCGCAGATCAGGCCCAGCATCCCGTTGTCGGTGCGCACCTCGCCGCGGCGGTGGCCGACGAAGACGACGTCGAGGGACGGAACGCGCTGCAGCACCTCGTAAGGGCCGATCGAGTCCAGGGCGGTGTTACGCGGGAACAGCGCTATCGCGATCTGCATGGGTGCCTCCTCTCACGTCGGTCGCGCCGAGGCGGTCCGCCGCGGGCCGCAACCGCCGCGGCCACCAGGGCGGAAAAGCGTCGGCGGCGCGGTCGAGGACGCCGCCACACGGGTCGTCGATGCGGCCACGCCAGCGCACCAGATCCTGATCGGGACGATAGATCTGGCGGATCACCAGCACAACGAGGGCGACCACGGCGAGGTCGCGAAGCAGCACCGTGGCGGTGAACCACTGCTCGGTCACACCCTTCTTGTCCGGGCCCAGCAGGTAGTACATCCGCGGCACCCAGACCAGGGCGTCGATGGTCATCCAGGCCAGCAGAATGCGCCGGTGCGGCAGCGCCAGCACCGCCAGCGGCACCAGCCACAGCGAGAACTGCGGACTCCACACCTTGTTGACCACCAGGAACATCGCCACGAGCAGGAAGGCCAGCTGGGCGACCCGCGGTCGGCGCGGCGCGGTCCAGGCGATGTAGGCGACAGCCGCGCAGCACAGCCCGAAGAGGATTGCGACGACGGTGTTGAGCACGATCGGGGGCTGCCAGAAACCGAGGTTGGAGTCGAACCCGCGCCAGCCGGTGAAGCTCTTGACCACGTTGTAGAGGGAGTCCATGTCGCTGTCGCGGCGCGCGTTGAGCCGGAAGAATTCCGACCAGCCCCGCGGGAAGAGCAGCATCACCGGTGCGTTGACGACCAGCCAGGTGCCGATGGCGGCGGCGGTGGTGCGGGCGACCTCGGCGAGTCGCCCGGCCCGCAGGCCGAGCACGATCAGCACCACCAGCAGCAGCGCCGGGTAGAGCTTGGCGGCGACGCCCAGGCCCAGCAGCACCCCGGCCCACCCCGGCCGGCGCCGCGCCCAGGCCAGCATGCCGCCCGCCGCCAACGCCGTCGCCAGGGCGTCGAAGTTGGTGAACGCCTGGAAGATCAGCACCGGTGACGCCGCCACCAGGGCGGCATCCCAGATACGCCGGCCCGCCAGGATCGCGGTGGCCCACACCGTCACCAGCCACGCCAGCGCCAGCCCGAAGGCGGCGATGTTGAAGAACATCACGACCTCGGCGACCCCGGCGAGTCCCGGCAGCGCGGTCGCCTTGGCGACCGCCGTGTAGGTCTTGGCCAGAGTCATCGACAGGTACTGGTAGAGACCGGTCAGCACCGGGTACTCCATGTGCCGCACCGCGGGCTGGCCGTCGTAGCGGGTCTGCGGCCGGCCGGCGGAGTCCATCTCCAGCCAACTCGACTTGTAGGGAAACTTGCCGCTGCTCAGCAGCTCCGCACCGTAGAGCGGCACGGTGTCGGAGTAGCACAGCGCGTAGTACGCGCGCTGGTTCTCCCAATTGGCGACCCGCTGATCGGGGGCACCGGTGCCGATGGTCTGCAGGCAGGGACTCTTGGTCGCCCAGCCCAGCGCCAACAGCACCAGGGCGATCAGGAACATCACCCGCAGCGGGGTCAGCACCCGGGTGCGGCCGATCAGCGCGTGCCGCCCGACCGGCCCCCCGATCACCCCGCAGGCGGCGGCGGTGAGGGCGTCGGTGCGGCCGGGCAGATCCCGATCCTCGAGGCTGCGCAGGTCCTCGGCCAGCGCCACGGGCGATTCCATCGGGCGCGGCCACTCCGACCCGCCGTCCGGAAGCCCGGTCACGGGGGAGGCGGCGGCGCGACGGGCGGCGCGTTGACGTCGGCCGGCGGCGGCAGCGGC
>VEQY01000079.1 GCA_018882965.1 Mycobacterium sp. | reverse complement strand
GCCCAGCCCCAGTACCGACAACAGGCCGGTGTCACCGCCCCGCCCGCCGGCTCCACCGTCGCCGTCAGCGCCGGCTGCGGCACCGCCTGCACCGCCGTTGCCGCCACTGCCGATGAACAAACCGCCGGTGCCGCCCACGCCGCCCGCGCCGCCCGGAGTCTGCGCATCCCCGCCAGCACCGCCGTTGCCGAACCAGCCCGCATTGCCGCCGTTGCCCCCGTTGTAACCGGCTCCCCCTGAACCGACGAGACCGCCGCGCCCGCCCGTGCAGGAACCCGACGGACAGGATTGCGCGGTCCAGCTGTAGCCGTTGCCCAGCAGGATCCCGGCATCAGGGTCATCCGCGGTGCCGTTCCCGATGAAGACCCGGATGAAATCTGTGACCGGCCCAGCCGCCGAGGGCTGCGCAGCAGAGGTGGCGACCGCGCCCGGTTTGACGACGGTGCTAGCGCGATGGGGAGCGGGTGGGGTCGCTGCCGAGGGGTCGTCATCCGGGGCCAGCCAGGATTGCAGTCGATTCTCGACCGGCAACACTGACGACGACAACACTGACGACGGCAACACTGACGACGGCAACACTGACGACATAGGCGGGGAATCGCGGCGAACCGACACGGAGGGCCCTTTGACCGGAGCCCTGCTAATGGCCGGCGCCGGAACCGCCACGGCGGGCTTCTGCCGAATGCGCGTCTCGGTTCGCTTCGCGGCCCGCGAGGACGTGGTTCGCGGCGCGTGGGTCGAGGACGCGGCCGGCGCATCGGCGCCTACCGAACCGGCGGAACCTTCCGTATCGGCAAACGCGAGCGGCAGTGACCCCACCACCGAGCCCACGCCGAGAGCGACCGCAAGAACCCCGACCCGACCGACATAGCGTGCATAGCCTGGAATAGCCGGTTCATCAGCGGTTACCGCCCGCCGACGGTACTCGACCGGACGGACCCGCCCACTGGCTGAACGCCGGTGCCTGCCTTCTGAACACGCCAAACTTTTCTAATACCCCCGCAAAGCTGGGAAGAACCTGAGGGCAGCATCCCAGAAAAGCACGGCTAAATCAGGGAAAAAGGTTGGGGAACTGCGACCGCTAGGTCAGACGGTTAGCCACCACCCGGCCCCCCTGCTTAGGGGTGAAGGCCACGCCACGGAAGTGCCAGTCCTCCCCGGGCGCGTCGGTGGTCTGCAGGGTGACGTGGCGCAGCACGGTGCGCAGGACCACGTCCATCTCCATGTTCGCGAACGCCGCCCCGACGCAGCGTCGGGTGCCGCCGCCGAACGGCACCCAGGCGTAGGTGTTGGGCTTGCGGTCGACGAATCGCTGCGGGTCGAAGCGCTCCGGGCCGGGGAACTCGTCGGGGTTGCGGTGCATCTCCAGCAGGCTGATCAGGATCGAGAATCCGCGCGGGATCCGCCACGGACCCAGCTCGTACATCGGCGCGGCCACGCTGCGGCCGGCGAAGTCGATGACCGTGCGCACCCGCTGGATCTCGTAGATGGTCGCCTGCCGGTAGGCGTTGTCCTCCCCCGCAGCCTCGGCGATTAGCTTCTCGAGGACCTCAGGGTGCCGGGTGATCCGCTCGAACGCCCACGCCAGCGTCGAGGCGGTGGTCTCGTGCCCGGCGCCCAGCAGGGTCAGCAGCTCGTCGCCGATCTCCGAGCGGGTCATCGCCGAGCCGTCGTCGTAGGTGCTGCGCAGAAACAGCGACAGCACATCGGTGCGGTCCTCGAAGTGCGGATCCTGGCGGGCCCGGGCGATCAGACGGTCGATCAGCGTCTCGTAGGTGCGCCGGTACTCACCGAGCCGCGTCCACGGGGTCAGGTGGTAGAACGGGCGCCGGGGGGTGGGCAGCGCCGCCAGCCGCGATCCCAGCGTCACCCACTTGGGCATCAGCACGCGCAACTGCTGCAGTTCGTCGCCGTCGGCGCCGAACACCGCGCGCAGGATGACGTTGAGGGTGATCCGCATCATCGGCTCGGCGATGGCGAACTCGCGGCCCTGCGGCCAGGACGCCAGCTCGCGCAGCGTCTCCTCCTCGACGATGCTCTCGTAGGCCTTGATGCTCTTGCCGTGAAACGGCGGGGTGAGCAGCTTGCGGCGACGGCGGTGGGCCTCGCCGTCCAGGCCGAACACCGACCCCGAGCCCAGCAGCCGGCTGAGGTTGGGCTGGATGTTGTGCAGCACGTCCGGGCTGGTGGTGAAGATCTGCTTCACCAGCGCCGGCTCGGAGACCAGCACGCAGTCACCGAACACCGGCACCCGCACAGAGACGCAGCGGCCGTAGTCGCGGGTGAGCCGGATGACCGTGCGGCGCCGCGAGACGACGAACGCCAGCGAGACCAGCGACCGGGGCAGGCGCGGGGCGGGCGGCAGGTAGGCCTCGCCGTCGACGGACCGGTCGATGATCGGGGCTTCGCTCATACCCGGAACGGTACCGGCCGCCCCGAGCCCCCTAGCCGGGCAGCACGAACGCGAACGGCCGGGGGAACCCGAGCCCGCGCAAGCGCGCGTTCCGGACGTCGTCGGGGTCGATCTGCATCAGCTGACCCGACGAGGGCTCGTAGCAGCGCAGCCGCCCGTCGCGGTGTTCGGTGAACAGC
The DNA here is from genome assembly GCA_018882965.1 of Mycobacterium sp. Taxonomy (GTDB): domain Bacteria; phylum Actinomycetota; class Actinomycetes; order Mycobacteriales; family Mycobacteriaceae; genus Mycobacterium. The sequence goes on along the minus strand of VEQY01000079.1, from coordinate 9,271 downwards.
ACCCAGTGCCGGGGGATGGCCGCCCCGATGAGCATCGCCACCGGCCGGCCGCGGTCGAGCGCGGCGAGGACGTCATCGAGCGGGTCGGCCCGCCGCGCGGCGCGCCAGCGGTAGCGGCGGCCGTGGGCGGACAGCGCCCGCGCCATCCCGGCCGGGGTGGTGCCTAGCGCGCGCGGCCACACCCGGTTGACCCGCCGATGCACCCGGCCCTGCTCGGCGTCGAACCATTGCCTCGCCTGGTCGGCGCGCAGGGGTGCGCCGTAGTCGGCGTCGAGCAGCGCGCCGGCCATCACGGCCACACTCGGCCCGCAGCTCACCCCGTCGCGCTGGCGCAGCCACATAACGCCAGGGTAGTGGCGTCGCACCCCCGGCGCTCCCCCCGCGAGTGTGCCGTTTCATCCAGTTTTTGCGGTGTGTCGGGTATGAGACCGCACGCTCGGCGGGGCGGGCGCGGACCTGTGGAGCGCGGATCATCGGGCCGCCACGTCGGTCTAGCATCTGGTAGGTGAGGTTGATGACTTTCCGTGTCACCGCTGAGGACGCCGTTGCTGTCAAGCGATGGTCTCGCCGACTTCGCATCGACCGCTCGGAGTTTCTCCGCCAAGCCCTGCGTCGGCGCCTGGCCGAGCTCAACACGGCACAGGACGGCTTGGCGCTGGCCGCCGACTGGGGCCCGGTCGAGGACTGGACCGACTGGGCCGATGCGACGCGGTGAGCTCTGGTTCGCCGCGACACCCGGTGGGGACAGACCCGTCGTCATCCTCACCAGGGACCCGGTGGCAGATCGCATCGGTTCCCTCGTGGTCGCCGCTCTGACCCGCACCCACCGGGGACTGGAGTCCGAACTTCCCCTGACCGCAATCCGCGATCAGGTGCCCAGCGACTGCGTCATCAACTTCGACAACATCCACACGCTGCCGCGCAGCGCCTTCCGTCGCCGAATCACCCAGTTATCGACGGCGCGCCTGCATCAGGCGTGCCGTACGCTCCGGGCTGCCACCGGCTGCTGAGGCCACCGGAGATCTCGATGCGCAACCCGCACGCCGGCGAACCGTTCGACGACTCCGACGAGCAAATCGCCGCCGCACTGCAGGACGTGTCGGTGCCGGTGCTGCTGATGTCGTGTGTGCACATGGCCGACGACGACGCGACCCGGCGCGCCATCCTCGACGGACCGCTGCGGCCGGCCGGGCTCTTCCTCAACGAGGTCCAGGGGTACATGTCCGAGGGGGATAAAGCCGCCGCCCGCGCACTGGCGCTCGACGTGATCCGCGACTACCGCGACCGCGGCTGCCCCGAACCGCGCCCGGTCGAACCGGCGATGCTCAAGCAGATGATGGACTGGCTGGCCGTGGCCGAGGTACCCGACGAGTACGTGCCGATGATGCTCGAGGAGATGGGCCTCGACGGCCGCGACGCCCGGGCGGACGACCTGAGCTGCGACCCCGCCGCGCGCACGGACTTCCCGGTCGTGGTGATCGGCGCCGGGCAGTCCGGGCTGCTGGCCGCGATCCGGCTCAAACAGGCCGACATCCCGTTCACCGTGATCGAGAAGAACCCCGGCGTCGGCGGCACCTGGTGGGAGAACAGCTACCCGGGCGCGCGCGTGGACGTCGGCAACCACTTCTACTGCTACAGCTTCGAACCCTCCCAGTGGTCGGAGTTCTTCGCCCGCCAGCCCGAACTGCAGCGCTACTTCGACGAGGTGATGCACCGCCACGGCGTCGCCGAGCACATCCGGTTCGACACCGAAGTCCTCGGTGCGACGTGGGACGACGACACCGGGACGTGGTCGGTCGACGTGCGCGGCGGCAACGGCACCGAGACGCTCACAGCACGCGCGGTGATCAGCGCGGTGGGCCAGCTCAACCAGCCGTTCGTGCCGGAGCTTCCGGGCGCGCAGGACTTCGCCGGCCCGGCCTTCCACACCGCGCGCTGGGACGGCGACGTCGAACTGGCCGGCAGGGACGTGGTGATGATCGGCGCGGGCGCCACCGGCTTCCAGCTCGCCCCCGCGATCGCTGACACCGTCGGGCGGTTGACGATCTTCCAGCGCACCGCGCAGTGGATGTTCCCCAACCCCGACTACCACGCCGCGGTCGGGCCGGGCGCGCACTGGGCGCTGCGGCACCTGCCGTTCTACGCGCGCTGGTTCCGGTTCCTGGTGTTCTGGCCGGGCTGCGACACCGGGCTGGCCGCGGCCAAGGTGGACCCGGAGTGGCCCGACCAGCAGCGCGCGGTCAGCGCCGCCAACGACATGGCCCGGCTGATGTTCACCGAGTGGATCACCAGCCAGCTCGACGGCGACCCGCGCGCCGAGGAGCTGGCCGCCAAGGTCGTCCCCGACTACCCCGCCACCGGCAAGCGCACCCTGCAGGACAACGGCAGCTGGCTGGCCACGCTGCGCCGTCCCAACGTCGAGTTGGTGCGCAGCGGGGTCGGGCGCATCGAGGCCGACGCGGTGGTCGACGGCGAGGGCGTGCGGCACCCGGCTGACGTGCTGGTCTACGCGACGGGCTTTCGGGTCAACGACTTCCTCGGCTCGATCCGGGTGACCGGCCGCGACGGGCGCGACCTGCACGAGGTGTGGGGGGAGAAACCGTCGGCGTATCTGGGGATCACCATCCCCGGCTTCCCGAACTTCTTCTGCATGTACGGCCCGGGCACCAACCTGGCCAGCGGGGGGAGCCTGATCTTCCACTCCGAGTGCCAGATCCGCTACATCGTGGGCTGCATGGATCTGCTGCTGACCAGTGGTGCGACCGCGATGGAGCCGCGCGTTGAGGCCTACGACGACTGGTACGCGCGCAGTCAGGCCGAGATGGCGACGATGGTGTGGGCCCAGCCGTCGATCGAGCACAGCTTCTACAAGGACGCCAACGGGGTCGTGCACTCGCTGAGCCCGTGGCGGCTGGTGGACTACTGGACCTGGACCCGTCGGCCCGACCCGGCGGACTTCGTCCTCACCTGACCCTCGAGTGTGCGGATTGATCCGGCATCCGCGGCGTGTCCGGTATGAAACCGCACGGTCGGCGGGGGCACGGGGGCTACCGGGGCGCCCGCCACATCGGCCACAGCGTCGGACCCCCGCCGGGGATGACGATCTGCCCGGTCACCTCGAACCCGAACCGCAGGTAGTAGGGCACGTTGTCGGGATTGCTCGACTCCAGGTAGGCCGGGGCGCCCTCGGCGTCGCAGCGCTCCAGCCGCGAACGCATCAGCGCCGCGCCGTAGCCACCGCCGCGCACCGCGGGGTCGCTGCCGATCATCGCCAGATACCAGTGCGGCTCCTCGGGATGAACGGCCTTCATCAGATCCCCCACCGTCCGCGCGGCGCCCAGCCGCCCGCGAAACGCCCGCAGGACGGCGGGCATCATGGCCAGCTGCTCGCGCGGCCGCTGCGCCCACCGCCCCGGCGGGTCCCACAGCGCGGCAGCCGCCACCCCCGACGGCGACACCGCGACCTCCACCCCGGCCCCGGCCAGGAAGTGGTGGCGGGCCATCGCCCCGAAGAACCCGGGCAGCGCGGCCGCGCGCCGGGCGGCGTCGGGCTGCAGCCAAGACATCACCGGGTCGTCGTGAAAGGCGCGGCCCAGCACGCCCGCCAGAGCCGGCACGTCGGCGACGCCGGCCGCGCGCACCGCGATCGCGGTCACCCGAGCACCGTCGTCACACCCAGGGTGAGCACGCACACCACCACCACCACGGTGGTCAGCGCGTAGACCAAAGTGCCGGCCCGGCCGGCGGCGAAGTCGCCCATCAGCTGACGATCCCGGCCCAGCCCGACCATCGCGATCAGCAGCGGCACCAGCAGCACCGCGTTGAGCACCTGGGTGCCGACCAGGATCGTGACCAGCGGAGCGTCGGGCGCCAGCACAATGCTCGCCCCGATCAGGGTGATGATGCCGAAGGTCAGATAGAAAGTGCGCGCCTCGCGGTAGGGGTCGTCAAGGGCCGCCTCGAACCCGGCGTACTCGCACACCGAGTAGGCCGTGGACAGCGGCAGCACCGAGGCCGCCAGGAACGCCGCCCCGATCAGGCCCACCGCGAACAATGTCGCGGCGGCCTCCCCGGCCAGCGGCTGCAGCGCCACCGCGGCGTCGGCGGCGTCGTCGATGCGCAAGCCGTCGCGGTGCAGCGTGGCCGCGCAGGCCACCACCACGAAGAAACCGATCACCCCGGTCAGCACCGCACCGGTCACCACGTCGACGCGCTCGGCGGGCAGGTCCTCGGTGCGCAGCTTCTTGTCCACCGCGTAGGACTGCATGAACGACAGCCCCCACGGCGCCAGTGTGGTGCCCAGCGTCGCGGTCACGATGGCCAGCGCCTCCCCGGTCATCGGCATGGTCGGTACGACGGTGCCGCGCAGCGCCGCACCCCAGTCCGGGCCGGCCATGAACCCCGAGGCTATGTAGGCCAGGAACACCGTCGACACCAGCAGCAGCACCCGCTCGACGCGATGGAAGCTGCCCCGCAGCACCAGCAGCGAGACGATGACCGCCGCGGCGGGGACGCTGACGTAGCGGCTGATCCCGAAGATCTCGAAACCTGCTGCGATGCCGGCGAATTCAGCACAGGTGGTGCCGATGTTGGCGACGACGAGCGCGGCCAGCACCGCCCCGCCGATCCGCACCCCGTAGCGCTGGCGTACCAGACCGATCAGCCCCTGGCCGGTGACCACGCCCATCCGGGCGGCCAGCCCGTGGAAGATCACCAGCGCCACGGTGGACAGCAACAGCACCCACAGCAGCTGGTAGCCGTGGTCGGCGCCGAGCACCGAGTAGGTGGTGATGCCGGCCGGGTCGTCGTCGGAGAGCCCGGCCAGCAGGCCGGGGCCGAGCACGGCCGTCAGCGCGGCCAGCCGCACCTTGCGGGAGGCGTTCATCGCCGGTGCGGCGGGCGGATCAGGCGGCGGCGGTGCGGCCACACCCCGGCGCGGAAGAACCGGCGACCGCGCAGCGACGGCCGCCGGCTGATCCGTTCGGCGACCTCGGGGTGCACCGCCCGCACCGCCTCGGCGGCGACGTCAGGGTCGCGGACGGCCAGGATCTCCGACGCGGCGTCGACGTCGACCCGGCTGATCAGCGCCGCCAGGCCGGGCGCGTCCAACCGATGCACCGCCGAGCGCGGCGTCGACAGCTGCACGGCATGACCGCGGTCGGAGGCCAGGTGCAGGTCCGGCCAGTCCACGACATCCCGGGCGAGCAGTCCGCCGCCGAGCCGCAGCCGGCGCAGCACCCCGCCGAAGCCGACCTCCACCCCAGCCAGTTCCAGGGCGCCGTCCTGATCGCGGGCGAGCAGCACGTCGGCCACCCGGGCCAGCCGCTGACCGACGAGGTCGACCACCTGCGTGTCGAGCACGTCGCGCACCAGCAGCAGCTCGTCGGGTCCCAGCGCTTCGGCAAGAGAGTCCACCGCGAAGCCGGTGGCGGCCAGCACCACCGACCCGTCGAACTGTGCGACGGCCGCCCACGGCACCACCAGCGCCGGCCCGCCACGGCGGGTCACCACCAGCCGCTCGACGACCGGCGGCGCGTCGTCGAGGCGGACGGTCAGATCGGCCAGCCTGCCGACCGGCCGGCCGTCGGGTCCCCGAACCTCACGGCCGACGAGACGGCTGAGCAGCAGCACGTCCCGAAGCATGCCGCATTCGCCCACGCCGGTCGGGCCGACCGGATGTAATCGACCGATGCGGGCGCTGCGAATGACCGGTTTCGGACGCGAACCCGAGCTGCTCGAGACGCCCGACCCCACGCCCGGGCCGGACGAGGTCGTGGTGCGGGTCGGCGCCGCCGGGGCGTGTCACTCCGATCTGCACATCCTCTACGAGCTGGACACCTCGGCGGTGTGGCAGCTGCCGATGACGCTCGGCCACGAGACCGCCGGATGGGTGCACGCACTGGGCGCCGGGGTGACCGGTCTGGCCGAGGGCGACCCGGTCGCGGTGTACGGGGCGTGGGGCTGCGGCATTTGCGCGCGCTGCGCGGTCGGCGCGGAGAACTACTGCGAGCGCCCGCAGGTCGTGGGCGGCGGCGGGCTCGGGCTGAACGGCGGGATGGCCGACTATCTGCTGGTGCCGCACCGGCGGCACCTGGTGGCGCTGCCCGACGGGCTGGACCCGGTGACCGCCGCGCCGCTGACCGACGCCGGGCTGACGCCGTATCACGCGATCCGCCGCTCCTGGCCCAAGCTCACCCCCGACGCCACCGCGGTGCTGATCGGCGTCGGCGGCCTGGGCCACATCGCCGTGCAGATCGCCCGCGCCACCACCGCCGCGCAGGTGATCGCCGTCGACGTCCGCGAGGACGCGCTCGAACTGGCCCGCAAGGTGGGTGCGCACCACGCGGTCGCCTCCGACGAGTCGGCGGCGGCGGCCATCCGCGAGCTGACCGGGGGCCGGGGTGCGGACGTGGTGATCGACTTCGTCGGCGCGACCGCGACGCTGGAACTGGCGCGCGCGGTGGCCCGGCCGCTGGGGGACGTGACGATCGTCGGGATCGGCGGCGGGCAGATCGCGGTGTCCTTCTTCTCCCAGCCCTATGAGGTCGCCATCGCCACCACCTACTGGGGCAGCCGGCCCGAGCTGGTCGAACTGCTGGCGCTGGCCGCCGCCGGTCAGATCAGCGCCGAGCGCACCCTCTACTCCCTGGACCACGGCGTGCAGGCCTACCGCGACCTGCACGACGGCCGGGTGAGCGGCCGCGCCGTCGTGGTGCCCTGAGAGATACTGGCGTCATGTGGGATTTCGAGACCGACCCGGACTATCAGCGCAAGCTCGACTGGGTCGAGGAGTTCATGCGCGACGAACTCGAACCACTGGACCTCGCCCCGCTGGACCCCTACGACAAGAAGAACCCCGAACTGATGGCCGTGCTGCGCCCGCTGCAGCACAAGGTCAAGGAGCAGGGCCTGTGGGCCGCGCACCTGAGCCCCGACCTCGGCGGCCAGGGCTACGGACAGGTCAAGCTGGCGCTGCTCAACGAGATCCTGGGCCGGTCACGCTGGGCGCCGTCGGTGTTCGGCTCGCAGGCGCCGGACTCGGGCAACGCCGAGATCCTGGCGCTGTTCGGCACCGACGAACAGAAGAAGCGCTACCTGCAGCCGCTGCTCGACGGCGAGATCTCGTCGTGCTACTCGATGACCGAGCCGCAGGGCGGGTCGGATCCCGGGCTGTTCACCACCCGCGCCGAACGCGACGGCGACCACTGGGTGATCAACGGTGAGAAGTGGTTCTCCTCCAACGCGCGTTTCGCGTCGTTCTTCATCGTGATGGCGGTGACCAACCCCGAGGCGCGCACGCATCAGAAGATGTCGCTGTTCATCGTGCCCGCCGAGACCCCGGGCATCGAGATCGTGCGCAACGTCGGAGTGGGCGGCGAGTCCTCGTCGCACGCCAGCCACGGCTACGTGCGCTACACCGACGTGCGGGTGCCGGCCGACCACGTGCTCGGCGGTGAAGGACAGGCGTTCGCGATCGCGCAGACCCGCCTGGGCGGGGGCCGGGTGCACCACGCGATGCGCACGATCGCGTTGGCGCGCAAGGCTTTCGACATGATGTGCGAGCGCGCGGTGTCCCGCCAGACCCGGCACGGCCCGCTGGGGGACTTCCAGATGACGCAGGAGAAGATCGCCGACAGCTGGATCGAGATCGAGCAGTTCCGGCTGCTGGTGCTGCGCACCGCGTGGAAGATCGACAAGTACCACGACTACCAGAAGGTGCGCCGGGACATCGCCGCGGTGAAGGTGGCCATGCCGAAGGTGCTGCACGACGTGGTGATGCGGGCGATGCAGTTGCACGGCTCGCTGGGGGTCTCCGACGAGATGCCGTTCGTGAAGATGATGGTCGCCGCGCAGTCGCTGGCCATCGCCGACGGGCCCACCGAGGTGCACAAGCTGACGGTGGCCCGCCGCACGCTCAAGGAGTACGAGCCGGTCACCACACTGTTCCCGTCGCAGCACCTGCCGACCCGCAAGGCCGCCGCCCAAGCCCGGCTGGCCGAGCTGATCGAGCGCGAGGTCGCCGAGCTCTGATGGCACGCCGTTCGGCAGTGTTCTCCGCGGCCGGCCGTCTGATGAGCGAGCCGGCCATGCGGCCGCTGACCCGGTTCGGCAGCGCTGCGCACGCACGGCTGTACCGGCTGACGCGCGGCAGGGCCGCCAACGGCAAGTACCCGACCATGCTGCTCACGGTCACCGGGCGGAAGACGGGTGCGCCGCGGACCGTGCCGCTGATCTACATCACCGACGGAAGCCGTCTGGTGATCGCCGCGGCCTACGCGGGCAGCGACCGCAATCCCGACTGGTGGCTCAACCTGCAAGCGAACCCGCACGCGGTCGCCCAGATCGGTGACCGGGAGTTCCCGGTAAAGGCGACCCTGGCGCCGGCGTCCTCACGCGCCGATCTGTGGCGCCGACTGGTCGAGATGTACCCCTACTTCATCGAGTACCAGGAACGGACCACCCGCGAGATCCCGGTGGTCATTCTCAGCCTGGAAACATAAGGACCTCTGCCCGCCTCTGAGCGACAGTGTTTGTTGCCCAATGGCGTTGTCGCTCAGAGGCGGGCGAAGAGAGTCATGGTTTTCCGTCGGCGACTCGCGTCATCACCTGCCCCTCGTGGACCATCGTCGCCACCCGCACCCCATCACAGAACAGGCCGGCCGTCATGAGCCCGCGGCCACGGCCCGCCGCCGGTGACCGCGACTCCAGCAGGTTCCACCGGTCGGCGTGAACCCGGTCGTGGAACCACGTCGACGAGTCGGTGGTGCCGGCGTGGTGGCTGCGGTCGGTCTGGGAGTGCCCGTGCACGGCCAGCACCGGGTCGATGCCGTAGATGTCGGTGATGAACAGCGCCAGGCAGGCGTGCAGCGCGGGGTCGTCGGGCAGCGGGGCGGTGACCCGCCACCACATCCGGCGCACGAACTCCGGTTCGCGCGCGTCGGCGACGCGGATGTCGATCTCGCCCAGCGGCAGCGCGGGCGCGGGCCCGATCGGCCCGGTGCGCTCGAGGGCCTCGGGGTCGCCCGGCGCGGCGAGCCGTTCGGCGTGGCGGGGCCCGGCGGCGGGCACGGCGAACAGCACGGTGGCGCTGGTCATCAGCCGGTCGCCCTGGCGGCCCAGCACGCGGCGCGACGCGCTGCTGCGACCGTCGTGCACGCGCTCGACGGAGTAGTCCACCGGCGTGCCGGCGTCCCCGCCGCGCAGGAACTGCACGTGCAGCGCGGTGGGCCGGCGGTCGGGGTCGACGGTGCGGCAGGCGGCGGCCAGGGAC
>VEQY01000078.1 GCA_018882965.1 Mycobacterium sp. | reverse complement strand
GCCATAACAGATGGAACAGAAGGCGTGATGAGCAGCTTTGTATTGCCCGCCGCGTGTACATAATATTTAGATGCCATATCCCCTTGAAATGGCCAGGTATCGGTAAATACCACAATCTTTCTGTACTGCTGCACCTTTTCATTAAATCCGACTTCATCGTAGGCAACCAGGTTTAAAATCTCAGCTGATTCCATGGAAGGCGTTTTACCATCCAGCGACGTAACCAGCAGCATCCTTCCAAGAAGGGTTTCAATCTCATCAAAACCGGCGGCGCGTGTTTTGTCAATCTCGATGAAAAAGGCAATAGGTAATGACGCAGGTGGATTTAACGTAATCGCTTCTTTAGAAGGAGTGTCATCAGTAGCAACAAGCGATAATTTATCCGCGTGGTCAAGAAGCAGACTGTCGCTGAACAACATTTGCAGCTCAAGCGGATTTTCCACATGCATGCCCGATCTTTCGGTTTGATGATCCATTTGAATTACTTTTGCCTCTGAAATGCCCCACAATATTACAATCCAAAATACCGAAAAAAGCAGAATTTCTGAAGTAGATTTCAACAATATCGGTTTTGGTAAAGTATTCTCCGATCACATGTTTCTGGCCGACTGGGATGGTAAAGAATGGACCGGCTCCAGAATCGTTCCCTACGGCAATCTGTCATTAAGCCCGGCTACGAGTGCCATTCATTACGGGCAAGCCATTTTTGAAGGCATGAAAGCGTTCAGAACAGGAAACGACATATTTCTTTTCAGACCACGGGAAAACTGGCGCAGACTCAACATTTCTGCTGAAAGAATGGTCATGCCGGAAGTACCGGAAGCGCGGGCACAGGCGGCAACGGCGGAAACGGCGGCACGGGTGGAAACGGCACCGGCACGGGCGCGGTGACCGCGCTCGGCGGCAAGGGTGGCGCCGGCGGCAATGCCAGCGGTGGCGCTGTCGCGGGCACCGGTGGCGCGGGCGGCGCAGCGACCGGAACCTCCGGTGCGGGCGCCACCGGTGGCGCGGGCGGTAGGGGCGGCTCCGGTGTCACCGGCGGAGTCGGCGGCAAGGGTGGCGCGTCCACCGGAGTCGGCGCGGCTGTCGGTGGCGCCGGTGGCACCGGCGGCACTGGAACCACGACGGGCGGCACCGGTGGCACCGGCGGTAACGCCTCCTCGAGTGGCGCTACCGCGACAGGCGGCGCCGGCGGCGCCGGCGGCGCCGGGCCGACGCCGGGAGCGACCGGCCAGGCCGGCACTCCGTAGTTCACTACCCCGGTAGGCAATTCGGCGTGGGCCTCGGTTGATTGACAGCCCACTGCACCTGCCAGCATGGTGGGTTATGGAGACTGAGCTGTCCCCCGCCCACTTCGAACTGCGCTCCGGCGACAGCTGGGCCGATCCGTGGCCGATGTACACCGCGCTGCGCGACCACGACCCGGTCCACCACGTCGTTCCCAGCAATCCGATGCACGACTACTGGGTGCTGTCCCGGCACGCCGACATCTGGGCGGCGGCCCGCGACCACGAGACCTTCTCCTCCGCCGCAGGCCTGACCGTCAACTACGGCGAACTCGAACTCATCGGCCTGACCGACAACCCGCCGATGGTCATGCAGGATCCGCCCGCGCACACCGAGTTCCGCAAGCTCGTCGCCCGCGGGTTCACCCCGCGCCAGGTCGAGGCGGTCGAGCCGCAGGTGCGTGCGTTCGTCGTGGAGCGCATCGAGAGGCTGCGCGCGGCCGGCGGCGGGGACATCGTCGCAGAACTGTTCAAGCCGCTGCCGTCGATGGTCGTCGCGCACTACCTCGGGGTACCCGCCGAGGACCGCGCCCAGTTCGACGGCTGGACCGAGGCGATCGTCGCGGCCGGGGCCGATCCGGGCGGGCTGAGCGGCGCGAGCGCCGCCCTGATGTCGATGACCGGCTACTTCACCGAACTCATCGAGCGACGTCGCCGCGACCCCGGCGATGACACGGTTTCGCATCTGGTGTCCGCCGGGGTGGGTGCCGACGGCGACGTCAAGGGACTGCTGTCCATCCTGGCGTTCACCTTCACCATGGTCACCGGCGGCAACGACACCACCACCGGATTGCTCGGCGGTGCGGTGCAACTGCTGCACCGCAACCCCGACCAGCGCCGCCTGCTGGCCGAACAGCCGGAACTGATACCCGACGCGGTCGAGGAGTTCCTGCGGCTCACCTCACCGGTGCAGGGTCTGGCCCGCACCGTCACCCGCGACGTGACCCTGCACGGCGTGACGATCCCCGAGGGCCGCAAGGTATTACTGCTCTACGGATCGGCCAACCGCGACGAACGCCAGTTCGGGCCTGACGCCGCCGAACTCGACGTGCGCCGCCGGCCCCGCAACATCCTGGCCTTCGGCCACGGCGCGCACCACTGCCTGGGCGCAGCGGCGGCAAGGATGCAGGCCCGGGTCACACTGACCGAGTTGCTGGCACGCATCCCGATCTTCGACGTCGACGAGACCGGAATCGTCTGGGCGGGAGGAAATTACGTCCGTCGGCCGCTGAGCGTTCCGATCTGGGTGACTCTGCACGACGAGACCTGGTCGTGGCGGCTGAACCACACACCGCATGGCCTCGTGCTCGACGTGCTGTGCGGGACGGTCGGCATCTACAACAGGACGATCGTGCTCGAACCTCACGAGGTCGCGATGTGGGAGGACGGCGGTCCGGCCGGTCTGGAACCCCTCGTCGAGGCGATCCGCAACGACATCACCGGCGAGGAGTTCGGCGCCCGCAACCGTCCTGACCTCTCACCGTGAACGGATGCCTGTAGGGCCCACCCTCGCGGCAAGGGTCAGGAACGCACCCGGGTGAAGCGGTGCAGCACCCAGGCCACCGGGATGCTCAGCACCATCGTGACGAGGAACAGCGCGGGCATCGACCCGGTGTAGACCGGCCAGCGCAGGACCTCGACCATCGCGATCTCCAGCACGATCAGGTGCACAAGGAAGAGTTCGTAGGAGATCTCCCCCAGCCACACCATCGGCCGGCTGGCCAGAAACCGGGTGTACCAGCCGGTGTCGCCGAGGGCGGGCGGAGCGATGACCAGGGCGGCGATCGCCGCGTAGAAGCCGACCTTGACCAGCGCCTGCGCCAGCCCGCTCGGTGAGGTGGTCGGCTCGCCGGCGATCGGGGTGGAGACGATGACGAAGCACACCAGAGCCAGTGGCACCGCGACGAACCCGTAGCAGCGCGCCCCCATCGCGGCGAGCACGCTGAGCATCATGCCGCCGGTGAACCACGCGAGATAACCGGGCAGCCAGAGCTTGGAACCGTCGGGCAGGAAGTCGGTGGTGTGCACCAGAACCATCCAGGCCGGGCTGATCAGGGTCAGCCCGGCAAGCCCGGCCAGCAGCAGACCCGGGCGCCATTGCCGCCGGCACACCACCACCAGCAGCAGGTAGGCCAGCGCCGGCAGCGCCACATAGAACGCCACCTCCACCGCCAGGCTCCACATCTGGGTCAGTCCCTGGTGCAGCAGGGCGAAGGCGTAGTTGTCGGTGTAGATCTGGGTGAGGGTCAGATTGCGCAGCAGCCCGTACCAGGTGTGTCCGGGGTTGGGCCCCGCGGTGCGGAAGTGGTAGAGCAGGTAGGCGGCCAGCACGGTGACGGCGTAGGCGGGCATGATGCGCCGGAACCGCCGCCAGGCGTACCGCCGCAGCGACGGGTCGGCCCTACCGGCCTTCGCCGCGGCGACCCACGGTCCGAAGAGCAGGAACCCCGACAGCGCGAAGAAGATCGGCACCCCGATCTCCATGCGTGAATAGACGAGTCCGACGTACCCGTGGGTGTACTTGCCGGTGGTGTAGGCGGCGTGGGTGGCCACCACCAGCGTTGCGGCCAATGCGCGCACCCCGGTCAGCGCGGGAATCCGGTCGACGGTGGAGACGGCCTCCAGACCGCCCTGGTCGACCTGGCCGGCGGTCATCAGTCGGCGCGCCGGGACTTCCGGCCGCGGTCGGGTTTGAGGTCGATCAGCACGCCCGAGATCCTCGTCTTGGCAAGCTTCTTCCACGTCTCCTTCGGTAACCGGGCGGGAAGTTCCACCAGCGAGAAATCACCCTTGATGGTGATGTGCCCGAAGTCGCTGCGGTGCAGGCCACCCTCGTTGGCCAGCGCTCCGACGATCGAACCCGGGCCGACCCGGTGTCGCTTGCCCACCGCGATGCGGTAGGTGGCGAGGTCGTCACGGCGGGGCCGCGGCGCGCGCTCGCGATCCTCGCGGTGCTTGGGCTCCCGTTTGGGCGGCGGGGGTTCGGTCATCAGGAACTCCGCGCCGTCACGGCTGAGCACCGCCAGTGCGGCGGCGATGTCGGCCATCGGCACGTCGTTGTCGCGCTCGTAGGCCTCCACCAGGCGTCGGAATGTCTCGAAGCCCGGACCGCCCAGCGCATCGGTGATCGAGTCGCGGAATTTCTCCACCCGCTGGGCGTTGACGTCCTCCACGCTCGGCAGTTCCACTTCGGTCACCGGCTGGCGGGTTACCTTCTCGATGGACTTCAGCAGATGCCGTTCCCGCGGCGAGACGAACAGCAGCGCGGTGCCCGCCCGACCGGCCCGCCCGGTCCGCCCGATCCGGTGCACGTAGGACTCCGGGTCGTGCGGGATGTCGTAGTTCAGCACGTGCGAGATGCGTTCGACGTCAAGGCCTCTGGCGGCGACGTCGGTGGCGACCAGGATATCGATGCTGCCGTCCCGCAGCGCGGCGATGGTCCGCTCCCGCACCGCCTGCGGGATGTCGCCGTTGATGGCGGCCGCGGAAAACCCCCGGGCGCGCAGCTTCTCGGCGACCTCCTCGGTGGCCTGCTTGGTGCGCACGAACACGATCATCGCCTCGAACGGTTCGACTTCGAGCACCCGGGTCAGGGCGTCCATCTTGCGCGGGCCGGCCACCTGCAGGTAACGCTGATCGATGTTCTCCGCCGTCGCGGTCTTCGTCTTCACCGCCACTTCGACCGGGTCGTGCAGGTACTTGCCGGTGATCTTGCGGATCGCCGGCGGCATGGTGGCCGAGAACAGCGCCACCTGCTTGTATTCCGGGGTATCGGCGAGGATGCGCTCGACGTCCTCGGCGAAACCCATCTGCAGCATCTCGTCGGCCTCGTCGAGCACCAGGTAGTCCAGGTGCGAGAGGTCCAGCGTGCCGCGTTCGAGATGGTCGATGACGCGACCGGGCGTGCCCACCACCACCTGCGCGCCGCGGCGCAGCCCGGCCAGTTGCACGGTGTAGGACTGTCCGCCGTAGATCGGCAGCACGGTGAGCCGGGGCAGGTGAGCGGCGTACCGGCTGAACGCCTCGGACACCTGCAGCGCCAGCTCGCGGGTTGGGGCGAGCACCAGCGCCTGGGTGTGCTTGCTGGCGGTGTCGATGCGGGACAGGATCGGGATCGCGAAGGCCGCGGTCTTCCCGGTGCCGGTCTGGGCCAGTCCGACCACATCCGAACCGGCCAGCAGCGCGGGAATGGTGGCGGCCTGGATGGCCGACGGGCTCTCGTATCCCACGTCGGCGATGGCGTGCAGCACCGCGGGGTGAATCTGCAGTTCGTCGAAGGTGCGCGGGGGAACGGTGGCGACGTCGGCTGCGCCGGCTTCCGGGGATGTCATTGCGGCCCAAGTCTAATGCCCACGCGCGTCGCAACGTGGCGGTCGGGCAGGCTGCCGGTAGCCTGCTGCGGTGTGAGGAAGCGCCCGGCATCAGCGGTGGTTGGTTGTCTGCTGGCCGTGACGGCCGCCGCACTGGCCGCCTGCAGTTCCGGTGACTCGACGGTGTCCAAGACACCCATCCCCGCCACCGAGACGAGCACTCCGACCACCGAAACCACCACCCCGACCGATTCGGAGACGAGCACCCCGACGAGCACCCCGACGAGCACGACATCGGCGCAGGCTGCCCCGGCGCCCTGCGCGGTCAATCTCGCCGCCCCGGAGATCGCCCAAGCCGTCGCCCAGCTGCCGCGCGACCCCCGCAGCCGCCAGGGCTGGAACCCCGAGCCGGTGGCCGGCAACTACAACGCGTGCTCGCCGCTGTCGGCGGTGATCGTGAAGGCCAACACCAATGCGGAGAACCCCAATACCCGCGCGGTGCTGTTCCACCAGGGCCAGTACATCTCCTCCGGAGTGCCCGATACCTTCGGGTTCACCGGCATCGACGCCGCGCAGAGCACCGGCGACACGCTGGCCCTGACCTTCGCCAGCGGCCCGGGACTGGGAGGCTTGCAGAGCGTGGTCCGGTTCCGCTGGAACGGCAGCGGCGTCGAACTGATCGGCAACACCGAATAGCGCCCTCCTACAGTGGGCCCATGGTCACGCTGACCGAGCAGTTGTGCGCCATCGTCGGTGATGGTCACGTCAGCACCGACCCCGACGTGCTGGACGCCCGCAGCGTCGACTGGACCGGTCGGCACCGGGGCCGGGCCGCGGCCCTGGTGCGGCCGGGCGATGCCGATCAGGTGGCCGCGGTTCTGCGAACCTGCCGCTCGGCCCGCGCCCATGTCACCGTGCAGGGCGGACGCACCTCACTGGTGGCCGGCACCGTACCCGAGAACGCCGACGTGCTGCTGTCCACCGAGCGGCTTCGCGAACTCGGTGAGGTGGACGTCTCGGAGCGCCAGGTGCGCGCCGGGGCGGGGGTGACGCTCGCCGAGGTTCAGCGTGCGGCGCAGCAGGCCGGCCTGCTGTTCGGGGTCGACCTCTCCGCACGCGACTCAGCCACCGTCGGCGGCATGGCCGCCACCAACGCCGGCGGTCTGCGCACCGTGCGCTACGGCAGCATGGTCGACCAGATCCTGGGTCTTGAAGTCGCACTGCCCGACGGGTCGCTGATGCGACGGCAATCCCGGGTCCGCTCCGACAACACCGGCTTTGACCTCGTGTCGCTGTTCGTCGGCGCCGAAGGAACCCTCGGCGTCATCACCGAACTCGATCTTCGCCTGCGCCCGACACCCCGGCACCGGGTGACCGCGGTGTACGGGTTCAACGATCTTGCCGCGCTGGTGTCGGCGAGCCGGACATTCCGGGACATGGCGACGATCGCCGCGCTGGAGTTGATCGACGGGCGAGCCGCCGCCCTGGCCGCCACCCACCTGCACCTGCCGACACCGGTGTCCGACGACTGGCTGCTGCTCGTGGAACTCGCCGGCGATACCGACCAGACCGGCCTGCTCGCCGAGGGGCTCTCCGGGACGTGCGGCGAACCGGTGGTGGGCGTCGACGCCGCAACCCGTCAGCGGCTGTGGCGGAGTCGCGAGTCGATGGCAGAGGTGGTCGGACTGTTCGGAGCACCGCTGAAATTCGATGTCGCACTTCCCCTGTCGCAGATTGCGGCATTCGCCGACGGTGCCGACGCCCTGCTCGCCGCGTCAGCCCCGGACTCGATCGGCCTGCTGTTCGGGCACGTCGGTGAGGGCAATCTGCACCTCAACGTCGTGCGCTGCGACAGTGACGCCGAGTCCCACGTCTACCCCGCGATGATGGACCTGATCGCCGCGCACGGCGGCAACGTCAGCTCCGAACACGGTGTGGGCAGCCGCAAGCGGGCCTATCTGCCGATGTCGCGCGAGCCTGCGGACATCGCGGTCATGCGCGCCATCAAGGCAGCGCTGGAT
Organism: Mycobacterium sp.; assembly: GCA_018882965.1. Taxonomy (GTDB): domain Bacteria; phylum Actinomycetota; class Actinomycetes; order Mycobacteriales; family Mycobacteriaceae; genus Mycobacterium. Next base: position 4,253 of record VEQY01000078.1, on the reverse strand, counting down.
CCGGAGGGATTGCTGAACCCAGCGGTGCTGTTCGACTGAGGCCCGACACGGCCGGGCCGACGACGAACATCGCCGCCAATACCCCGACCGCGGCGACGATCGCGGGCAGCAGGATGGACTGCGCCAGCGCGGTCGACAGCGACCGATCGGCGTTGATCCGCTGAGCCATGAGCGCCGCGATTCCGGCGCTGCCGAGCACCGCACCGACCTGGCGGGTGGTGTTGTAGACACCCGAACCCGCGCCCGCCAGGGTGTCGGGCAGGTTTCGGGTCGCGGTGGCGCCCAGCGGCGCCCAGATCAGCGCCATGCTGATGCCCACGGCGGTCAGCGGCAGCACGAGCCGCCAGATCGGCGTGGTCGGTGTCATGTCGGCCGACAACCAGAACAGCGCGATAGCGAGCAGGGCGAATCCACACACCAGAATCGGCCGCGGGTGCGACGTGTCGACGATTCGGCCGACCAGCGGTGCGAGCAGTCCTGAGGCCAACGCCATCGGCGCGGTCAGCAGCGCGGCGCGGGTCGGGCTCAGACCGCAGACCGTCTGCGCATAGAAGAACAACGGCAGCAGAAACGCGGTCACCGCGAAACTGACGATCGCGACGCCGACGTTGCACAGCCGAAAATCACGGTCGGCGAAGATCGCCAGCGGGATCAGCGGCTCACGCGGGTTTCTGGCCTGCCAGCCGACGAAGGCCGCCATCAACGCAAGACCGGCGCTGATGACCACCCACACCCACGGCCGCCAGTGTTCGGCCTGACCCTCCTGCAGACCGAAGACGATCAGGAACAGCCCCGCACCCGAGAGCGCCACACCGATGACGTCGAAGCGGTGCGGACGGGTGGGCAGTACCGGGATCAACCGCACGGCCAGCACCAGCCCGATCAGACCGATCGGCACGTTGACGAAGAAAATCCATGCCCAGCCCAGATGGTCGACGAGAACGCCGCCGGCCAGGGGACCGACCAATGTCGCCACCCCGGCGGTCGCGCTCCACATGCTCAGCGCCACCCCGCGCCGCTCCGGCGGGAAGATGCGGGTGATCGTCGTCAGGGTCTGCGGGGTGAGCAGAGCCGCACCGACGCCCTGCACCACCCGCGCCGCGATCAGCATGCCGATGGTGCCGGACAGCCCGCACCACAGCGACGCCGCGGTGAACAATCCCAGGCCGAGAATGTAGAGGTTCTTCGGTCCGTAGCGGTCGCCCATCCGGCCGGCCAGCAGCAGTGGCACCGCGAAGCCCAGCAGGTAGGCGCTGGTCACCCAGATGACGAGGTCGTAATCGGCGATACGCAACGCGGCCATGATGCTGGGGTTGGCCACCGCGACGATGGTCGAGTCGACCAGGATCATGAAGAAGCCGACCAGCATGACCCACAGAGCGCGCCACGGGCTGGCGGTCTGGGTGAGCGGGCTGGTCACGATCTCTGATGCTGCCAGCCGGAGTTCGCGCGCCACACACGACCCGTTAGGTTCGACTGATGCAATCGCAGCGTTTTCGCCCGCTGGTGGATACCACCGGGCCTTTCGTGTCGGTTTTCTTCGACGACACCCACGACACCCAGGACGCAGCAGCCCAACTCGACGCCCGCCTACGCGATGTCCGCAAGCACCTCGAGGAGCAGTCGATCAGCGCGGCGGTGATCGAGGCGATCGACACCGCGGTGCGTGCGGCCCACCCGCCGGTGGGGCGCAGCGGCCGGGGGGTGATCGCCGCCGGCGAGCGGATCGTCTTCGATGAGCACCTCATCCACCCACCGGTGAGTACCGTCGTGCGTGTCTCCGAACTCCCCTACCTTGTGCCGGTCGTCGAGCACGGCGTCTCGCACGCCTCGTATCTGACGGTGGCCGTCGATCACACCGGCGCCGACATCGCCTTGCATCGCGACGGTCGGGCGGGCGCGGAGACCGTGACCGGCTCGGGCCACCCGGTCCACGCCGCGCACCGTGCCGAGACCTCCGGGTACGGCGGTCCGCAGGGGCGCGTCGAGGAGGCCGTGCGCAAGAACGTCCGCGAGGTGGCCCACCGCGTCACCGAGCTGGTCGACAAGACAGCACCGGACGTCGTGTTCGTCACCGGCGAATCCGGCGCGCGCGCCGAACTGGTGTCGGAGTTGCCCGAACGCGTCACTGCGATGACCGTTCAGCTGCACGGCGGGGGGCGCGCAGGTGGAATCGACGAGGACGAGGTCCGCCATGAGATGAGCGCGGAATTCGTCCGCCGCCGGCAGGCCGCCGTCGAGGACGCCGCCGAGCGGTTCGCCGCCGGACGCGGGACCGGGCTGGCGGTCGAGGGGTTGGCTGAGGTGACCGCAGCGCTGCGCGACGGCGCGGTGGCCACCCTGATCATCGGCGACCTCGGCGAGGCGACCCTCGTCGCCGGCGCCGATCTCGCCACACTGGCGCCGACCGCCCAGGCGCTCTCCGCGCTGGGCGAGGCGCCGGCGCGGGTGGTCCGCGCCGACGAGGCCCTGCCGCTGCTGGCGGTGGCAACCGGAGCCGCCCTGGTCAGCGCGGGCGAGCGACTCCAGCCGGCCGACGGGGTCGGGGCGGTGCTGCGTTACCCCGACGCCGGTGCGCACTGAGACCGCCGACCCGGGGCACGATCTCGCTGGGGCACTCCCCCGGCCCGCCGTTCGTTAACCTGGCGGAACGCCACCGACAGGAGGGCCTGGCATGAGGCGCAACCGAAAGAACACCCCGGCGCTGACATCGGAGGGATCCGAGGAGGCCGGGATGTCGGCTCGGGTGCTCTCCCACATCCTCGAGGCCAGCAGCCGAGCACAGGCCCCGGCGGTCAAGGCCTACGTCGCGCGGCTGCGCCGGGCCCATCCCGACGCGACCCCCGCCGAGATCATCGCCAAGCTGGAGAACCGCTACCTGGCCGCGGTCATGGCCAGCGGTGCCGCCGTCGGTTCAGCGGCGGCGCTTCCGGGGATAGGCACCCTTGCCGCGCTCTCCGCGGTCGGCGGCGAAACCCTGGTCTTCCTGGAGGCGACGACGGTGTTCGTGCTGGCGATTGCCGAGGTGCACGGCATTCCCCTTGAGCAGCGGGAACGGCGGCGGGCCCTGGTGCTGGGCGTCCTGGTCGGCGAAGACGGCCGGGGGGCGGTGGCCGAGCTGATGGGCGCCGGCCGCACCAGTGGCGCCTGGCTGGTTGAGGCCGAACTGCTGCCCCTGCCGGCGCTCTCCCAGCTCAACTCCAAGATGATGAAGTTCTTCGTCAAGAAATACGCGCTCAAACGGGGCGCCATGATGTTCGGCAAGATGCTCCCGGTCGGCATCGGAGCGGCCGTCGGCGGCGGGGGAAACCGGTGGATGGGCAAGAAGATCATCGCCAATGCCCACAAGGCGTTCGGCCCCCCGCCCGGCCGGTGGCCGGTGACGCTGCACCTGCTGCCGTCGGCCCAGGAGGCCCTGGAGGGCGCCCTGCCGGAGGCTGCCGAGGAGGCGTGAGCAGGGGCTCGCACCCGCTTCGTCGGCACCGTAACTCGCGCTAGCCTCATACCAGTCGCCCCACACGGCGCGACCGGGCCCAGAATCGAGGCGAGCGAGTTTCGTGAGCAGCACGAATTCACCCTTCGGCCAGAACGAGTGGCTGGTCGAGGAGATGTACCGCAAGTTCCGCGCCGATCCGTCGTCGGTCGACGAGAGTTGGCACGAATTCCTGCGCGGCTACCTGCCCGAATCCGCCGAACCCGGCAACGGCCAGCCGGTGCCCGCCGATCCGCCGCCCGCGCCCCCGGCTGCACCGGCTGCACCGCCTGCACCGGCTGCTCCGGCCGCACCGCCGGCCCCGGTCGCCGCCGCCCCGGCCGCGCCGGCACCCGCACCTGCCGAGCTACCGGCGGACGACGAGACCCAGGTGCTGCGCGGGGCCGCCGCCGCCGTCGTCAAGAACATGAACGCCTCCCTGGAGATCCCGACCGCGACCAGCGTGCGGGCCATCCCGGCGAAGCTGATGATCGACAACCGGACCGTCATCAACAACCACCTCACCCGCAATCGCGGCGGCAAGATCTCCTTCACCCATCTGCTGGGGTACGCGATCGTTCAGGCGGTCAAGAAGTTCCCGAACATGAACCGGCACTTCGCCGAGATCGACGGCAAGCCCAATGCCGTCACCCCCGCCCACACCAATCTGGGTCTGGCCATCGACCTGCAGGGCAAGGACGGCAAGCGCTCGCTGGTGGTGGCTGCCATCAAGGGCTGCGAGGCACTTGAGTTCGCCGAGTTCGTCGCCGCCTACGAGGAC
>VEQY01000022.1 GCA_018882965.1 Mycobacterium sp. | reverse complement strand
GCCGTTGGTGCCCGTGGTGCCGCCGGCGCCGCCGCTGCCGGCAGCGCCGCCCTGACCGCCGCTACCGCCGACGCCTCCAGCGCCGCCGTCACCACCGTGACCGCCGTCCTGGCCGCTGCGGACGACCCCGCTCCCGTTGAGCCCGCCGGCGCCGTCCCCGCCGTCACCCGCACTGCCGCCGGCCCCACCGTCGCCACCGGTACCGCCCGTGCCATTGGCTCCCGCCGAGGAGATGAAGAACAGAATGCGGCCTACGCCGGCGTTGCCGCCGACCCCGCCGTTGCCGCCGGCGCCGCCGTTCCCGGCGTTCCCGCCGTCCCCGCCGTCCGCACCGGCGTTGCTCGCATCGGCGCCATCTACTCCGTCGCCGCCCTGGCCACCGTCGCCGGCCGCTCCGCCGGAGCCGCCCGAGCCACCGGCACCGAAGACCCAACTACCCGCGCCGCCTCGGCCGCCGGCCCCGCCCTGGCCGCCGGCTCCGCCGTCGGCGCCGGATCCGCCTGACGGCGGAGCGTCGATGCCGATCGCACCCGCCAGCCCGGTTCCCCCGTCGCCACCCGATCCGCCGTCACCACTGATCGACAGCAGTCCCGTGCTCCCGCCAGTGCCGCCGTCGCCTCCGCTGCCGCCGGCCGCGGTGGCCGCCCCGCCTGAGCCGCCGTTGCCGCCGTTGCCGATGATCAACCCGCCGGAACCGCCGTCGCCGCCGCTACCGCCGGTTGCGGCGGCCACACCATTGCCGCCATTGCCACCGTTGCCGAACCAGCCCGCCGAGCCGCCGTTGCCGCCGTTGTAGCCGTTGCCGCCGTTACCGATCAGGCCGCCGTTGCCGCCGGTGCAGGCCGTGGTCCCCGTGCACGACGTCGCTGTCCACGAGTAGCCGTTTCCAATGAGGATCCCGCCGTCGGGATGCTCTGCCGTGCCGTCGCCGAACAGCCACACGTCGCCGACTGCGCTCGCCGCCCGAGCCGAGGTGGACTTCAGGCCCACCTCGCGGCGCGCGAACCCGGTCTGCGCCAAGATCAGCGGCATCACCGCGGGCACCTGCGGGCCACGATCCAGCGGGCGCGTGCCCCACCCGGAAACTTCACCGACCGCCGGCGCCGATGCCGACCCCCGCGAGATCGGCGGTGTCGTCGGCTCCGCCGCCGACGCGGCTGCCACGGCAATTGCCGGTGTCTGTGTCGCACCTCCAGCGGCACCCGGCGGCGCCTCGACAGCCGACGTGACCCGCGCCGTCCGTGGAGTGCCCGAAACCCGAGGGCCCGGATCCCGGACTGACCCCGATTTGCTGTGGCGCGAACCGGAACGGCCGGACCCGCCGCGATCGGAATCCGGCGGTTCGGCGACCACCCCGCGCGAGCCAGCCGATCCCGTGCCTGCCGAACGCGACCTCTCCGGTCGGGTAGACCTCGCCTCCGCCTTGACCCCGTCCGCCGACGACCCCGAGACCGCACTGGACCCCGACTCCGGACCCGGACTATCGGCGAACGCCACCGCCTGCATCGACGCAACTGCCGTACCGACACCCACCGCCACCGCGGCAATCCGGCCCAGGTGGAATGGTTTGAGCGGACGCACCCGAATCCAGCCGGCTTCGGCCCACCGGTCGCGACCCGAGGCGGTTGATGAACTCATCACCTAAGCCCTCTCCACCCTCTCCGGAGCTTCGCGGTGCGCAGGCCCTGGTGTGCGTCGCAAAGTACAACGTGTTTACTCAGCCAACGCCGCTGGGGTCAGCGTTACACCGACCCGGTGTCGAAGCAGAGCAGGACGACGTCCATCGGTGATGGTGCCATCTTGCCACGTCCGCCGGGATTGGTGGACACCCCCATCGATCGTGGCCCCCGTCGTCCGCAAATCCCCAGCCAGGTCAGCATGCGTCGCTGTGACCGACCGAAGCTGTTGCTGAGGTGGCTGACAGGAATCTCCCGCGCGGAGCGTCATCCAAGCGGACCGGTTGAGGGTCTCAGCGGCTCTCTGCTGCTCCACGGTGGGCGGTGTGGAATGCGTAGCCGAAGGGCACCGCGACCAGAAATGCTCCGCCGATCATATTGCCGATGCCGACCGGGATGATGTTCCACTCCAGAGCGGTCCGCCAGCCGGGACCGTCACCCTGGGCCGAGATCAGTCCGAAGTAGGCCATGTTGGCCACGCTGTGCTGGAAGTTGGCCGCGCAGAACAGCGTCACGGCCAGGAACACCGAGATGTACTTGCTGATGATGGTGCGCGCCATGGTGGCGAAGAACGCGGCCATGCCCACCATCCAATTGGCCAGCGCACCGGAGAGCACCGCCTGGAACCAGGCTTCGGTCGTGCCCACCGAGTGGTAGTACATCTTCTTGGCGACGAACGCGGCCAGGGTGTCGTGCATCTCGGGCGGATAGACCTGTGCCCGGCTGATCAGCCAACTGGTCAGCACCGCGCCGATGAAGTTGCCGACCAGCGCCAACACCCAAAACAGCACCAGCCGACGCACAAACACCCTCGGGTGCTGCAGCAGCAGGGTCGAGGGCAACACCACGTTGGCCTCGGTGAACAGAATCGCCCCGGACAGGATCACGAAGAAGAACCCGGCCGAGAACCCCAGCCCCTGCAGCAGGTACCGCGGACCGAGGCTTTGCACCTGCTCGGACAGCAGCACCGAGAACAGCGCACCCATCGTGATGAAACCGCCCGCCATCACCGACAGCACCATGATCTGCGGCACGGAGGTGTCCCGGATGCGGTGGATTCCGTAGCGCGACAACTCCTCGATCACGTGCTCGGAGGACAGGTCCTGGGGACGGGGTTGGGCGTCAGCGTCAGTCATTCTCGGGACATGTCCTTGCCGGCGAAGGGGAGATCCTGCAGACGCCGACGGTACCGCGCCGGCGGGGCTAGCATCTTCGAGACGGATCGGAGAATCGGAATCATGGTCGCAGGTAGCCCGGACCCGCTGGAGTCCGCGCTCGCCGGGCGCCGCGACGGTCCGGTCTCCCTGGAGGACTTCGCCGGAGGCATCCCGCAGATCCGTGCCCAACTGCCGTCGGTGCGTATCGGCAGGCGCTGGTTCAGCTCCCTGTGGCTGGTACCGCTTGGGATCGTGGCACTGGTGCTGTCGATCGCGGTGGTTCGCGAGATGACCCGCTACGGGTGGTACCAGGACTTCATCACGCGCTATCCGGGCACCTCTACGGATTACGTGCAGCCGGTGGACTCTGGGTTCCCGTGGTGGCTGCGCTGGCAGCATTTCCTGAACTTGCTGTTCATGATGTTCATCATTCGGGCGGGCATCCAGATCCTGGCCGACCACCCTCGGCTCTACCTCAATGCCGGCTGCAAGCCCGACACCGAGTGGATGCGGCTGCGCGGGCCGGTGCCCGCCGATCGGCGTGATGTCACCGACTCCGCGCGGGTCTGGACCGCCAAAGAGGATTCGGTAGCGCTGCCCGCACAGGTCGGTATTCCCGGAATCCGGCACTCGATCGGGCTGGCGCGCTGGTGGCACTTCAGTTTCGACCTGCTGTGGCTGATCAACGGTGTGGTGTTCTTCATCTTGCTGTTCAGCACCGATCAGTGGAAGCGCCTGATCCCCACCTCCTGGGAGGTGTTCCCCAACGCGCTGTCCACAGCGCTGCAGTACCTGTCGTTGGATCTGCCTCAGAACGCCGGCTTCTCCACCTACAACGCTCTGCAACTGCTCGCCTACTTCATCACGGTCTTCATCGCCGCCCCGCTGGCCCTGGTGACCGGGCTCCTGCAGGCACCCGCCATCGCCGCCCGGTTCGGTACCGCCGCCGGCCGGCTCAACCGGCAGGTCGCGCGCACCGTCCACTTCGGAGTCCTGGTCTGGATGCTGATCTTCATCGTCATCCACACGCTGATGGTGTTCGTCACCGGATTCGTTGGCAACGTCAACCACATGACCCTGGGCACCGACACCGACTCCTATGTCGGGGTGCTGCTCTACGTCGCGTGGATGGCGGTCGTGATCGCCTTCTGGGTTGTCGCCACCCCGTTCACCCTGAAGCACCCGCGCACCGTGCAAAAGCTCGGCACGATGATGGTGGGCTGGCTCAAGGGCCTACTGGAGCGCTGGGAGCCCAAGGCGACCTACACGGCCGACGACATCTCGCCGTACTTCTGGATCAACGGCCACCTGCCCACGTCCGAGGAGTACCAGCGACTCAAGACCGGCAACTGGGCCGACTACCGGCTGCGGATCGACGGCCTGGTGGAAAACCCCGTCGAATTGAGCTACGCGCAATTGCGGGCAATGCCCCGCCAGGCCCAGATCACCCAGCACTTCTGCATCCAGGGCTGGTCGGCGATCGGCGAGTGGGCAGGCGTTCCGATGCGGGCGATCTGCGAGTTGGTCAAGCCCGCGGCCAACGCCAAGTGGGTGGCGTTCTACTCCTTCGGCGACGGTCCCGGCGAGGACGGCCGGTACTACGACTGCCACCCGATCGCGAACATGTACCACGAGCAGACGATCCTGGCCTACGAACTCAACGGCGAACCCCTCAACGAATCCCACGGCGCCCCGCTGCGACTGCGCGACGAGGTCGAGCTCGGCTTCAAACAGGTCAAGTGGATCGAGGCCATCGAATTCGTCGAGTCCTTCGAGCATCTCGGTGCCGGACTCGGAGGCTACAACGAGGACCAGGAGTACTTCGGCTACCGCATGCCGATCTAAGGGAGCGGTCCATGCGTTCGAGACCCATCACGCCGGCCGACCTCACCGCCGAGCAGCGTCGGATCTACGACGACATGAGGCCGGTTGTCGAAGCCGACTTCCCCGAGATCAAGGCGGTTCGCCAGGACGGCGCGCTGACCGGTCCGTGGACGGCCTTGCTGCAGTGGCCTCAATATGGTTCTGCAACATGGGAATTGGCGAAGGCTCTGTCGCTGTCGCCGGCTCTGCCCGCCGATGTCCGCGAGGTGGCGATTCTGGTCACCGGAACCAGATTCCAGGCCGCCTACGAGATATGGGCACATACGCTGGTGGCCGAGCGGCGGGGAATTCCCGAGGGCAAGGTGGCTGCGATCACCGCCGGACAGCGACCCGCCGACCTCACCGCCGACGAGGGGGCCGCATACGACCTGACGGTCGCTCTGCTGGCCGGCGGTGGCGTGCCCGACGTGACCTATGCACGGGCCGTCGACCGATTCGGCGAGACCGCGACAGCCGAACTGATCTTCCTGGTCGGTTTGTACTGCCTGGTGTCGGTAACCCTCAACGGGTTCGATATCGAGATTCCGACGTAGCGATCATCACTGCGAATGCCACCTGACGCTCAGCCCGGCGTCGCCCTGCGACGGGCTCTGGGGCTGTCACCACTCGTGCTGTTCGGTCTGGTCTACATCGGGCCGCTGGTGGTGTTCAGCACCTACGGTGTCATCACCCGGAGCACCGGAGGGCGGCTGACGCTCGCCTACGCCGTAACGCTGGTGGTCGTGCTGTTCACCGCGCTGTCCTACGCGCGGATGTCCGCCGTCTATCCGGTGTCGGGCTCGGCCTATGCCTATACGCAGAGGACTTTCGGTGCTTCCCTGGGATTTCTCACCGGGTGGTCGCTGCTTCTGGACTACCTCTTCCTCCCGATGCTGAGCTATCTGCTCATCGGGATCTACCTGCACGCCGCCCTGCCCGCCCTGCCCGCGTCGGTGTTCATCCTGGCGGCGATCGCGATCGGCACCACGGTCAACGTCGTGGGCATCGTCTCGGTCAGCCGGGCGAACACCCTCATTGTCGGCGTGCAGGCGCTGTTCATCGTCGTCTTCGTGGCCCTGGCGCTGGCGCACCTCTCCGGAATGGGTGGGGTGAGCCTGACCGCACCCCTGCGCGGCGACGGAACCGTGACCGGCTTCTGGGCCGTCCTCGCGGGGGCGGCCGTGCTGTGTCTGTCCTTCCTCGGCTTCGACGCTGTCTCAACACTCGCGGAGGAGGCCACCCACCCGACCCGGGACGTGCCCCGCGCGATCATCATCGCCACCGTCGGCTCCGGACTGCTGTTCATCGCCCTGGCCTACCTATCCCAAGTGGTGTTCCCGTCCAATGCGTTCACCGATCCCGACTCCGGGGCGCTGGACGTCATGCGTGCGGCGGGCGGCCGGTTTCTTGATGCGTTCTTCACCGCCGTCTTCGTGCCCGGCGCCCTCGGTGCCGCGCTCACCGCGCAGGCATCGGTGGCCCGCATCCTTTACGCAATGGGTCGGGACGGTGTCCTACCGAAAACCTTCTTCGGCCGGCTCTCACGGCGTTTCCAGACCCCCGCCTATCCGGTGCTCGTGGTGGGCGCCGTTTCCCTGCTCGCCCTCGTCGTCACCCTCGAGACGATGGCCTCGATAGTGAGCTTCGGGGCGCTTGTCGCGTTCTCAATGGTCAACCTCTCAGTGGTCAAGCACTACTTCATCGACGCCCGGCACCGTCGCGGCGCGGCCGCCTTCTGGAATCTGGTCATGCCTCTGGTCGGCTTTGCTCTCACGGTCTGGTTGTGGACCAACCTGTCCGCGCTGACGCTCAAGGTCGGACTGTGCTGGCTGGCACTCGGACTGGTCTGGCTGCTGGTTCTCACCCGGGGATTCCGCAGACCGACGCCGATGGTGGCGGAGTGACGAGTCGGAGGGATCAGCCGTATTGCGCCAGGATGTCCGCGAGCACCAGGAAATCGTCGGTGGTCCACTGGGCGATGATCGCCTTGTTCGCGGCGGTGTTGATACCCCGGGCGATCTCGTCCCAGTTCTAGCCGCAGGACGTCGGGCGCCTGCGGCAGGTTCATCGCTTTCGGGCCGGAAGATGTCCTGGCTACTTCCGTCGACGCGGCAGCCGACTTCGCCGCCGCCGTCAGTGCGGGGGCGGCCGATGAGTCCGAACCCTCCGCCCACGCGGTGGCGGGTGCGATGACGAATCCGACAGCTAAGCCTCTGGCCAGGGCCGCAATTGCAGCCCAGCCCGGGGACGCCGCCGTAACCTGCGGGCGTCCCGTCGACAGCATGGTTTGTCGTACCATTCGGCGCCCGGCGTGTGCGGTCCGACAGCAAAGAAGGAATTTCCTTAGTATAACTAGCTTCTATCACCCTCGTGAAAGCCCAGGTTGGACAATAAAGCGACCGTTTCGTAACCTGTTCGAGATCTGGCACAGGGACCGGCAGGTCAACCCGAACGGTGTTCGACCAGCACGGTACCGACGGCAGGCAAAGGATGCGCAGTCGTGAAGTTTGATCCCCGATCTCCGGCGGTGTTGCGCGCGCGCACGCAGTTGGCGGGTGCGATCGCGGGCGTGACAGCCCTCAGCGCGGTGTGGGGCGGCGTCGCCTACGCCGAGCCGAGCCAGGACAGCCTGGCCAACCTCAACGAGTTGTCCAAGCAGTCCGAGCAGCTGGCCGAGTCGATCCGGTCGGCCCAGCGTGATCTCGACGCAAAGTTGCAACTCGTCGCCCAGGCCGACTCCAAGCACGCGGCCGACCTTGCCGCGCTGGACGCCGCCAAGGCCCAGCTCGCCGCCTTCCAGGGCACCGCCGACACGTTCGTCTCCGCGGTCTACATCGGCGGGCGCACCGATGACCTCACCGCGATCATGACCGCGACCTCGCCCAAGAACCTCATCGACCAGCTTTCGATCCGGCGGCTCGCGGCACAGCAGATGTCCGAGCGGCTGCAGGGTCTTCATGCGGCGACTGTGCAGGCCGAGAAGATCCAGGCGGCCTCAGCCGTGTCGATGGTCCAGGCCAGGGTGGCCGTCGACGCCGCCGCTGCCGTGCGGGCGGACATGCAAACAAAGCAGTCCCAGCTGCGGGCCCGGATGGATGAGGTGGCCCAGCAGGCAGTGCTGAGCGCTCCGCCGGCGGAGGTGATGGCCGCCTTGGGCCTGCCGGCACCGATCCCTACCGTCGGTATGGGTGGCCTGGTGCCCAACGCCCGCAGACTCGTGGCCTACATCATGGCTACCTATCCGGGAGTCCAGTCCATCGGTGGCGTGCGCGCCGACCCGCTGCCCGACCACCCGAGCGGTCGGGCCATTGACATCATGATCGGTTCGGATATGGGTCTCGGCGATGCCATCAACGCGGACATCCAGGCTCAGGCGGCCAACTTCGGCGTTCAATACACGATGTGGCGTGTGGCCAACCACTACAACCACGTCCACATCACGGTCTCCTGAGCGCCCCGCCAGCGCCCCGATGGAATTGGAGGTCATCGCCTTCGATCTCGCGTCATGCGCGACAGCGCAGCACTGCGGAGCCGACCGGATCGAGTTGTGCGCAAACCCCCACGAGGGCGGCACGACGCCCTCCTACGGAATGATCGCGAAAGCCCGGGAACAGACGACGATCCAACTGTTCCCGATCATCCGTCCCCGCGGAGGCGACTTTCTCTACAGCGACGGCGAATTCGACTCGATGAGCCTCGACGTCGACAAGTGCCGGGAACTTGGCTGCGACGGCGTGGTGATCGGGATGCTTCTGGAGAATGGCCGAATCGATATCCACCGTTGCGCTGACTTGATCGACCGCGCTTGGCCGATGGAGGTGACCTTCCACAGGGCCTTCGACCGCGTCGGTAACCCACTCGAGGCTCTTGAGGCCATCATCGAACTCGGCTGCACGCGGATCCTCACCAGTGGACTGCGGCCGTCCGCCGCCGAGGGGAAGCACACCCTGCGAACGTTGGTGTCGGCCGCCGGGGACAGGATCGCGATCATGCCGGGTGCCGGCGTCCGGTCCGACAACATTGCGGAGCTGGCACGAATTACCGGCGCGACAGCGTTCCACAGCTCAGCGCGTTCGAAGCGCGCGTCGCAGATGAGCTACGTCAATCCAGCCATGGGCGAAGAGCTTTTCTCGGTGAGTATCGATCCCGTCGAGGTACGCATGCTCAGGGAGAAACTCGACAACTGTGGCGCCAGCGCAAGCTGAACTCGACGCTAAATGAGGCGCACCGTCGCTGTCGTGATGTCGTAGACCCCGCCGACGATCGTGAACTGCCCCGATCGCTCGGCCTCGGCGAGAAGTGTGCTTTTCGCGCGTATCCGGTCGGTGACCGCCTTCACGTTGCGAACGATCGCATCATTGGGATCGGTCGCTCCGGCGATACCGGGCTTGATGCTGTCGACGATGGCCTGGATGTTGTCACCGGGGGTTGCGTTGTCGAACGCGGCCTTGACCGCACCGCATCCGGAGTGACCGAGCACCATCAGGGCCTTGGCCTTCAGGACCGCCTGCCCGAACTCGAGACTGCCGAGATTGGTGGGGGATTCGGCGATGTTTCCAGCTTCGCGGACGACGAAGATATCCCCGACGAATTGGTCGAACAGAACCTCGGGCGCCAGTCGGCTGTCCGCGCACCCGAGCACCATGGCGAACGGTTCCTGGCCCGTGCTCACCCGTGTCCAGAGGTCGTCGATGTCCTCGACGTTGCGGACCTGGGGTGTGCGCCCGGCAAATCGGGCATTGCCCTGCATCAACTCATCGATCGCCTGCTGCGGAGTCGCCGGCCGCGGCGGTGGACCGGGGTCCTCGCTTGCCGTCTGCGGTGAGGTTCCCCGACTGCAGCCCGCTGCGGCGAGAGCCACCGCGGGCAGCGCCGCAAGAGCGAAGCGGCGGGAGCGGCGGATGTCACCTGTCCCTGGGTTGTTGCTCACGGTGTCTCCTGGGTTTGACCTGCTGCGTCTGATCCAGACACGACGAGGGTGGCCTCGACGGCGGCCGGGTCCCCAGCGTAGGACGCCGCCCGCACCGCGACGGATCCGGAATCCGTAACGAAGTCCCGTCCGCTCCAGCGCTGCAGGGGACGCACCGAGCAGTCGACGACCACCCGGGCGTTTGCCTGTGCTGCCACGTGCACCGAACGGAAGCCGACCAGGTGATGCACCGGGCGCCCGGTGTCAGCGGGCAGGACGGCGTAGACCTGGACGACGTGGTGTCCCGCGCGGTCTCCGGTGTTGGTGACGGTGATCGAGGCAGTGAAACGTTCGCCGTCGAGAGGTCCCACCTTGAGATCGGCGAGGGCGAAGGTGGAGTAGCCCAACCCGAAACCGAGCGGATAGGCCGCGGCGACACCGTCACGGTCGAGTTTGCGCTGTCCCCACCACCGTCCGTAGGTGACGGTGGTGGCGTCCCAATCCACCTGCGGCAGGTCCGCCTGCCGTCGTGGAATCGCCAGTGGTAGCCGACCGGCCGGTTCGGTATCCCCGAGTAGGATGTCGGCTACTGCCTGCCCGCCCGCCATGCCCGGATACCAGGCGAGTAACACCGCCGCGACGTCGGCGTCCCACGGGTCGAGCACGATCGTCCCGCCACCGATCACCACCACTATGGTGCGGGGATTGACGCGGGTGACCGCGCTGATGAGTGCGACGTCCTCGGCATGCAGCCGAAGATCGCGCCGATCGCCGCCGAATTGCTTGCTTTTGGTCACCCGCGCGGCCAGCTGGACCAGCACCGAGGCGACCGGCCGGAATCGGGCGATACCCCCGAGCAGTCGCGTCGACGCGACGTCCACCCCGATGATCGACTCGCCCTCGTCCACCGATGACAACCCCACGACGACCACAGCCGCGTCGGCGTCGCGGGCCGCGGCTGCGGCGGAGACCGGATCTGCACCATCGACGTGGACGAGTTTCGCCCCCAACCGTTCCCGCAGGCCGTCGAGAATGCTGATCACCGACGGCGGGCTGACCATCGAGGACCCGACATCGCCCTGGTTGGGCTGATCGGCCAGCCGCCCAAGGAGGGCGACCCGGGACACGGCTGCCTCGTCCAC
Organism: Mycobacterium sp.; assembly: GCA_018882965.1. Lineage (GTDB taxonomy): Bacteria > Actinomycetota > Actinomycetes > Mycobacteriales > Mycobacteriaceae > Mycobacterium. The sequence continues at coordinate 33,841 of VEQY01000022.1, read as the reverse complement.
CGGCAGAGCCGGTGTGCCGTCACGACTCCGGTTGCGCAGCAAGACCGCGCCGCGACAGGCCACCTCCCTGGCCAACCGCAGGTGTGCGACGGAGGCGACGACATCGGCGTTCGGTCGCGGGCGCGCCCGCAGCGCGAGACCGACCTGGGCTCTGAGTTGGCGGTGAGCCGCGCGTTCGGCATCGGCCCGCTGCAGCCGCCCGTCGGCCAGGGCCGCGGGCAGGGTGGCCGCACGCTGCTGACGGAAGGGCATTTCGAGGTCCTGGCCGGCGGCCACCGATCTGACCGGGTCGCGCAGCCCCCAGATGAAATCGGTCATCACGAATCCGGTGAAGCCCCACTCCCGGCGAAGGATCTCGGTGAGCAGATGCCGGTTCTGTCCCGCCCAGGTGCCGTTGACCGAGTTGTACGCGCTCATGACGCAGTCCACACCGGCCTCGACGACAGTGCGGAAGTGCGGCAGGTACACCTCGCGTAGCACGTCCTCGTCGACGCGGACGTCGACCCGGAATCGGGCCTCCTCCATCGAGTTCAGTGCGAAGTGCTTGACGCACGACAACAGCCACGGATTGACGCCCTCGACAGCCGCCGCCCCCATCCTGCCGAGGAGCACCGGATCCTCGCCGTAGGACTCCTGCGTGCGTCCCCAGCCCGGCGCGTAGGCGAGGTTGATGCAGATACCGGCCCACAGGTTGGCGCCCTGCGCACGTGCCTCGGCCCCGATGGCATCGGCGATGCGGCGTTCCAGATCGGGATCCCACGTCGCGGCGCGGGCGACGGCCACCGGGAACGCTGTCGAAGCGCCCAGCGTCACCCCACGCGGGCCGTCGGTGAACCGGATGCCGGGAACACCAAGCCGGTCGATGCGGCCGGCCTCGAACGGCACCTTGTTGTAGCGGTCGGATATCTCGATCATCCCCCGCAGCACTGTGACGTCGCCGTCGAGAAGCCAGAGCAACTCGTCATCGGTCAACTGCCCGACCAGGTCCGCGACGGCCTCATCGAGTTCACGTTCACCCCGGCGCACAGCCTCCACCGCCGTGGCGAACGGGGTATCCGCCGGGCAGATCGGGTCGGTCACGGGCATCAGTGGGCCAGGCTCCTCGAACGCGCGGGGTTCGTCACAAGTGTATGGAGGCGCGCGATGGAGCCGTGGAGCAGCGCAGTCGCTCCGTAAACCGGGGCGCTCAGGAAGGAGTCGGCTTGAACGAGTCCAGCACCGCCTTGGCGGTGTCGAGGTCGCTGTTGCCCTCGGGCATCACCGCGGCCCAGATCTCGGCGAGTGAGTTGGGTCCGAGCATGATCATCGCGGACAGGAACTGGACGGCGTTTCCGTCCTTGTCCTTGCCGGTGCCGGCGACTTCCAATCCCGGTTGTCCCGAGACGTCGATATCGGTCGGATCTCCCAGCGCGACGTCGGTGTAGTTGTCCTTGAGGAATTCCATGGTCGAATCGACGATCGCGTCGATCTCGGCCTTGGTCTCCGTGTCGGTGTTGTACTTCTGCGCACGGAATTGAAGGATCGATCCGTTCGGGCTCTCGACGGAGCCGAAATCGCCGACCTGGTCGATCTTGCCGACTGTCCAGTCGGCGGGCGCATCGATCGAGAACATCGATGCGTCTTGAGTCGGGTAGTACAGGGTCGTGGTGCCGGTGGCCGCGGCGGCGGCGCTGCTGGCCGCCGTCTCCGCGGCACTGGCGGCGGAGGAAGCCACACTGGTCGCACTGGACGCCATGTCTTTCGTGGCTTCCTTGGTCGCCGAGCAACTTACGGAGACGGCTACGGCCAGAGCAAGGCCGACGGCTGTGGCGGTGGCCCGCGTGATCGTGGTGTTCATCGTCTTCTCCCTTGCTTGCAGCCGATGCGAGGCCGAAACCTAGCACGGCAGAGGGTGCTGGCGCAGGGCTTCGACGAGGGCGGTACTGATCGGTGACTGCGAACGAGTCACTGCGCCGAGTCGCGGCCCCACTGAAAGCTGTTGACGTACTTGCCGAGATCCTCGGCGATCTGGAGGTTGGCTGCCGACGGCAGGCCCGGACCAGAGGTGGGGGTGAACGCCCGGTAGGGACCGGTCGCATATGCGATCAGCGCGAGATCGTCTTTGACCGCCGCCATCACCAGAATCCGCTGTCGGGTGAATGTGGCCGTCGGGTTCTGCGGCCAGTCATCGGCGAGCACACCGAAGCCCGGCTCGTATCCGACCATCGCGTTGGGGATTTCATAGGCGACTTGCGCGTCAGGAAAGCGTTTGGACAGGGTTGCCAGGACGATGTCGCGGGCTGAACGGCCCTGGGCGGGCTGGGAGAACAACTGCATGACGCCGGTGTCTCCACCGACGAACTTCGCCACCACTCCGTTGTCATAAGTGGTGACCTCGTAGGCCGACCCCGGGGCGGGATAGGACACCGAGAAGCCGCTGCCCTCAAAGCGCGGCAGTCCACTCACCGGTGCGCCCGACGGTGGGCGGCCGCACTCCGGTGGACACATGTAGTGAGCGATCTTGGGTGTCAGTGCCAGTGCGACCGCCGCCAAGGCCACCGCCAGCGTGACCACCCCGGTACCCCAGCGCCCGAACAGCCAGCGGAATTTCGGCCGTTCGATGGCAGGTGCCCGGTAGGCCGCCGCGGGTAGCGCGTATCCGGGGAACTCCTGTTCGCCGGAGTCCACCGCGGGGACGTCACCGTCGTCGACAGGCTGCGGACGGATGTCGCGGCGCATATCGCGCGATGTCCGCGTCGACGCCCGCGTCGCGGCGCCACAGGCCGGGCAGAACGCCATATCGGGCACCACCATCTCGCACTGCATGCACAGCAGGGGTGCGTCTTGCCGGATGGGGTCGTGAGTCTCGTGGAGCAGGGCCAACTGCAGGGCCACGCGCAGGGCGAGCAGGCCCAGCACGGCTGCGGTGAGGTGGATGGTGAGCATGACCAACTGGGGCAGTCCGATGATGTCGATGACGCCGACGGCGGTGTGGACAAGCAGGATCACCGCGGCCAGTAGACCGACGATGCGCCGCGTTTGCCGGCCACCGGGGCCCGCAGGCTGAAACCACAGCAGGATGCCGACGAGTCCGCCTGCGGCGGCGGCGGTGACCGGAATACTCACGCCGATCATGACGATCTCGACGATCAGACTCTGCACGGGACGAGCTTGTGCGAACAGACCGGTGGTGAATTGCGGGGCAAGTCGGACGAGCGTTGCCGCCGCGGTGAAGGTCAAAGCGCTGAGAGCGCCGATCGTGAAGCCGTCCAACGACTCTCGCGTTGTCGGTCGGATCACCCGGACCAGCACCGCCGGGACAAGCATCAGCAACATCCCGGCCGCGGGAATGGCGATGCCCTGCCCCAGAAGATGGTGCACGGCCAGTCCGACTCCGAGCGAGACGTTGTAGCTGCGTGCCACCAGCCCGCCGGTGATGAAGACCCATGTTGCACCGAGCAACGCGCCCAGGGTGCCCGCGAGAATCAGCGCGCCGCGGGGAATGTCTCGATCGAGTTGAGACGCTCGCAGATACAGCACGAACAGCAGCGGTAGGCCGAGTGCGGACACGGCGATCCCGCCCGCGGGTAATTTCAGTAGCACGGCAGCCGTCAGTGCGACGGCCGCAGCGAGCAGGGTGATCCGGAACGGCGTGCGTGAGCGCTTGGGCAGGTGCGGGAACAGGGAACTGGCGAAGTAGGGCAGCAGCACACTCTCCGAGGGAGCCGCCCCGAAGGTGCGCGGGCGCAGCCACTGCGGTCGCCGACCCGGTCCGGCGGTCAGTTCCGACCCGCACACACCGCAGAAGGCGCCCGCCGGCACCTCGGTCTGACAGCGCCCGCACCGTACGTTCGATGCGGCTTCCACGCCGGTCATCGTGACAAGCCCTGGGCCACGAGCAAGGTTTTCGCGAGATTGTCCGCGTTGGGGGTGCCCAAACCGGTCACCAGGTCATAACCCGGACCGGCGTTGTCTACGGCGTTTCCGCCGCGGACGACGTCCTGGAACGCGGGCAGTCGAGCTCCCTGGGCCACGCGGTAGAGCAATGGGTTGAGGTTTCCCAGCGATGCCTGGCCCTTCTCCGTCAGGAATTGATTGACCACCGCGGCGATGCCGGCCCACAGCGGTGCGGACAACGATGTGCCCCCGCCGACGATCACCTGGCGGTCGAACACGATTTTCACACCGGTGAAGGGATCGGCCACCGCCGAGACATCCGGCGCGAGTCGTCGGCCCTCTCCGCGGGAGACTTGCAGATCGGTCTGCCACGGGGGGCGCTCGTAGAGGGCGGAGACACCGCCGGCGGTCCCCTGCGACAGCGGCGCGTCGAACCAGGCCTGTTCATCGAGCCAGCCGCCGTCCGCGTCGGTCGACAGAGTGGTGCCGCCGACGTTGGTCATCTCCGGGATCGACGCCACCGCGTCCAATCCGATGTTGTCGGGGTTCGGCGGCGCCGACCACTCGCTGCCACCCTTGCACTCGTAGCCTGCGAGATCGCCGCTGGCGTCGAAGGCGGAGGTGCCGTTGCGCTGCGCTGCGGTCAACGCGGCGCGCACCGGAACGAGATCCGCCGCGGTGATCAGCTTGTCGCATCCCCAGCCGATGGAGAAACTCCACACTGCGCCGGGGTAGCGGCGGTCCGCGTCCTCCATCATCGCGGCGATCTTCTCGTAGGAACCGTCGCCCTCCACGGTGGGACGGGCGTTGACCAAGACCTTCTTGGCGTCCGGAGCGATGGCATGAATGGCCTGTAGGTCCATGTTGGCCTCTCCGCGCCGGGCGGGGGGTTGGCCACCGATGACATCGGGGGTGAACCTGGGCAGGCTGAACATGTCGGCGAAGGCGTCCAGGTCGGCTTGGTCGAAGCCGTCGAAGGCGAACACGATCGCGGTGACGCCCTTGCCGGTGAACCCGGCAACGCGCAGCGGCTCAACGTTGTAGGTGCGCAACAGGGCTTGCGGCGTCAAGCCGCGCCCCGGGACCTCGAGCGGAAGATGCCAGCGGTTGGCGTCACGGAACGGCGTGGTGCCCAGGATCCGCCCCCACCCCTCGATCTCCCCGCGCAGTTCCGCAGGTACCGCAGGCTGCTGGGGCGAGGCGTAGAACACCTCCCCGCGCGGGCTGCGGTAGTCACGGATATCCACCTTGAGCGCTCGCGCGACGGCGGTCGGGGCGCCCTCGAGGATCGCCCAGGCATCTCCGGCGCGCCACCGAACGGTCAACCCGCGCTGCCGGGCCCAGCTCAGGAAGTGGTCGGGCCGGGAACTGCCCTGCAGAGCGGCGGTCAGTTGAACATCCTCGTCGCGGGATGGACCGAGATCGGCCGAGTCGGCCAGCAGGGCGGCGTAGGGTCCCACGATCGGTTCAGCGGGTGGGCGCCGTTCGCCGGTCACCACGAGGACACCGCCGGCCGCAGCGGTGACCGTGGCCAGACAGGCCACCAGAATCCGCACGCGCTGTCGGACGGTCACCCTTGCTCGCTCCCTGTTGGATCGCTAGTCCCGACTGTAAAGATAAGCACCGGGTGCGGTCAGCGCCCTCTGGCCCAGGCGGTGAAGGAACCGACGGGGCCAGCCCGGGGTCGTTCGAGCCACGGCCACGGGTGAATCGACACCATGTCGAGCTTGGCAGCGCGTGACCGCCACCCCGGGACCGGCGTGAACGTCGCTGCCAGCCGCATGCCTGCCAGCACCTCGACGGGGCGGCCGCGCCACAACTGCACTTCCCGGCGACCGGCCAGCTCGGCCAGTGACTGCGTGAGGAAGACCAGCCTGTTCGCCGAGAGCCGCAACGAGTGCAACAGCGGTTCGTCGAAGACGAACACCACCGGCAGGTGCGGGTGCGCCGCACACGCCGGATCGCGATCGCTCAGGCTCTCGGCGGTCAGCCAGACGGCGGTGGGATCGCCCGACCGCCGGGGGGTCGCCGGTCCCGCGGTGGCCTCCACGTCGTCGTCTCGGCGGAGCCTCGGATCGCTCCGCTCCTTCGGTGAGCGCTCCTGGGTGGGCGGCCAGTCACCGATCGGGCATGCGCGCTCGAGGGGACACGACCTGCACAGATCCGGAGCGCGTTTCTCGACCTGCCAGCGGGAGAACCCGTAGGCCTTCCCGGTCAGTGCGCCGACGGTCCACTGCCAGCCGAGTCGGTTCGCCGCGCGGGACCCATCGAGCAGGTGGCGGTACATGAGGTCTTCACCGTCGCGCCAGCCCAGGCCTTCGCGAACACTCCAGTGCGAGGCGAGCCACATCCGGGTCTGGTTGGTCAGCCAGCCTGTCGTCACCAGCTCCGTCCAGGCGAGGTCCACACACCGCGCTTGCGTCGACCATGGGTTGGCGGTGTCGGCGGTGCGTTCGTCGACCTCGTAGCGCAGGGAGGCCCGCGTGGTTGTCCCCATCCGGGCGTAGAGATGACGCGCGTACTCCTGCCACCGAAGTTCGTCGCGGAACTTCGTCACATCCTCGTGCGGACCACCGGCCACGTGATCCCAGACCTCGCGCAGGGTCAGCAGCCCATGCCGGATGTAGGGCGATAATCGGGAGGATCCGCGTCGCTCGGGTGGCCAGACGTTGTTGCGTTTTCGCGCGTAGCCGCGCACGTCGTAGGACTGCAGCGCGGTGTCGGCCGCGCGTTGTCCGCCCCTGGGGTGCGCCTGCCCTCCCGGCGGCGTCGGTGTCACCAGATCACCGAGTTGGCGCATCACCCAGGACTCGACGTCGGTGTCATCCGGCGCCGGCGGATCCAGGCGGCGGGGGGATCTCGCCGGTGTGCCGCTCACCCGGGTCTCCGGCTATCGCGGCGTTGAGTCCGCCACGAGCGGTAACCGCGGTGTGCGGCAAAGACGCCGATGATCGCGGTGACGCACCACACGCCAATCGCCGCATACGCCAGCGGTGAGTTCAGATCCGAGATCGACGCGCCCAGTGCGGTGTAGACGAACGCTCTCGGCGCCGAGCCAATGAGGGCGCCGACCGCCATCTGCCACAGTGGCACCCCGAAGGCCCCGAAGGCATAGGAGGCCAGAGCGTCGGAGATGCCGGGGATGAAGCGTTGGCCGACGACCGCCCACAGACCGTTACGGTGGATCTGTACGTCGATGCGCCTGGACCATTCTTCGCCGATCAGTGAGCGGGCACTATCCCGCCCGGCACGTCTTCCCACCAGAGCAGCGATCGTCGCGGTCACCGTCGTGGAGGTCAAGGTGACGACGAGACCCAGTACCGGGCCGAAAAGCACACCGCTGCCGGCAGCCAAGAGTGGCCCGGGAACGAAGATCGCGGCCAGTAGTGCCGATACCGCGACGTAGGCCAGCGGCGCGAGGGGACCGACTCGGGCGATGGTGCTGCGCACCGCCTCGATGTCGATGACTCGCTCCACGGTGACCAGGTAGAACATGACGAGCAGGACCGCGACGAACAGGAAGAGCCGCAGGACGTGCGCGCGCTGACTGACCGCCGGTGAATCTGCATTCGTGGCCACGTGCGCCTGCCGTCGTCGTGTTCCGTCGCTGGTTCGCTTCAGCGGAAACGGATGTCCATTGTCGCCAGGCCGAAGATCTTGCGGCCGTCGGATTTCGCGGCGACCAGCACCACACCGGTGCGCGATTGCGGGTCCAGTGACTTGATCCGGCCACTGAACTCGATGTCCGCGCCCTCGGCGGCCGATACGACCGTGGGCGCTGAGAGCCGAACCGCGTAGCGCGTGACCGCGCCGGGGTCACCCGACCAGGCCGAGACGAATCCTGCGCCCAATCCCATGGTGAGCATGCCGTGGGCGATCACGTCGGGCAGTCCGGCGAGCTTGGCAATGCCCTCGTCCCAGTGGATCGGGTTGGCGTCCCCGGCCACGCCGGCGTAGTTGACCAGATCACCCCGGGAGAGCCGGGTGTGGTGGACCGGCAACTCGTCGCCGACCTTCAGGTCATCGAAGGACACAGTCCCCAGTGTGCGCGCAGTGTCGCTGGCGATCCGTATCTCGCCGGCTGGGCGCACGGTCTTCTCGTAGACGGCGTCGGAGCCGTCGATGCTCATGATGTCGACGTCGTGCATCATTGCCTTCTGCACGGCTGCCTTGACTCCGGGGTTGATGTCGTCGGCGGTGACGCCGACGACGGTGGTGTGCAGGGTGTGGACCCGCTCGCCGGCCGAGTCGGTGAAGGTGTTGGTCACCGTGATCAGATCCCGTCCTGCGATGCGCCGTACAGAGGTCAGCTCGACGTCGATCTCAAGCTCATCACCCGCCACGATCGGCCGGTGCTGTTCGAAGACCTCCTCGGTCTGCATGTAGGTGTCGTATCCCACGACCACCGACTCGAACATCGTGCGGTTGCACGACATGCCCGGTGTCGAGGTGAAGGTGATCGGTGCTACCAGACCCGGATACCCCAGGTCCGCGGCGGCGGTGACGTCCCAGTGCGCGGGGTGGTAGTCCTGCACGGCGCGGGCGTACTCGCGGACCTTCTCACGGCCCACGAGATAGGTGCCGTCCATCTGGTAGTAGTGGCCCACCCGCGGCTCGAGTGCTGGCGCATCGGGTGCTGCGGTCATGTGTTCGCCCAACTCTCCGGTTCGGTTCGCCTGGCGGCCCGTTCGCCGAGACCGACCAGTTCACCCTAATGCCCGTTCCGCTCGAGGTCGTTCCGCATAATGGTCCGGTCGGTGCGATTCTGGTGGCAAGCACTGATGGAAAGAGGGTCGGCATGATCCAGTCCGGGGCCCATCCCCGTGCGGGGGTTCGCGTGCCCACCGGGCCGCTGGCCGCGCTGGCGATCGCTCTGGGGGTGGGAGCGGCGCTCGCATCCGCATCAGCGGTGGCTCAGGCCGACACCGCGGAGCCGGCGGGGTCGGGTTCGGCGAGCGCAACGACCGCTGATGCCGCCCGGCCCGCGCGGTCGGCGTCACGTCAGGAACGTCGGGTTCTGCGCGCGGAAGCGTCTGGGCGGTCGACACCCTCCGCTCGTGGCGCCGGGCTTACGCCGAGGGCACACCCGAGGGCACACCCTGTGGCGGGCGGCAGATCGATACTGTCCGTCCTCATCGGGGACGGCACTGCCCAGCAGCCCAACGGCGGGATACTCGGCGGTGACGGCTTCAGTTACGACGCCGTCACCTGCCCGGGTACCACCGCCTGCACCGGCGGTAACGGCGGTCTGCTGTGGGGGAGTGGCGGTGACGGCTGGAACGGCGGCAACGGCGGATCGGCTGGATGGTTCGGGCACGGCGGCACCGGAGGTCCGGGAGTCACCGGCGGCGGGGGCGGACGAGGCGGTAGCGGCGGCCTCTTCGGCGGCAACGGCGGCGACGGCGGCACTGGTGGACCCGCCGCAACGGCCGGCGGGGTGGGAGGTGACGGCGGCGACGGCGGCAGTGCTGGAGTCCTGTCGCTCTTCGGTGCCGGGGGTGACGGCGGCAGCGGCGGACTCTTCGGCGGCGACGGCGGTGACGGGGGCGACGGAAGCTTCCTCTTCGGCTTCGGAGGTGACGGCGGCGCCACCGGAACAGGCGGGGCGGCCGGCAGTGCCGGCACGGGCCGGCTTCTGCTTGTCTTCAGGCGCAACGGTGTCGACGGACTCGACGACTCGCTGGTCTACTTCCTCGATGACACCTCCCAAACCGCGAACACCCCGGCGGGCTACGGCGTGATCGGAGAGTTCAGCGCCGGCGATCGAGCCACTCTCACGGCTGGCGGTCGGATCGTCGGCCAGTCCGTGGCGCTGCAGAACAACGACGGCACCGACGGCTACAGCCTGTGGCCACTGATCGACGACCTCTTCAGCTCATCGACTCCGGTGCCGGACAGCGACAAAGCGACCCTGGCGCAGACAATTCTCTCCCGGGTGATGCTGTACCCGGACGAGTTCCCCAGCCCCGCCGAAGGCACCCCGACGGCTGCGGGCGGCTACGTGTTCTGGGGCCAGGATTTCGAGTTCACTGCGAACAAGACGTCCACGGACGGGGCCTACGCCGGTGTCTTGGCGGTCCTGTGGGCAGGACGACAACTCCTGGGTGACGCGGTGAAGATCTATCCCGTCCCGGCGAGCAGCATCTTCAAAACACTGGGCAGCGATACGCAGGGGGCCTACAACTCCGGCCACATCATCAGCGGCGACGGCACGACGCCCTACCTGTCGTCGTTGGGCCTGACCGGCCTCCCGGAAAACCCGGCGACCGGTTCGGGCGGGGAGTGGAACTTCCTCTCCCTGGCGTATGCCAACAACCTGATCGACGGATTCATCGGCCAGCAGTACAACTCGGCCTATACCGGAACCGTCACCCCGGATACCAAACCCTTTTATTCGGCCGATCTGCCCTATGCGCTGATGTCGGCCTACGCCGGCCCCCCGCAGGTGGCCTCGGGTGGCCCGTGGAACAGCGACTACTACGGCACCATTCCCTTCCACGCGGGCGTCTACTGGGACGGCGCTGCGGTCGATCCGACCTGGGGCCAGCCCGCTTCCACCAACCAACAGCTCAAGCCGACACCGCAGCCACTACCCACAACATGATCACGGTGGCGATTCCCGGGCGCTGATCCTCCGGCCCCGAATACCGATCACCGCCAGGATCGCGATCGCCATCAGGGGCGCGACGATGGTGACGCTGAGTGCGACCGCCCCGGGCACGTCTTCGCCGCCAAGGTGTGCAAGAACGCCGATCAGCGGCTGGAAGATCAATCCGCCGATGCCCATGATCAGCATGTTGGTCTGGCCCATGGCCACGCCGGAAAGTTCCGGCGGTGCCTGGTCTTTGACCATGGTGAACGCCAGGGCGTAGAAGGCGTTGCAGGCACCGAGCACGAACATGGCCCCAGCCAGTGCTAGTTCACCGCGCAGCACGAACAGGATGAGGGCCATCGCCGCCGCCGTGCCGGCGGCACCCAGGGCCAGCAGCAGCGCCGGCCTACCGAAGCGTGCGCACAACCAGGCCGAGCCGAGCATGCCGGGTAGGCATCCCCAGAAATAAAACGACGCGCAGACCGACGCTGCGGACAGGCTCATCTGGTGGTGAGCCTGAAAGTAGGAGACCCCCCAGAGCATCCCGAACGCGACCCCCGCCGAGGCCACCAAACCGCCGGCCGTGGCGCGGGCGAGGATCGGCACAGAGACCAGCAGCCGTCCGATTTCAGCGAGCCTGGGCCACTGCTGATCCTCACCGTCGCGGTCCCGCCGGTTACGGACGAACAGCACGATGAGAATCGACAGGGCGGCAGAGAAAATCCCGCAGGCGACCATCCCCGTACGCCACCCGGCCCGCTCGACGATGAAACCCAATGTCTCCTGGCCGACCGCCGCCCCGGTCATCCCGGCCATCTCAGTCAGGGCCGCCAGCAGCGGGAACAGACGCGCGGGAAACCACTGCGCGGCCAAGGTCATCGCACACACCACGATGGGTGCCGCGCCCAGGCCCATGAGAATGCGGGTCACCTCGGCGAATTCCGCCGTTCGGGACACAGCGAACAGGAAGGACGCGACGGTGCACAGCGCTGCCCCGGTGATGAGGACGATGCGCACCCCGAAGCGGGCCACCAGAATCCCGGCCGGCACCTGCAGCAAGATGTAGGGGTAGTAGAAACTCGAGGACAGCCCGCCGAAACCCGCTCCGTTCAGCGAAAGATCCACGACCAACCCCTGCCGCATCACGCTGGGGAACGTCTGCAGCACCATCTGGAAGAAGACGAACGTTGCGGCGGTACCGAAGATCACCCCGCTCCGCCACGGCGACCAGGTGGGCTGAACAGCGTCTCTCATCGGCAGACGGCCCAGGTCGGACCGGGATTGGACGGCCCTGGCCGGTGTAATTGGTGCTGACCGAGTGATGGCATTATTTTTCAACGGTGATGTTCTCATCTGTCGCAGCCCTCGGGCGGGGAATGGCCTCGCTGCTGGCGGTCGCTGCTGTCCTCGTCTGGTGCTGCGCGGGTATCGGCCACAATGGAGCCACGACGGCGGTGCGCCTGCTCGCCGATGCCAATCCGCTGGCCGGAAAGACCTTCTACGTCGATCCGATCTCTGCGGCCATGCGGGCCGCGAAGAGCGCCGACCCGCCCAGCGCCGAGCTGACCGCCATCGCCAACACCCCTCAGGCCTACTGGCTCGACCACGCCTTCCCACCCGCCACGGTCGCCAGCACCGTCTCCCGCTACGCCGGTGCGGCGCAGGCGGCCGGCGCGATGCCGATCCTGGCCCTCTACGCGATCCCGCACCGCGACTGTGGGAGCTTCGCGGCGGGCGGGTTCGGTACGGCCGACGGTTACCGCGGCTGGATCGACGCCGTCGCCTCAGGTCTGGGATCGATGCCGGCGGCGATCATCCTCGAGCCCGACGCCCTGGCCATGGCCGACTGTCTCTCGCCTGATCAGCGTCAGGAACGCTTCGACCTGCTGAGCTACGCGGTCGGCACCCTGACCCGCAATCCGGCCGCCGCGGTGTACGTCGACGGCGGACACTCGCGATGGGTCCCCGCTGATGAGATGGCGAACCGCCTCAACGCGGTCGGGGTCAACCGCGCGCAGGGCTTCAGTCTGAACATCACCAACTACTACTCCACCGAAGAGCAGATCGGGTACGGCGAGACGATCTCCGCGCTGACCAACGGCGCGCACTACGTGATCGACACCTCGCGCAACGGTGCCGGGCCGTTGCCCGACGCTCCGCTGAGTTGGTGCAATCCGGGCGGCCGGGCGCTGGGTGCTGCGCCCACGACCAACACCGCGGGCGCGCACGCCGACGCCTACCTGTGGGTCAAGCGGGTCGGCGAATCCGATGGCTCGTGTGACCGCGGCGATCCGCAGGCGGGACGCTTCGTCGCCCAGTTCGCGATCGACCTCGCCCGTAACGCGGGTCGCTAGTTTCAGTTCAGACGTTGAACCTGACCCGACCGTTGCCGTAGCTTTCGAGCGGGACCCGATGGGTCCTGGCTGATCAAAGCGCGGAGAGGAGCGCCATGGGTGCTTCCCGGTACATCGGTCGGATCGGGGGCCTTGCGGTGGCCCTCGGCATCGGAGTGGCCGTGGCGGTCAGTCAGGCCGCCTCTGCCGAGGCTGATGCCCCCGCTGCAGGCGCCGCGTCGCCGTCGGCGGGCGCCAAGGCGACCGCCACGCAGGGCAGGAAGCCGGCCGCGGATGCGCGACCGACTCAGGCCCGCACCACCTCGGCGGCCTCCCGATCGCCGGGCAGTCCGAGTCGCACTGCCCCTCGGGCCGCGAGGGCGGCGGCGAACCCACCCGCGGCTGTCGCGGGAAGGCCGGGCCAGTCGCCCGAACCCTCGGGCATCATGGGGCTGCTGGAGGCGGTGCGCCGGGAATTCTTCAACGCCTCGCCCACCATCGCTCCGGTCGTCTACGGCCAGACCACCAGCACATCCGGACAGGCGGTGGTCACCGGAAACCTGGGCGCCGCCGACTCCGATGGGGACACGCTGTACTACACCTTCATCGGGTCCCCGCAAAGCGGCGGCCTACTGGACGTCGACGAAGCCACCGGTGATTTCACCTACACCGCACCCGCGGCGATGAACGAACTCGGCGGCTTCGACCAGTTCAACGTCGTGGTCAGCGATCAAACGCCGGGACAGTTCCCGCACTTCCACGGAATCGTCGATCTTCTCTCCAGGATTCCGTGGCTCGGACCGCACATCGCCAACACCGCGTGGCTGTTCGGGCTTGCCTCGCCCTACACCAGCTCGGTACCCGCACGCGTTCCGATCACAGTTGCACCCACCCAACCTGCGCCGCCGTTGGCCGGTGAGGCATCGCAGCTGTCGACCGAACCGATTGCCGCTCAGCAGGATTGGCAGCGCTATGTCCTCACCCCCGACGGGTGCACCGAGGACGCCACCTGCGCGGTCAGGCCGGTCAGCCTTTTCTACAAGAACGGTGGAGTGACTGTCGGCGAGGACGGGCAGATCACCCTGACCTATGCCCTCGGCGCCGAAGCGCCGGTGGTGATCGTCGACTACGGTCAGAACGTCGGCGGCTACCTGACCTACGACATCGCCTCAGCAACACCGAATTTCATCCACACCGCCTTCAGTGAGTCGATCTCGAACATGTCGCCGATCGGTGACGGCGCCGCCAGCACGCGGCTGTTGGGCAACTCCGGAGCCACCCTGACCCTGGAGGTGACCCCGGTCTTCGGACCCGGTCAATGGCAGAACCGTGAGATCCAGGGCGGCTATCGCTACCAGCGCATCGCCCTGGCGCTACCCGGCACGGTCACCCTCAGCGACATCTCCACCCGCATCACGGCGCCGCTGCGGTCCGCAGACGGGTACGCCGGCAACTTCCTGTCCAACTCCGATCTGGTGAATCGGATTTGGTACGCCGGGGCCTACACCATCAACCTCGATGAGATCAGCGCCGGTACACCGGGTTACGCCGGCCCCTACCCGTTGTCCATCCTCGCCGAGGCGGCCAAACGCGACCGGGCGATCTGGGCGGGCGATCTGCTGACAGCCGGGACCACCTTGCACGACGTATTCGGTGCGGCCGGTGACGTTCTTGCCCGCAACAACCTCCAGATCCTCGCCGACAATCCGGTGGCGGCCTTTGTCATCGAGCCGCTCAGCCTGCCCTTCCCGGTGCCCTCGAGCCTGTCCACCCCCGGCCCTGCCCCGGGGGTGTGCAGTGGCGTGAGCTCAGGCGGTTGCGAGTTCTGGGGAGCCAGTTACTCCATGGCACTGGCACAGAACATGGGTAACTACTATCGACTTACCGGTGACACCGACTTCGTCGAGCAGACTTGGGATGCCGTCAAACGAGCTGTGGCATATGGCAACTCGCTGATCAACCCCGCGACCGGCTTGGTCGATGTGCCTCCGATCGCCAGCCTGGACTGGAGTGTGGTCAATCGGGCGGTAGGTCAGGTCACCTCCACCAACGTCGTGCAATATGACAGCCTCGTCAATGCCGCCACACTCGCGACAGCGATAGGGGACACCGCATCGGCCGCCCAGTACGCCGCTCAGGCCGCCGCGCTGAAGAAGGCGATCAACGACCAGCTCTGGAACCCTGACCTGGGCGCGTATGACGCATCGACGTCCGCCCGCGGCTTCGTGGTCCAGGACGCGAACTCCTGGGCGGTGTACTACGGGGTGGCCGATGCCGACCAGGCCGCGCAGATCGTCCAGACCATGGCCGACAGTTTGACCACCGACTACGGCCTGCGGGCGGCTGAGGAGGGCGTGCCCCGGTACCCGCAGATCGTGTCGCCGTTCGTGAGCAGTTTCTCGCTGCCCGCGAACTATCTGGCCGGGCGGCCGGATTTGGCCATCCAGCAGATGCTGGCGACCTGGGGCTACATGGTCGACACCGACGCCGGTAGCACGACCTGGGAGCGGATCAATCTGCCCGGCGGCAACCTGTCGGGAACGATCCCCTTCCTGTTCGGCGACTCGGCGTCGCACGCGTGGAGCACCGGTGCCACGTCCTCGCTGTCGGATTACGTTCTGGGCGTCACGCCCACCTCCGTCGCCTACCGCACCTGGCAGGTCAAGCCGTTCACGGAGGGATTGGTGTGGGCACAGGGCCAAGTTCCCACCAGCGAGGGACCGGTGGTGTCGCGCTGGGAACTCGGCGACGAGGCGTTCCGGCTGACCGTCGAGGCGCCGACGGGCACGTCAGGAATCGTCGCGGTGCCGACACTGTGGTCCGAGCGGGTGATATACCGCGATGGCGTCGAGGTCTGGAACGGAACTGCGCCGGTCAACGGTGCCGACGCCTCGGCCACCGCCGACGGATATGTCGCGTTCCGCGGCGTCAGCGGCTCACACACGTGGGCCTGGTCATCGGCTTGAGGTGCTGACGTGTCGGTGACACGCCGCGGCGCCCTCAAGAGCGGCCTAGTGCTCGCTGGGAGCGCGTGGCTCGCCGTCACGCCGCGGGCTTCCGCGACCGGACTGCGACTCATCGACTTCGCCGAGCGTCTGGTTCAGCCGGAGCAGATCCGGGCGGCCGGCTTTGACGGAGCGCTGGTGTACGTCTCGGAGTTACGCCCCGGTGCGACGTTCGATTTCAAGCCGGTCACCCGGGAGTTCGCCGACGGTCTGCGCGCACTGGGTCTTCAGGTGGTCAGCTGTTACCAGTTCGGTAAGCCCGGGTGGCCCACGCCGTCTGACTTCACCCGCGGGTACGACGGGGGAGTTGCCGATGCGCAGACGGCACTGAGGTGGCACGGAGCAGCCGGTGGCCCTGACTCGGCGCCGATTTTCTTCAGCGTCGATGAGCCCATCGATCTGGTGACCTGGCAAGGCACCGCAGCGCAGTGGTTCCGCGGCATCAATTCCGTGTTAGGTGTCGAGCGCACCGGAATCTACGGCGGCGTCCGGGAGTGCGGGTGGGCTATTGCCGATGACGTGGTGGGGCATTCCACCACACCGGGTCACCGGTGGGCGTGGCAGACCAAGGCGTGGTCGCAGGGAAAACTGGAGCCTGCGGCGGTGCTCTTCCAGAGCGAGGTCGTGACGGCGTCTGATCCCGGCGTGCTCATCGACGGGGTCCACGTCGACGTCGATGATGTGCTGGCGCCCGACTTCGGCCAGTGGGATCTTGCTCGCTGACGCTGTCTGGCTGCGGCATTTCGCTGCGCTGAACGAGCGCTCACGCCGGTTACGATGGCGGCGCTGCGTGCACTACTGATCGAACGAGGTGACGGTGAAGCTCTCGACGACGATTCGCGTCGCCACCAGACTCTTGCTCGTACTGCTGTGCCCGGCATGGGCGGTGACCGCATCGGCGGAGCCGGTCGCTCCGGCGAGCGGGCAACCTGCGCAATGGATCGTCGTCGGCGTTCCGGCCGCCGACGCGACCACCGGATCGCTCATCGCCTTCCAGCGATTCGGTCAGCAGTGGAAGGCTGTCCTGGGTCCGACACCGGCCAAGGTGGGAGCACTCGGCGTCGGCGCACCCGCAGACGGAGTGCACCGAACTCCGGAGGGAACGTTCACCTTCGACCAGGCCTTCGGTCGGCAGCCCAACCCCGGCACGAAGATGCCCTACTTCCAGGCCACCGACGAAGACTGGTGGGATGAGGATGCCTCCTCGCCGACGTACAACACCCACGTGCGCGGACCCGGGAAACCCTCGGATATCGCGGAGAACCTCTATGACTCCGGGCCCGTGTACGACTACGCGGTGAACATCACCGTCAACCCGCAGCGCATTCCCGGGCGGGTGTCCGGGATTTTCCTGCACGTCACCAATGGTGACCCCACCTGGGGATGTGTGGCTATCGGCCGCGACGAGATGCGTTCGGTGCTGACCTGGCTGGATCCGGCTGCCGCGCCGCGGATCACCATCGGCGTCGGCGACCCCGCTCTGATCCCCGCCGGGTCGTGATCGTCGGTCGCGCCGCGGATCAGCGGCCGGTGAACCTCGGTGACCGTTTTTCGTTGAAGGCGGCGACGCCCTCGAGACGGTCCTCGGTCTCGATCAACTGGTTGTAGGCCTCCACCTCGAACCGCAGGGCCGTGCTCAGGTCCATCTGCAGTCCGTGATGAATGGATCTCTTTGCCTGGCGCACCGCCCGCGGCGCATTGCCGGCGATCCGGCTCGCCGTCTGCACGGTCGCGGCCAGGACCTCGCGCGCTGGGAACACCGCATTGAGTACGCCCCAGTGCAGGGCCTGGTCGGCATCGAACGGCAGCCCGGTGAGGATGACCTCCTTGGCACGGCGCTCGCCGACGGCGCGCGGCAGGTTCTGCGTTCCGCCGGTGCCGGGCATGATTCCGAGAGTGACCTCTGTCAACGCGAAGCGCGCCTCGCGTGATCCATACGCGAAATCACAGGCGAGCAGCATCTCCAGACCGCCGCCGTAGGCATGGCCGTTGACGGCGGCGATCACGGGGATCGGTAGGTCGATGAGCCGATCGGACTCCCGCTCGAAGATCTCGTGCTGGCGGCGCCAGGATTGCGCACTCATCCCCTTGCGCTCCTTGAGGTCCGCCCCGGCGCAGAAGATGCGGTCACCGGCCCCAGTCAGGACGACACAGCGCAGCTCGCCCGCATCTTCGCCGATCATCGTCCACAGCTGGAGCAGCTCGGTCCCCATTTGGGTGTTCATCGCGTTGCCCACGTCGGGACGATTGAGGGTGACCTGCAGGACATGCTGCGCGGGCGACGTGCACAGCAGTGTCTCGAACCGGGTGGCAAGGACAGGATGGTCGGCGGCTGTCATCTCAGTTGCCCGGAGCCGTCACACGCGGCGCCATCACGCACTCAGTGGTTCGCTCACCAGCACCGATTTACCGACGACCTGCTCGAACCCGTACTGCAGGCTGCGGATCAATTCGGCGCGGTCGTCGACGGCCGCGTCGTCGGAGCTGACACCCACGCTCGCAGTCCCGTTGTAGGTCAGCATCGTGACGTTGATCGCCGCGCCGATCGTGCCGACCAACGGATACATCCGCAATACCTTCGCACCCGCCAGCCACACCGGAGCGGGTACACCGGGGACGTTGGAGGCCGTCAGGTCCGATGTCTGGGCGGCCGCCGACACCAGTTCCGGAGGCAGGAAGCGGCTCAGCTCAGCGAGGTAGTCGGCAAGTTTGAGGGCCGGCTCGGCGCGCCAGCTGCGAACTATCCGGGCCGCGGCATCCAGCACGTCATCGATCGCGTTGCTGACCGGGATCTCGAAGCGCGCGATCGTCACCGCATTGCTTTGATCCGCGGAGGTCCGCAGCGAGATCGGCATGTTCATCCGTAACTCGTCGACCGGACGCCCCATCTGCTCGTGGAAGCGGTACATGCCCACGCTGATGGCAGCAAGGAACAGGTCGTTGACCGTGCGGTCACGTTTCTTGGCAGCCGCGCGGAACTTCTCGAAGTCCATGTCGATGGTGTTGAAGTGATAGTTGATGCTGCGGGCCTGCATGATCGGTGACAGCGGGCCCAGCGGCAGCGGAACCTTGGTGAACCGCAGCACCGACTCTGCGGTGTCCCGGAAACGGTTGAGGAACCCCACCGGGTTCTTGATGGTCGCCAACGCGAGCGGCCCGATGCCCTTGACCGCATCCTCGGCGGTCTTGGCGACCCACCCGACGTTGTTGCGGACGACGGCTTGGAGAAAGCCCTTGGTATCCAGAACAGCCGGCTCCGGTGCCGGCGGCATCGGACCCAGATCGGTTCCCTCCGCGGTGAAATCGAGCAGTGCGAGGCCCAACTGCACCGCACCCTGGCCGTCGGCGATCGCGTGATGCAGCTTGAGGATCATGGCCGCCTTGCCGCCGGACAGACCCTCCAGCAAGGTCACCCGCCACAGCGGCCGGTCCTTGTCGAAGTCGGACATACTCTGACGCCGAGCGTCATCGAGCACGTCGTTCCATGTCGAACCTTTGGGCATGCTGAAGCGGCGCATGTGATACGAGAGGTCGAAGTCCGGATCGACGACGATGCGCGGGGTCTCCAGCCCGGTTGGTCCCTCCTTGATCACCGAGCGCAGCACCGGGGCGAGCCGTGTCGCGCGCTCGTAGCGCTCACACATCCGATCCCAGTCCGGACTTTCCTCCAGCAGCAGCAGGCCGATGATGGTGGAGCGCATGACCGGGTCGTCGGTCGCCATGCGCCAGGTCGCGAAATCCCAGCCCGACAGCCGCTTGGCCTCGGTGACCGCGTCACGGCCGCGCAAAGTCTTGGCGCGCGCCGGGGTGCCAGGCTTCTTGGCCGGCTTTTTGGCCGGCGCCGTCTTCGACTGGGGTGCCGATTTCTTCTGCGGGCTCTCCGCCACGTGGCCTCCTCGACGCGTGCTCAAGTGCTACATCCACGCTAGCCCCGTTTGGCACCGTGGCGCACGCAGTCCCGTCGCTCACGGCTGCGCAAGCGTGCGGGTCACCCGTCCGGCCTGCGGTCCCGCAGGGCGAACGCCCCGGGTCCGATGAGGGCGATCAGCAGGAATGCGAAGCAATAGAGCGTGGCGAGCTCACCGCCGTTCTCGATGGGAAGAAGCCCCTTCGCCTGGTGTTCGGTGAAGTAGGCGAAGGCCATCGTTCCCGAACCGATCACCGCGGCGATGCGGGTGAATAGCCCAAGCGCGACGAGGACACCCACGGCGAGTTCGATCACCCCCGCCCACCAGTACGGCCAGGTACCGACCGGAACAGCACCGCTCTTCGTCGCCGGCCACCCGAACAGCTTCGCCGTCCCGTGCAGGGCGAAGAGCAACCCGATGACGATTCGGAAGAGGGCGAGCGCGGCCGGTCCGGAACGGTCCAAGCGCTGGTGAAGGCCGGGCGTCATGCGCCGACTATAGGCCGGGTCTGGCAGGTGTGGACGGGTCTGACATCAAGCTGATACCTAGGTCGATCCCTGCGGTCGTCCCACCCGTGCTATCTCTAGACCGGTGAGGATGCTGTCCAACCGGGGTGTTGCGCGTCTCGCGATGGCCGCGACGTTCCTCATCGCTCTGACCGCCGGGCTGATGGCTGCTGGCCAATCTCGTCCGAGCGGCTCCGACGATCCGACCGGCGAACGGGCCCAGGACACTGCGATGATGGAGCGCATTGCCGCAGGGTCCCAGTCGGCCAGGACCGATCAGCACCGTCATTCCGTGCGGCCCGCGTCCACCGAGCGTGAGGCGGGCCCGGAGAAGGTGATCGCCGGGGTGTACGTCTCCAACATCCAGAAGGTCGACCTGCCCACCAACAGCTTCGACGCCGACTTCTACGTCTGGCTGCGTTGGACCGATCCGGAGATCGACCCCAGCGAGGGCCTGGAGATCATGAACACGTACCAGAGCTGGGGACTCGTCGAGACGCCGCTCTATGACGAACCGCAAAAGCAGCCCGATGGCAGCCTGCTGTGGGTCGCCCGTTTCCAGGGCTCCTTCAACGCACCGCTGTCGCTCTCGGACTACCCGTTCGAGAAGCAGACCCTCAGGCTCGTCATCGAAGATGGTGAGAACAACATCGACGGTGTCGTCTATGAGCCTGACACTGACCCGATCGAACTGGACAGGGAGATCACGCTGCCGGGATACAACTTCGGTCAGCCCCGCATCACATTCGGTCCCTACACGTACACCTCGGCCTTCGGGGAGGTCGACGCCGGACCCAACGCCCAGACCTTCAGCCGGATGACCGTGGAAATGCCGCTGTCCTCGCCGGCGGTCTCGGGCATCGTCAAAACCGTCCTGCCCATCTTCATCGTTCTGATCGCCTCAGCACTGGCACTGGTCGTGCCCGCGTCCTATGTGGACTCCAAGCTGAACTTGTGTATCACCGCGCTGCTGGCGCTCGTGGCCGGACACTGGGGTGTGTCATCGGGTCTCCCGCAGACCAGCTATCTGCTGATGATCGACCTGCTGTACATACTGGCCTTTGCCGCGACCACCGCGATGATCGCGGTCTCGGTGGTCGGCGCGTGGATCCTGCAGTCGAAGGGCGAGGAACCCGCCATGGCGATGGAACGGCGGGGCTTGATCGTGATCGGCGTCATGTACCTGCTGGCGATGGCAGCAGTGCTACTGGTGTATCTGGGGTAACAACGAGTCAGTCGCCCATCGTGTAAGCGCGGAAGGCGTCTGCGGTGAGAGCGTTACCGGTGAAAACGTCGCGGACCAGGCCGACGCTCGGGCGCGGGGTTCGCGCCAGGGTGACCGGATCGTAGGAGTAAAGCCCGAATTTCGGCTCGTAGCCGAGAACCCACTCGAGGTTGTCGGTGAGCGCCCAGGCGGTGTAACCGCGGATGTCCATGCCGTCGGCGATCGCCTGGTGGAGTACGGCCAGATGACGCACCACATAGGACGGCCGCTGATCGTCGTCGG
The DNA here is from genome assembly GCA_018882965.1 of Mycobacterium sp. Lineage (GTDB taxonomy): Bacteria > Actinomycetota > Actinomycetes > Mycobacteriales > Mycobacteriaceae > Mycobacterium. The sequence continues at coordinate 12,114 of VEQY01000022.1, read as the reverse complement.
CGTCGGCTAGTCCGTTCTCGGTGACCCACAAAGGCAGTCCGTAGGAGTTCGCGATGTCCAGCACTGAGCGCAGGCCGGCGGGGTTGATGATCTGCGCGGTGTCCGTGCATTCGCGGGCCGGGCAGCCGCCGGCGACGACATTGAGCAGCGGCGAGAACTGTGGGTAGCCCTTGACGATCGGCAGGGCCGGATCCGACGCGCCGCCGTAGCTGGCGACGATGCCCTGGCTGTAGTAGTTGACGCCGAAGAAGTCGGCCTTGTCGGCCAACTCCGGCCGGATCTCGTCGTCGCTGATCACCCCATCGAAGTTGGTGTCGATCCGGCCACGTAGCACGGCGTCGGGGAACCACCGGTTATAGAAGTCGCTGAAGGACGCGGTGGCCTCCTGGTCGACCGGGTTGGCCGGATTCGCGGGGCGCCAGGAATACATGTTCAGCGCGAAACCCACCTGGGCGTCGGGGTCGAATTCGTGGATGGCGTCGTACGCCGCCGCGTACGCGGTCGCCTGGTTGCGCAATCCTTGTGCCACCAGATCGGGCCGGAAGACGGCGGGCGGGAAGTTGGTCGCCAGCGGAATGGCGTAGTAGGACACCAGCATCGAGGTGACCGGCTCGTTGAGCACCAGCCAGGTACCGACTTGAGGGCCCAACTTCCAGGCCAGGTAGGCGGAGTACTTCTCGAACTCGGTGGCCGTCGACTCGGAAACCCAGCCGGCCGCGGTCTCGGGGGTGCCGCCGAGGAAAGCAGTGGCGCGGGCGGCGGCGGGGTCGTGGATCCACAGCGGCAGGGTGAAGTGGTTGACGGTCACCATCGGATCGAGACCGGCGGCCCGCATCGCCGCGATCTCGTCGCGATAGTGGGTGACCGCGTCCTGATCGGCCAGCGCGTCGAGTTGGCTGAGCACCTCCGGGGTGATCCCGCCTGCCGCATCGACTGAGGCGGTTGTGGTCGGGAAGATCCGGCTCCACTCGATGCTGATCCGGAAGGTGTTGGCGCCTACCTCGTTCCTGGCCAGGTCGATGTCGGTCGGATAGAGGTTGTACTGGCCGGGGCCGTCTTCGGGCACCGCGCCCCGCCACCCCAGCAGCAGGCTGTTGAGCGGGTCGTGGGTCCACTGCCACCAGTCGGAATTCGTGTCCAGCGGAGCGTCGCCGCCCATCTCGGCCTGGAACGCCGCTGTCGACACTCCCCACCGAAAGCCCTCCGGAAACTCCAGTGCGGCAAGGCTGCCGTTGCCGTCGAAGCTCAGCCGCACCGTCGCGGTCGGGGTGGTGCTGGGCAGGTAGTCCGACAGCAGCGACCCGAGGAACGGGATACTGCGAACGAACGCGATCGGCGCGTTCAGCAGGCCCTGCAGGCCGTGGATGTGAAAGTTCGTCTCGTCGCTCACCGCGACGGTGAATGAGTCCTCACCGCCGTAGGCCGCGAAGTCGACCACTGGGGTGTAGGTGAAGTTCCCGGTGTCACCGTCGAGGTCGACCCGCCCCAGGGAGGGTTCGGCGACCACGGTGTAGACCAGTCGATCGCCATCGGCGTCGGTGGCCCCCATGGTGCCGGTGACCACACCCTCGGCGGTCGGCGCCGCGGTCACCGGAGCGATGGTGGGATAGCGGTTGAAGAACGTCCGCTCGATCTCCCGGCCGACGGCTCCCAGCAGGGTCCACGCGGCGGGCACGGTCGCCGGGCGCGGCGCGGTCTCGGAGCCGCCGCGACGGGGGCTCGTGCTCGGTGTCCGGGTGACCTGACGGGCGCTCACCGAGCGCGACCCCGCGATTGCCTCGGTGCTGCGTCCCGACCTGGTCGCCGACCCGCGGGGCGACTGCGTGGAGTGCGTGGCGCCGGAACCCTCATCCGGTGACGCGGTGTCGGCCCCCGCCGGGGCGGCGAGTCCGATCGCCAGCGCGGCGCCGCCACCCAGGACGGCCACCGCCGCCTTCCGCCGCGACGGATGGATCCGGCGCGCGGTGACGGCTTTGCTGTTTTCGCTCATGGCAGTAGCCCTCATGATCGTGCCGCAGCCGCTGGGCCGTCAAGGCCCGCCGTCTGAGCAGAACGGATGGCCAGGTCCCCAGGACCGATAGTGTGGGGGCTGGTGCCCGGAGAACGGGTGCGCCCAACGAAAGGTAGTGGCATGGCTGCTCCATCAGCGGCGGTCTTCGACCGCCTGCGCGCACTGGCGGCGATCGACGATGTGGCGGCGCGCCCGGCCAGAACCGTCGATGAGGTGTTCACCGGCAAGCCGATGGCCACCATCCCCGTCGGCACGGCCGCCGACGTGGAGGCAGCCTTCGCCAAGGCGCGTGCTGCGCAGGCCGACTGGGTCGCGACACCGGTGTCCGAACGGCTCAAGATCATTCGCCGCTACCGCGACCTGGTCATCAAGAACAGTGACTTCCTGATGGATCTGCTGCAGGCCGAGGCGGGCAAGGCGCGCTGGGCGGCTCAGGAGGAAGTCATCGACCTGATGGCCAACGCCAACTACTACGCGCGGGTCTCAGCCGATCTGCTCAAACCGCACACCGTGCAGGGGCTACTCCCGGCGATCGGCAAGACCACCGTCTGTTATCAGCCCAAGGGTGTCGTCGGTGTCATCTCGCCGTGGAACTACCCGATGACGTTGACGGCCTCCGATGCGGTGCCGGCGCTGATCGCGGGAAATGCGGTGGTGGTCAAGCCGGACAGCCAGACGCCGTACTGCGGGCTGGCCTGCGCGGAACTGCTCTACCAGGCAGGTCTTCCGCGAGCGTTGTACGCGATCGTTCCGGGACCGGGAAACATCGTCGGCACCGCGATCGTCGACCACTGCGACTACCTGATGTTCACGGGTTCGTCGCAGACCGGTAGCCATCTCGCCGAGCACGCCGGGCGCAGGCTCATCGGCTTCTCCGCCGAACTCGGTGGGAAGAACGCGATGATCGTCACTCGCGGAGCCAACCTCGACAAGGTCGCCAAGGCCGCCACCCGCGCCTGCTTCTCCAATGCCGGCCAGCTGTGCATCTCCATCGAGCGGATCTATGTCGAGAAGGACATCGCCGACGAATTCACCCGTAAGTTCGGTGACGCCGTACGGGCGATGAAGCTGGGCACCGCCTACGACTACTCCGCCGATATGGGGAGCCTGATCTCCGAGGGCCAGCTGAAAACCGTCATCGCCCACGTCGAAGACGCCAAAGCGAAGGGCGCCAAGGTGATCGCCGGAGGAAAGCCACGTCCGGACATCGGTCCGCTGTTCTACGAGCCGACCGTCCTCGCCGAGGTCACGCCGGAGATGGAATGCGCTGCCGCCGAGACCTTCGGTCCGCTGGCGTCGATCTACCCGGTCTCCGATGTCGACGAAGCGGTGCAGCGGGCGAATGACACCGAATACGGCCTGAATGCCAGCGTGTGGGCCGGTTCGACCGCCGAGGGTGAGAAGATCGCCGCCCGGCTGCGCTCGGGAACGGTCAACGTCAATGAGGGTTACGCCTTCGCCTGGGGCAGCCTCAGCGCACCGATGGGCGGGATGGGTCTGTCCGGTGTCGGTCGCCGGCACGGTGCGGAGGGTCTGCTCAAGTACACCGAGCCTCAGACGATCGCCACCGCCCGCGTGCTCAACCTGGACCCGCCCCCGGGGGTGCCCGCAACGCTGTGGCAGAAGTCCCTGCTGCCGATCGTCCGGCTGGTGATGAACCTGCCCGGCCGGACCTGAGCACTACCGCTTGAGGTGCTGATCGGGCGCGTCCCCTGATCGGTTGACCTCGGCATCGTCCTGCACTGGATCCGGATGGCGGACAAGCATGCGATGCGGGCTGAGAAACACTCGTCTGAGCCCGATCGACGTCGAGATCCGGGTCCAAGAAGTCACCATGCGCGCAGGCACCACCATTCGTGAAACCGAGAGTGCAGGTTCAGGTGCGGAGCCCGCGTAACGCCGAACGCGATGTTACGCGCGGGAACGAGGCGGGGATGATCGTATCGATGATGCAATACCGTCGCTCGCACACTCCCGCGGGAGAGGAACCGATGTCCGCGACCACCTTCACCGTTGCCGAAGCGGCACCCGAGGTCGGTGCTCCCAGCGCGGAGTTGATCGGGAGGTCGGTGCGGTGAGTCGGGTCTGGTTCATTACCGGAACCTCGCGGGGCCTGGGACGGGAGTGGACGATCGGCGCCCTCGAGCGCGGCGACCGGGTCGCCGCCACCGCCCGAGATATCAGCACGCTGGCCGACCTGACCGAGCGCTACGGAGCAGCGCTGCTACCGATCGCGCTGGACGTCACCGACCGCGACGCCGCATTCGCCGCGGTGGCTACCGCCCACGAACACTTCGGACGCGTGGACGTCGTGATCAACAATGCGGCGTACTCCCACTACGGCTTCGTCGAGGAGTTGACCGAGGCGGAGCTTCGCGCCCAAATGGAGACGAACTTCTTCGGCCCGGTGTGGATCACCCAGGCGGCACTGCCGTACCTGCGTGCGCAGCGCGCCGGCCATCTCATCCAGGTGTCGTCAATCGGCGGGGTGACGGCCTTCCCCTACCTGAGTGCGTACCACGCGTCGAAGTGGGCCCTGGAGGGGTTCACACAATCGCTGGCCGGGGAGGTCGAGCCGTTCGGGATACGCGTAACCCTGATCGAACCAGGCGGATTCAACACCGGGATCGTCAGTAGAGCCCCACAATCCCGACACCTCGACGCCTATTCGGCCGCGTACCAGAGGTTCGAGATCGACCGCGAGGCGCGAATGGTTCGACTCGGCGATCCGCGGGCAGCGCGCGAGGCGATCATGAGAATCGTCGATGCGGACACACCGCCGCTGCGGATTTTTCTGGGCGACCAGGCTTTCGACTGGGCCAGAAAGGAATACGAGCAGCGACTGACAACCTGGCAGCAGTGGCAACAGGTAGCGGTCGACGCCCATGGCAGGTCCAAGGAAGGATGACATGAGGATAGGAGCGCGACAGTGACAGGAAAGCACACACCCAACGACGTCAACCGGCGGAAATTCCTCGCCGGAAGCCTGGCCGCTGGTGCGGGGTTCGCTCTGAGCGCGTGCTCACGCTCGGCCGCGCCGCCCACGGCTCTGCAGACCCAGCCGACCGCGGTCAGTGCCGGACTGGCAGATGCGATCAAAACGGCGGAGGCAGCCCGGCCGCACACCGGGCGCACGGTGAGCATGACCCTCAACCCGCAGCCGGTGACCGTCGACCTGGGTGGCAAGGTCGTCAACACCCTCGGCTACGCCGACACGGTGCCGGGGCCGCTCATCCGGGCCAATGTCGGTGACGAGTTGACGATCACGGTCAACAACAAGCTGGACAAACCCACGTCGATGCACTGGCACGGCCTCGCCCTGAGGAACGACATGGATGGGGCTATGCCGGCTACGCCGAACATCCCCGCCGGGCAGTCGTTCGTCTACACCTACTCGGTTCCTGACGCGGGGACCTACTGGGCGCACCCGCACACCGGGGTCGAGGCTGACACCGGCTTGTACCTGCCGCTCATCGTGGACGATCCTCGCGATGCCGGCAGGTATGACGCGGAGTGGATCGTCATGCTCGATGACTGGACCGACGGTGTCGGCAGATCCCCGCAACAGATTTTCGACGAACTCAAGGCCGGTGGCATGGGCGCGATGGGATCCATGGGCGGTACGGGATCCATGGGTGCGATGGGCGCCGGAGGCAGTGAACTCCTGGGCGGGGACCCCGGAGACGTCACCTACCCGTACTTCGTGATCAACGGCCGGATTCCGGACGCCCCCACGACCTTCACAGCCAAGCCGGGCCAGCGCATCCGCATCCGCTTCATCAATGCCGGCTCAGACACCGCGTTCCGGGTCGCCTTGGCCGGTCACCGGATGACAGTCACCCACACCGACGGGTTCCCGGTGGAACCGGCCGAGGTGGACGCGCTGCTGCTGGGCATGGGTGAACGGTATGACGTCCTCGTCACTGCCGCCGACGGTGTCTTCCCCCTGGTCGCACTGGCTGAGGGCAAGGATGGAATGGCGCGAGCACTACTGTCCACCGGCGGCGGCAGCATGCCGCCGACCGGCTTCCAGCCCCCGGAGTTGAACGGAAAGGTCGGCACCGTGGACATGTTCACCGCGACCGGCGAAGCTCAATTGAAGTTCACCAAAGCCGACACCGACATGCGGGCCGATCTGACGGCAGCGGATACCGGCTACGAGTGGGGTATCAACGGGCCCTACCCGGACAACAAGCCGTTTGCGATCAAACAGGGCCAGCAGGCGACGATGACCTTCACCAACAACACCCGGATGTGGCACCCGATGCACCTGCACGGGCACACCTTCGCGGTGCTCAACGCGGAAGGGAAACTCGGCGCACGCAAGGACACGGTCATCGTGATCCCGAAACAGTCCGTGAGGATCGCCATCGTTGCCGACAACCCCGGCTATTGGCCGCTGCACTGCCACAACACCTACCACGCCGAGGCCGGGATGGCGACGACGTTCGACTACCTGACCTGAGGTCTCCGGCTGGATTGTTGTCCTCCGATCGGAGGAGTCCAGGATCAGCCCTCTGTTGGCCGGGCGGTGGACGGGCGCCGGGGTAGCGAGCTGCGAGGCTGATGAGGTATGAGCAGCCCAGCCAGCGAAGGGATTCCGGAATGAGCGAGGAACTTCACTCCGTCACCGTGTACTGCGCCTCCAGTGGTGAACTCGACGACCACTTCGGCACCGCGGCTCGGCGGCTCGGCGAGGGCATTGCCGCCCTCGGCCTGACCATGGTCTACGGCGGCGGCTCGATAGGCCTGATGGGGGAGTGCGCGCGGGCATGCCGGGCGGCCGGCGGTCGAGTGCTCGGCATCATCACCGGCAAGCTGGATGCCCTTGAGCACGGCTGGAGGGGCTGCGACGAACTCGATGTCGTCGACTCCATGCAGGAGCGCCGCCGGCGCATGATGGACCTCGGCGACGGTTTCGTGGTGCTGCCGGGCGGCCTGGGCACCTACGAGGAATTCTTCGAGGTCATCGTGGGCAGGCAACTCGGCGATCACGGCAAGCCGATCGTGATCGTCAACCACGACGGCTACTACGACCCGCTGATCGCACTGATCGACCACGGCATCGAACACAAGTTCATCCGGCCCGCGATCCGCGAGGCACTCGTCGTGGTCAACGACGTCACCGATGCGTTGGCGGCGCTGCGATCCCATCGAGCGCGCCGCCACGATCCGGCGGAATTCCTGTTCCTGCCGGCCGCTGAACTCAGCCTGGCGGGCTGACGGTAGAGCCACGGATACCGACCTCATCAGCCAGGGACTGTCCGATTCTGCGGGCCCTGGCGGAGGCGGCGAGTGCGATCACCGCACCGACGGCGCACCAGTACAGCCCGAAAATCGGTGGATCCCGCCAGCCGCCGGCGTCCTTGACGCTGAACCAGAGCACCACCGCGATGAACACCACGCCGGCGGTGGGCAGCACTACCCCCGCGGCACGGCTTTCGCCGGGATGAAGCGATCCGAAACGGGGGGTGACCGTGAACCAGACCGTCGCGACCTCCACCAGCAGGTAGCAGACCATCAGGCACACCGAACCGGCGATCCCGAACACGAAGTAGGTGGACGTCGAGGATCCCGCCGACCCGCCGAGCGCCAGCGTGGGTCCGCTGACCGCGCTGACCACGATCGCCACCAGCACCACCGACCAGCTCGCCCGCTGCGGACTTCCCGTTCCGGAATCAATGTGATTCAGAAACTTCGGTCCGAAGCCATCCCGGGAGAACGCGTACAGCAGGCGACCCGAGGTGGTGGCGGTGGCCATGTGACATCCGAAGGCGCCGACCACCGCGGAGAAACTGATCAGCAGGCTGAATGGCTCGCCGACATAGCGCTGCGCGAGAGCCCCGAGTGAGTTCTCCGCGTTCGCGAACGCTTTCAAGCCCGCCGCGTCGGTGCCGAAACCGATCGTCTGGGCGAACATCACCACCACGAACAGAATCCCGGTCAAGACCAGGGTGCCAATCAGTGCCCGCGGGATGTTGCGTTGCGGATCTTCGGTCTCTTCGCCCATCGACACGCACGCCTCGAAGCCCGCCCAGCACAGGAAGGCAGCGACCACCCCGCCGAGTACGGCTGCAACCGACACCCCGGATGGGGTGAAGACGCTCAGATCCACCCCGGTCGAGGGAGACCCCCCTCGGTAGAGGATGACCCCCGACAGCACCACCATGGCGGCGATCCCCAGTCCCTCGATCGCGAGCAGGATCTTGGCCAGCGCGCGGGTATCTCGGCCGGTCAGCAGGAGCGACAGTGCCCCTGCCACGAGAATCGGCACCAGCCAGGCTAACTGGAACGGATCCTTCGAGCGGCGATCCAGTTCAGCCAGGAATGCGTTGGTGAAGGTGGCGGTCAGGGCGAGCGTACCGATGCTGAAGGCGATGTAGGCGCCCAGCATGGCGAAGCCGGAGAAGAAGCCGGTGCGGGGACCGACCGTCACCCCGACCAAGGCGTACGCCGACCCGGAGTGATTGAGGTGCCGGGTCAGTCGCACGAAGCTGTAGCCGACCAGCAGAACCCCGACCAGACCGATGACGAACACCAGCGGCACGGCCTTGCCGACGGTGGACACCAGGCCCTGGCCATTGCCCGCCATTGCGATGGTCGGGCCGACGGTGGCCACCGACAACGCCAACCCGACCCACAGCGGCAACCGTCGTCGGTTGGCGGTCTCGTCGGACTGAGGTCTCGGCATCGGGTCCTCGCGGTCGCTCAGGGGATCGGGTCGATTCCAGTGTCACAGTCGGGTGTGTGCGACTCTGAGGGGGTGCGTGAAACCGTCAACAACAAGAAGGTCAGCGTCGTCGTGGCCGACGATCATCCGCTCTTCCGGGATGGGCTGGTGCGTGCTCTGACCGGCAGTGGTCTGGTGGACGTCGTCGCGGAGGCGGCGGACGGCGTCGAGGCGCTCGGGCTGATCCGGCAGCACCGACCGCAGGTCGCGCTGCTGGACCATCAGATGCCGGGGATGGACGGTGCTGACGTAGCAGCCGCGGTCGTGCGCGACGAACTACCCACGCGAGTGCTACTGATCTCCGCCCATGCCGACTCGGCGATCGTCTATCAGGCGCTGCAGCACGGCGCGGCCGGATTCCTGCCGAAGGAGTCCAGCCGGACAGACATCGTCAACGCTGTCTTGGATTGTGCGCAGGGACGCGACGTGGTGTCGGCCGACGTCGCCGCCGGCCTGGCCGCCGAGATCCGCCGCCGGGCCGAGCCCTCCGGTCCAGCACTGAGCCAGCGGGAACGCGAGGTGCTCACCATGATCGCCGACGGCGCCAGCATTCCGCAGATCGCGAAGTCCCTCTTCCTCGCGCCGTCGACCGTGAAGACCCATACGCAGCGGCTCTACGAGAAGCTCGGTGTCGGTGACCGCGCCGCCGCGGTCGCTGAGGCCATGCGTCGCGGGCTGCTGGACTAGCGTGCGCGGCATCTTCACCAAAGTCTTCGACTACCTCACCGCCGAGCCGGTGCGCATCCGGTCGGTTCTGCGAATCGCGCTGGTGGTTCTCATCGTCCTGTTGGTGTCGTTCACCCATGTCTCGCACTGGCTGGACAAAGCCTTCGCCGCGGTGCTCGCGGCGTACGGGATCGCCTCGGTGTGCTGGCTGGTTTACGTCATGCGCAGTCCGGTGCGTTGGTGGTCCGGATGGGTGGCCACCGCCGCGGACGTCGTGTTCGTCGTTGCGCTGTGTGTGGTCTCCGGGTCCGCCACGATCTGGCTGTTCCCCATCTTCCTGCTGCTTCCGATCTCGGTGGCGTTCCTCAGCAGCCCGGCCGCCACCGCGGCCCTGGGTTTCAGTTCGGCACTGGGTTACCTGCTGGCCTGGGTCTTCTACGCCATGCGTGGAGGGACGATGGAAATGACGGAGTCTCGTGAACTCGGCTTGCAGGACGTGCCGGCCGTCCGGTACCAGTCGCCGGTGTGGGGAGGCATCCCCGGTGTCGTCTACGTACAGGTGGGGTGCCTGGTCTGGCTGGCCGTCGCGACGACTGCGCTGTCGTTCACCTTGGCGCGACGCTCGCAGCGGGTGCTGGACCTTCTTGACGTCCGTCGCCGCCTGGTCGCGGAGTCCGTTCACGCCGACGAGCGAGCCAACCGGGAGCTGTCCGAGCAACTCCACGACGGTCCACTGCAGAGCCTGCTGGCGGCTCGACTGGAACTCGACGAATTGCGTGAGCATCCCAGCGGGTCTGGGTTCGACCACCTCGACGCGGCACTGCGCGACATCGTCACCGCGTTGCGCACGACGGTCAGCACGCTGCACCCGCAGGTGCTGACCGAGGTGGGTCTCTCAGCGGCGGTTACCGATCTGGCGCGGCGGTACGAGCAGCGCTGGGGAGTCCCGGTGTCAACCGAGATCGAGGAGATGGGGCGAGTGCCGTCGCAGACTCTGCTCTACCGGGCTGCTCGCGAGCTGCTGGCCAACGTGACCAAGCACGCGCGCGCCACCGCGGTTCAGGTGGTACTGCGCCGCACGGCGTCTGCCACGGTCCTGATCGTCGCGGATAACGGAGTGGGTTTCGATCCCGTGATTTTGAGCCGGCGGGTGGCGGAGGGCCATATCGGGCTGGCGTCGCTCATGGTGACGGTCGATGCGATGGGGGGCATTCTCGACATCTCACCCGGCAGCGACGGCGGCGGCACCGTTGTCAGTGTGACCGTTCCGGACGAGGTCCCCGGCACCGTCCCGGATACCGAAGCGCAACCGGAGATTCCCGCGCGGCGCTAGGCGGCGTGCGAAACCGCGGTCAGGTGCGCCCGGGATGCGCCCCGGACACGGACCGCGATCTGGGATCCGGACCGGACTACGCCCAGCGGCCCCGGCGCGGCGAATCGCATCGCGCCGGTGGACTGCAGGGCGAACCCGAAGCGCGCCTGCCGGCGTCCCAAACCCACCCCGGAGGCGAAGAAGAAAAGCAGGCCCACCAGACCGGGCAGCGCCGCGAGAGCCAGTTCGGTCACCGAGACGTTGCGCAACGCCTCGCGCACGCCAAGGCTGATCTGGGTGGCCAGGTAAGCCAGCCAACCGCCGCCGGACGTCTTGGCGGGCCCGTCGGCCGGAGCGGTGGCGTAGCTGAGGCTTGACAGTAACTGGGGTGTCAGCGCATCGGGCACCGGGGACTCCGTCCCCAGTGTCAGCGGCACCGAGAGGGTCCCGGCCGTCAGAAGAGCCGTCGGCACCTCGACCGCGACCGGGATCACCGGCGACTTGTTGCTGGCGGTGGTGCCCGCTGCGGCGGCGTCGACCAGCGACTGCCAGATCGCGCCGAGCAGGTCGACGGCGGCGAAGTCCTGTGCCTGGCCACTCCCGCCCGCAGCGGATGCCGTGGTGACGCCGACAGCGGTGGAGGGTGTGGCGGCCGGTGCCGCCGGGGCGACCGTGGCCGTCTCGGTGGACAGCGCGACCACAGCCGGCGGGTTATCTGCGGCGTCCGGGCCGGAGACATCCACTGCGGGGCCGATCCTGTCAGTCCGAGCCGTCAGGGCCGGGCTCAGGGCGTCAGAGATGCGCGCGGCCACCCGATCGGATACCGCATCACCGCCGACCGAAGATGCTCCGCTGTCGACGGCCGCGGTGTCGGCGTCGGCGACACTGGAATCGGACGGTGCGGGATCGGAGTCGTCGGCGAGACCGGCGCTCTCGGCGGCCGGGGTCGCTGCCGAATCCGTGGCCGGAGAGTCAGTGGCCGGAGAGTCAGTACCCGGGCTCTCGGCTTGGGTGCCCGTGGCGCTCGGCGCACCGACGGTGTCGGTGGTGGTGTCAGCGGAGGCGACGGCCATTCCGCTGCAGACCAACAAGCCAACCCCGAGGCAGGCCGAGGCCCCTACTCGTACTAAATTCTGGACCATCCGCTGCAGCTCCCGCTGTCTGAGGACCCGATGCCTCTCAGGTTAACACGAGGCGTTTCTCAGGATATGTTAAGTCAGAGGTTTTCGGAAGCCCGCCGGCCCCGATCGCACGGGTCCGCCGGTCGCGCCGAGGGGCCTGGACTTTGCCCGCCGGATGCAGGTATCGGCATCTGCCGTGATTGGAAGCGACGGGGCCGCAGCTGATGACTTCCCTGAACCGCTCGCTGCTGGGGGCCGGCGCGCTCCTCGTGGG
>VEQY01000021.1 GCA_018882965.1 Mycobacterium sp. | reverse complement strand
CGGCTGGGACGACACCACCTGGCCGCGGCCGCCCACCACCGCCGACCTCGACGGTGCCGCCGGTGGTCTCCCGGTGTATCTCGCCCGCGTCGATGTGCACTCCGCGGCCGCCTCGAGCGCGCTGCGGCAGCGCGTTGCCGGTTTGGCGGGTGCCGGGGGTTTCGATGCGCAGAACCCGCTGACCGCCGATGCCCACCATCTGGTGCGTGCCGAGGCCCGCCGGCTGCTCACCGTCGGGCAGCGGGCAGCGGCCAGAGGGGCGGCACTCGACCTCGCCGCGTCCGCCGGCATCGTCGCCGTCCACGAATGCGCCGGGCCCGACATCGGCGGGCTGGAGGACTGGGAGGAACTGCGCGACACCCGGCACGGCGTCGACGTCCTCGGCTACTGGGGAGAGGCGGTCGGCAGCGCCGCGCAGGCACGCGAACTCATCGATGCCACCGGGGCCCACGGGCTGGCCGGAGACCTGTTTGTCGACGGCGCGCTGGGCTCGCGCACCGCCTGGCTGTGCGAACCCTACGCTGACGCGCCCGGCGCGTGCGGAACCTGCTACCTGGATGTCGACGCCATCACCGAGCACCTGTTCGCTTGCACTGAGGCAGGCGTGACTGCGGGCTTCCACGTGATCGGCGACGCCGCCGTCAGCGCCGCGGTGGCCGCGCTGGCGCGCACGGTCGAACGCTTTGGCGCCCCGGCGGTCGCCCGCTGCGGGCACCGGCTCGAACACCTTGAGATGGTGTCGGCGGAACAGGCACAGAAACTGGGTTCGTGGGGGGTCATCGCCAGCATGCAGCCCGCTTTCGACGCGCTGTGGGGAGGCGACCACGGCATGTATGCCCGGCGTCTCGGCGCCACGCGGGCCGCCCGGCTCAATCCGCTCGCACTGTTAGCATCGGCAGGCGTGCCCCTGGCATTCGGTTCGGATTCTCCTGTGACAGCCGTCGATCCGTGGAACTGGGTGCGCGCCGCGGCATCGCATCGCACCGCGGGCAGTGCGGTCTCAGTGCGCGCCGCCTTCGCCGCGGCAACCCGCGGGGCCTGGCGGGCCGGCGGGGTGCGTGACGGGGTCAGCGGCACCCTCGTGCCCGGCGCCCCGGCGTCCTACGCCGTCTGGGACGCCTGCGATCTCGACGTCACCGCGCCTCCCGACGGTGTGCAGCGCTGGTCGACCGATCCGCGCTCCCGAGTGCCCGTCCTTCCCCGCCTGGGATCCGACGACCCCCTGCCGCGCTGCCGGCGGACCGTGCACCGCGGGGTCGTGCTGCATGGCTAAGCGACTACCGTTGCGCGTCGCCGCGGCCATTGTGGCGGGCCTGCTGCTGTGCGCGAGTTTCCCGCCGATCGGGTGGTGGTGGTCGGCGGTGCCCGCCTTCGCGCTATTCACCTGGGTGCTGGTGCATCCCACGACGTCGCCGACGGGCGGGCTCGGCTACGGGATGCTCTTCGGGCTGGCCTTCTATCTTCCGCTGCTGCCGTGGATCAGCGGATTGGTCGGCCCGGTGCCGTGGCTGCTGCTCGCCGTCCTGCAGGCCGCGTTCTGTGCGACCTTCGGCATGTTCGCTGTGCTGGTCGCCCGGCTGCCGGGCTGGCCGCTGGGTCTGGCGCTGGTCTGGATGCTGCAGGAGTGGGTCAAGTCCAGCGTGCCCTTCGGCGGATTCCCCTGGGGTGTGGCGGCGTTCGGACAGACCGGCGGGCCCCTGCTGGCACTGGCGCGTCTTGGTGGCGCTCCGCTGGTGTCCTTCGCGGTGGTACTGCTGGGCACCTCGCTGTGCGCGCTGACGATCGAGACGGTGCGCTGGGTACGCGGTGCCGAGACTGCGACGCCGCGCCATCCGCCGTCGATCGTCGTGCCCGCGGCGTGTTTCGTCGCGGTGCTGCTGCTCACCGCCGTCGCCGCGCCGGGTCTGCGTCGCGCCGGCGTGCCGGTGGCCGACGAGCCGATCGTCACCGTCGCCGCCGTGCAGGGCAACGTCCCGCGGCTCGGCCTGGATTTCGCCAGCCAACGTCGGGCCGTGCTCGACAATCACGTCCGCCAGACGATCCAACTCGCCGACGACGTGCGTGCCGGTACCGCACCGCAGCCGAAGTTCGTCGTGTGGCCGGAGAACTCATCGGATATCGATCCGCTTGACAACCCCGACGCCGCACAACAGATCGACGCGGCGGCGCGCGCCATCGACGCGCCGATCCTCGTCGGCACGGTCATCGCCCGCGCGGACGCGACGCCGGACAACCCGACCGCATCGAATTCCGTCATCGTCTGGGATCCCCGCACCGGTCCCGGGGAACGCCACGACAAGCAGATCGTGCAGCCGTTCGGCGAGTACCTGCCGTGGCGATCGCTATTCCTGCGGCTGTCGCCCTACGCGCAGCGTGCCGGCTACTTCGTACCGGGCGACGGCAGCGGAGTCCTGTACCCGGCCGGCGTGGCGGTCGGGGTGGCGACCTGTTGGGAGGTCATCTTCGACCGTGCGTTGCGGGAGTCGGTCCGTAACGGCGCTCAGATACTGGCCGTGCCGACCAACAATGCCACCTTCGACGCAGCCATGAGCGAGCAGCAGTTGGCCTTCGCCAGATTCCGGGCCGCCGAACACGGCCGGTATGTGATCGTGGCCGGAACCACCGGTATCAGCGCCGCGATCGCCCCGGACGGCCGCGAGATGACCCGCACCGAGTTCTTCACGCCGGCCTACCTCGATGTGGATCTGCGACTGCGGACCGCGCTGACACCGGCCACCCGGTGGGCCGAGTGGCTGCAGTGGGCGATGATCGCCGCCGCTTCGGCTGTGCTGGCGGCTGCGATATTGCAGAATGGGGGACCGCGCCCGGGCGCACTTCGCCGGGCCGGACTCGTGCGGCCGACGCGCCGGCGGGACGAAGGAGCCGCATGAGCAGCCAGCGACGAGGTTCGGACAAGCTTCCGAGCAGCCGGACCCTGGTCATCATCCCTACCTACAACGAGCTGGAGAACCTGCCGCTGATCGTGGGCAGGGTGCATCGGGCCCGTCCGGATGTTCACGTCCTGGTGGTCGACGACGGCAGCCCGGACGGAACCGGGCGGCTGGCCGACGAGCTGGCGCTGGCCGACCCCGATCGGGTGCACGTCATGCACCGCACCGCCAAGGACGGGCTGGGTGCGGCCTACCTGGCCGGCTTCGGCTGGGGGTTGGCCCGGCAGTACGGCGTGCTGGTGGAAATGGATGCCGACGGCAGCCACGCGCCCGAGCAGCTCTACCGGCTTCTCGACGCCGTCGACAACGGCGCCGACGTGGCCATCGGTTCCCGCTACGTCGAGGGTGGGACGGTGCGCAACTGGCCGTGGCGCCGGCTCGCGCTGTCGCGAACCGCCAACACTTACTCGCGGCTTCTTCTGGGCGTCGGGATCCGCGACATCACCGCGGGCTACCGCGCCTACCGTCGCGAGGTGCTGGAGAAGATCGACCTCGCCAGCGTCGACTCAAAGGGTTACTGCTTCCAGATCGACCTGACCTGGCGCGCGATCAACCATGACTTCAGCGTGGTGGAGGTGCCGATCACGTTCACCGAACGCGAACTCGGCGTCTCGAAGATGAGCGGGTCGAACATCCGCGAGGCGATGGTGAAGGTGGCCCGATGGGGCCTCAGCGGGCGCCTGGACCGGGCTCGCGGCGTGGTTCGCTGACGGCGTCAGCTTCCGCGGCGCCGGGTCTTGATCAGTTCGAGGCGCTCCTTGAGCAGGTCCTCGAGTTCCTCGACGGAGCGGCGTTCGAGCAACATGTCCCAGTGCGTGCGGGGCGGCTTGACCTTCTTCGGTTCGGGCAGATCACCCTCGATCAGGGTGCCCTCGAGCCCGTTCCGGCACAGCCAGGTGCCGGGAATCTCCGCATCGTCGGCGAAGGGAACCTCGAACTCCTCGCCGTTCTCGGTGCGGTACCGCGCAAGCTGGCGCGGCGCTAGGTCGTGGTTGCGGTCGGTCTCGTAGCTCACGGCACCGAGCCGGCTGCCCCTGAGCACGCGATCAGCCATCGTCATTCTCCTTAGCGCTATGGCGAGCAGGGCACCGAGACGGGTCATAAAAAGCCCGCTCAGAGCGGTTGGACGTCCCTGACTCACCCTCCATGGTACCCGGCCGGCGGCGCGGGACGGTTTAGTCTCGGGGCGTGACGCGCCGCGCCCGCCCGGAACCGTGCCGCTGGTGTGGCCGGGGCGTGCCCGACACCGGCCTGGGTCGCCGTCGCCAGTACTGCCGCCAGTCCTGCCGGCAGCGGGCGTACGAGCAACGGTCCCAGGTCAGGGGGACCGCCGTCCCCCAGGACGCGGTCGTGCTCACCGCCGGGGAGGCGGCCGAGTTGTCCGACCGGGTGTATCAGGTGCGCTGCGCCGCCGAGGACGTCGCCACCGCGGTCGGGGAGGGCGCCTCGGCCGCCGAGTTGCGTGGTCTGTGCGATGCGCTGATGCGCGCGGCCGACGCCGCCGACGGGTGGCGGTGATGCGGTTCAACAGCTGTACTGCACGCCGACGCCCGGCGTTGGCGTGGACTGCCGGGAACATCCATAGGGCTCGATACCGGCGTCGCTGTAGGCCACCGCGGTCTGGTGGGCATAGTTGACGCACACCAACACCGTCGGGTCGGTCCGGCACCGGAAGTCACCGAAGGACAACGACCTCTCCGGCGGCAGCGGCGGACCCTGACCGGCTGCGAAACGGCCGGGATCGCCATGCGCAGAACCGATCTGGACACTCTTGCCGTCGAAGTCGACCCAGCCGCCCTTCCACACCCCGTAGACGTCGGCGGGCTGCGGTGGCGGGTCGCGCAGGTCGACCAGGCAGGCCAGCGCCGCTGAGCCTCGCCGGGTGTCGGTCATGCACGTCGTGCCCGAGGCGGTGGTGAAGGCGACATCCTCACCGAGTTCAGTGGCGGTGCCCGCACGCAGCGCGACGTGGAAATCACCCGAGTCGATCGGCGCGGCCGCTTCGGCCCACCCGATCACCGCCGAGATCGGCGATCCGGGCGGTGGCGCGGGCGTTGCCGGACCCGGGCTGGATGTGGTCGACGACGGCGCGGCAGACGGGGTCGCCGCGGCCGGGCGCGACGGCGTGATCGGGGTGAGCTGGGTCGGACGCTGCTGGTCGACCGCCGTCGACGAACAGCCCGCCACCAGCACCGACGCGGCGAAGAACAGCGCGGCCCGCACCCCGTCAGGCTAACCGCGCTACCGTCACAAGCATGAAGCGCCACACCGTCCGCGTCGTGACCTCAGACGGAGTGGTGGAGGGCTTCGCTCAGAACGGTGTCAACCGCTGGCGTTCCATCCCGTACGCCCGTCCGCCGGTCGGCCCTCTGCGCTTTCGGGCGCCGCAGCCGCCGCAGCCGTGGAGCGGTGTGCGGTCCTGCCACGACTTCGGCTCGTGTGCGCCCCAGCAGCGTCGCTACACCATGACCGGTCTGGGTCGGTTCCAGCCGATGAGCGAGGACTGCCTCACCCTCAACATCGTCACTCCCCGCTGGTCGGGTGCAGAACCCGATCCCGGGCCGCTTCCGGTGATGTTCTTCATCCACGGCGGCGGCTACATCCTGGGCAGCTCGGCCACCCCGATCTACGACGGCGCGGCGCTGGCCCGGCGCGGCTGCGTGTACGTATCTGCCAACTACCGGCTGGGCGTGCTGGGCGCGCTCGACCTCTCCTCGCTGTCGACTCCCGAGACCCCCATCGAGGGCAACCTTTTCCTGCGTGATCTGGTGATGGCGCTGCGTTGGGTGCGCGAGAACATCGGTGCGTTCGGCGGCGACCCGGACAACGTGACGATCTTCGGTGAGAGTGCCGGCGCGCACGCCGTCGCGACCCTGCTGGCCGTCCCCGACGCCGGGGGACTGTTCGCCCGGGCGATCTCGGAAAGTCCGGCCTCCGGGCTGATCAGCACGCCCGAGACGGCCGCGGAGATCGCGGGTCACTATGTCGACCTGCTCGGTGTGAGCCCGAACCGGGCGGCGGAGACGATCATGAAGGCCACGCCCGCCGAACTCGGTAAAACCCTGGACCGGCTGCTGGCCCAGGGTATGGAGCGGATGGCCGGGGCGTTCGCGGTCGGTCCCACCCTCGGGGATGACGTGCTACCGACCGATCCGCTGCACGCGATGAAAACCGGTCAGGCCCATAGTGTTCCGTTGATCGTGGGAACCAACGCGCACGAGGGCAGACTCTTCACCCGGATCCTGAAGCTGCTGCCGACCACCGAGGCCGCGATCGAGCAGGTCCTCTCCCGCGCCGAACCGGGGGCACGCGACCGCATCACCGGCGCCTACCCCAGCTATCCGCACCCCCGGGCGTGCGTGCAACTCGGCGGTGACTTCGCCTTCGGCTCTGCGGCCTGGCAGATCGCCGAGTCACACGGTCGCCATGCGCCGACCTACGTCTACCGATACGACTACGCCCCGCGCACCTTCCATTGGGCCGGCCTCGGTGCCACGCACGCCACCGAACTGCTCGCGGTCTTCGACCTCTACCGCACGCCGTGGGGCTCGGCATTGACCGTCGGAGTGGACCGGCGCTCGGCGCTGAGGGTCAGCCACCACGTCGGCAGCCGCTGGCACAACTTCAGCCGGACCGGCGTGCCCAGCACGGACTGGCCGGCCTACACCACCGACCAGCGCGCGGTGATGGTGTTCGACCACTACACCCGGGTCGAATATGACCCGCACCCGCACCGGCGCAAGGCCTGGGAGGGATTCGGCCTGGGCGCGCATCAGCCCGCGGGCGCAGACTGAGGTGACCCCGGACGTTCCGGGCATCGAACGCCCGGCTGACCTGACAGCCGAGTGGCTGACTGCCGCCATCGGAGCGGGCCGGGTGGTGTCCTTCGAGGTCGAGCGCATCGGTACCGGACAGATGAGTGAGTGCTACCGCGTGCGGCTGACCTATGGGTCCGGGCAGGGGCCCGCCTCGGTCGTCCTGAAAGTCGCCGCCAGTGACCCGACCAGCAGGCAGACCGGGCATGCTCTGGGGCTCTACGAACGGGAAGTCCGGTTCTATTCCGATCTGGCCCCGGGTCTGGACGGACCGATCGCACAGTGCTTCCACGCCTCCTATGACCCCCAGACCGGCGTCTTCGCGCTGCTCCTCGACGACGCCGCACCCGCCGAGGTCGGTGACGAGATTCGCGGGGCGAGCGTGGCCGACGCCACGCGAGCGCTGACGTATCTGGGCCGGCTGCACGGGCCGCTGGTCGGCAGTTCGGCCCTGGGCGCGGCGCCCTGGCTGAACTCGGCGTCGCCGATGAATCAGGCGCTGCTCAGCCAGTTGTTCACCGGATTCGTCGACCGCTACGCCGCGGAGATCACACCCGAGCAGCGCGCGGTGTGTGAGCGACTGGTCGAAAGCTTCGATGCCTACGTCGCCGCTGAGGCGGCCGCGGACCGGCCCCGGGGACTGGTCCACGGCGACTACCGGCTGGACAACATGCTCTTCGGACGGCCCGGTGCGCTGCGCGATCTCACGGTCGTCGACTGGCAGACCGTCACCTGGGGTCCGGCTCTGACCGACCTGGCCTACTTCCTGGGTTGCGCCCTGCCGGTGGCCGACCGCCGCGCCCACTACGACGAGTTGCTTGGCGCCTATCACGCCGGTTTGGGCGCCAACCCGCCGCTGACCCTCGACGAGGTGCGCGACGGTGTGCGGCGACAGAGCTTCTTCGGCGTGATGATGGCCATCGTGTCCTCGATGCTGGTCGAGCGCACCGAGCGGGGCGACCGGATGTTTCTGACCATGCTCGAACGCCACACCAGCCACGTGCTCGACACCGGGGCGCTCGACGCCCTGCCTGTCGCCGCGCACCGGGCGCTGCAACCGGATCCGGCTGAGGAGCGGGCCCATCGGCCCGGTGACGAGCCGCTGTGGAGCGAGAGCTGGTACTGGGATTTCGTCGATCTTGATCAGGGCTTGGGGGGATGGGTCCGGCTGGGGCTCATTCCCGGCCAGAGTCACGCCTGGATCAATGCGCTGATATGCGGGCCGGCGATGCCGACGGTGGCGCTGCTCGACTTCCACGCGCCGCTGCCCGAGGATCCCCATCACGTACGCAGCGGGGACATCGACCTGCGTCACGGTGCAGTGGTGCCGCTGCACACCTACCGGGTGGAGGTCAGCGGACCCGCGCAGGCCTTCGATGATCCCGCGGCGCTGCTTCGTGGTGAGCCTGGTCGGCCGGCTCGGTTGTCCCTCGATCTGACCTGGACCACCACCGGGACGCCCTACGCCTACCGGATCACCAGTCGCTACGAAATACCCTGCGAGGTCAGCGGGACGGTGACCGTCGACGGCAGGGACTTCGCCGTCCGTTCGGTTGTCGGTCAGCGCGACCACTCCAACGGGGTGCGCGACTGGTGGGCCATGGACTGGGTGTGGAGTGCGCTGCACCTCGATGACGGCACCCATCTGCACGGGGTGGATCTGCGCATCGCCGACCTGCCCCCGGTCAGCGTCGGCTACATCCAGCAGCCCGGCGCCTCGGTCGTCGAGACGACCGCGGTCGATGCGCGGGCGACGTTCGCCGACAACGGCTTACCCCTGACAACGACGCTGTGCATGCAGCCCGGCGACCTCGAGGTGGACGTTGCCGTGCAGGGGCACGCACCGGTGCGGTTGGTCGCCCCGGACGGTCGGGTGAGTTTCTTCCCCCGCGCGTGGGCCACGATCACGACTGCCGATGGTCGGCGGGGTGTGGGCTGGCTGGAATGGAACCGCAACCAGTGACGACCAATCTCGGGCTCAGCCCTTGACCACCTGGGTGCCGCCCGCAAGCTCGTCGTGTTTGCCCTGCTTGGTGGGGCTGTTGCTGATGGTCACCGCGATCACGATGTAGGCGATCACCGCCAGTAGTCCGCCGATGTAGGGGATCACCGTCAGCAGGGTGAAGGAGTTCCGGATTGCCGACTGCTGGGCAGTCGGGCGGGGTGCGCCGCCCGGTCCGTGCACTCGCAGCCCCAGCAGGCTCTTGGCCAGCGTGCGGCCCTGCGTCATCTCCATCACGACGAAGTAGACGAACATCAGCACCCCGGAGAAGAGTCCGGTGACCATGATGTTCCTGCTCACACCCAGCAGCACCGCCAGCAGTCCCGCGACGATGCCGACCAGCAGCCCGTCGATCACCCGGGCGGCGAAACGCACACCAAGTCCGCCAGGCTGGGTTCCCCAGCCCGGCGGCGCGGGCTGATACCCGCCGGGAGGCGGATAACCGCCCGGATAGCCCGCTGCCGGCGGCGGCGGATAGCCACCCGGATACCCGGCCGGATACCCGGCCGGCGGTTCTGCGTTGGGGTCAAAGCCGCCGTCGAAGCCACCCCTGGTCATCTGCGCCTCCTCGGCCGGGCCGGGCCCGGGTCAAGACCAATCTACCCTCGCCGCTGTCACGGGGTGCGGTTCTCGCCGGTCCATCGGCCGGTTATCGTCGCACTCGGTTATCGTCGCATTCGGTGAACTGCACTACGGTGAATTACTCGTGGGAAACGCTGGCTGACGGGGTGCGCCGCTGCCGGTTGCCGTTTCTCGACGTGACGGTCGGCATGGTCGAGGGGGCCGACTCGGTCCTGCTGATCGACTGCGGCACAACCCTGTTGGAGTCCGCCGGGATCAAGGCCGATGTTCACTCGCTGACCGGTTGCGCGGTGGGCCATCTGGTTCTCACTCACCACCATTTCGACCACGTGCTCGGCGGCGGTGTCCTATCCGGTGCCCAGATCTACGCGGCGGCGGCGGTGGCGACGGCATTGACCACCGGTCTGCAATCACTTCGGCGCCATGCACTGAGCTACGGGGCGAACGCCGAGGACATAGACGACGCGATTGCGGCGGCGCGCCGACCCGACCGCATCGTCACCCGGGCCCGCATCGACCTCGGCGACCGGTGGGTGACCGTCGAACACCCGGGTCGGGGTCACACCGACCATGATTTGGTGGTCGTGGTTCCGGCGTCCACAGTCGGCCAGCCGACGGTGGTGTTCTGCGGGGATCTGGTCGAGGAGTCCGCCGAACCGGCCATCGATGCCGACTCGGATCTGCCGGCCTGGCCGCTCACCCTCGACCGGGTGCTCGATCTCGGGGGAGAGGACGCCGTCTACGTACCCGGTCACGGCGCGGTCGTCGATGCCGCGTTCGTGCGCCGACAGCGCGATGCGCTTGCGCGCAAGGCCTGAACGGGCCTTACCACCCGGAGTCGAGCACCCGCTCCAGCATGTCGACGAAGAAGTCAGCGGACTGCCGGGTGATGCACATCGGCGGCTTGATCTTGAGCACGTTCTGCCGGTCGCCGGTCGGCTGCACGATCACACCGAGTTCACGCATCCGCTCACAGATCGCGGTGGTTTCCGCAACCGCCGGCTCCAAAGAGATCCGGTCTGCGACCAGCTCCACTCCCATGTACAGACCGCTGCCGTGCACGGTCCCGATCAGCGGATGGCGGGCGGCCAGCGCCTCGATCCGGCCCTTGATGTGGTCGCCGATGCTCAGCGCGTTCTGCTGGAGGCCCTCTCGCTCAATCAGGTCCAGCACGGTCAGCCCGACGACGCAGGACACCGGACTACCGCCCGCCGAGGAGAAGAAGTAGCCCTGGGTGCGGTAGGAGTCGGCGATCTCGCGCGTGGTGATCACCGCGCCCAGCGGCTGGCCGTTGCCCATCGCCTTCGCCACGCAGACGATGTCGGGCACCACGCCCTGCTGTTCGAAGGCCCAGAACCAGCGCCCTGTCCGGCCGTAGCCGACCTGCACCTCGTCGGCGATCGTCAACCCGCCGAGCGCGCGCACCGCGGCGTAGACAGCACGCAGGTAGCCGTCCGGCAGCGCCATCCCGCCGGCGTTGCCGTAGAAGGGTTCGCAGATGAACACGGCCGGCGGGTGCCCGTCGGCCGCCAGCCGCTCGATGATCGCGATCGCTTCGGGGGCGTACCGGAACGCATCCGGACCGCGGTGTTCGCCGCGGTAGGCGTTGGGGGAGGGAACGGTGTGCACCCATGGGGGTCGCGTCGACAATGCGTTGGGGTTGTCGGCGATCGACGTCGATATCGCGTCGGTGGCGTAGGTCCAGCCGTGATAGGCCTCGGTCAGGGCGATCACATCCTGGCGTCCGGTGGCCGCCATCGCCAGCCGCAGCGCCAAGTCGTCGGCCTCCGAGCCGGAGTTCACCAGGAAAACGGTGTCCAGCGGGTCGGGCAGCGTGGCCGCCAGTCGCTCGGAGAACTCCACGACGCTGCCGTAGTTGAATCGCGAGTTGGTGTTCAGCCGCCGCCACTGCCGCGCGACCGCATCGGCCAGGACCGGATGCCCATGGCCGAGGACGGCGACATTGTTGACCATGTCCAGATAGGTGCGGCCGTCGGTTGCGATGAGGTGTTCACGCCAGCCGCGTTCGATGCGCGGTGGCCGCTCGTAGTAGTGCTCCTGCACGGAGGCGAACGAACTGGCACGCCGGCGCCGCAGTTCGGCGTGGTCGTGGCTCACCGGCGCGGCGGGCGGCAGCCCGAGCAGCACCGCGGGGTCGCTGACCCGGTTCAGCCACCCGGCCGCATATTCGGGCCGCACGAAGTCGGGAGTCCCGGCGTCGGCGGGGTGGCGCCTGCACGCGATCCAGACCGGCCCGTCGACGCAGCCCACTGCGGCGCCCGTGGTCACGGTCTGCCGGTCGTCGACCTCAAGGGTCACCTCGCCGCGGATCTCCAGGACTCCTTCCGCGCCGGTCAGGGTCAGCGTGGACTCGGCGACCTCCACCACACCCGGCCACGGGGCGGACAGCGGCAGGCCGTCCGCCGGCCACAGTTGCACACCGGTGGCGACATTGGCAGGCGCGTACCGGGACAGGATCGCCGAGCGGGTCAGCCGGGGCTGACCGAAGGTCGTGACGACGGCTCGTGCACCGGCGGCCAACGCCTCGGCCGCGAGGCGTTCCTCGACGGCGGGTTCCAGCCACGCCCCACCATCCATGGCGTCGGCGTCTACCGAAAGATCAAGCCGTGTGATGTCGTGTGGAGCGAGCCCCTCGATCAGCGGTGCCCCGGTCACCGCTTCGGTGTGGTGAGCGACACCCAGCGCGTGTCGGATCTGCGCGGTCATGACATCGAGGGGATAGTGCGTTGCCCGTTCGAAGAGCAGACGCTCATCCTCGAGGTTGCCGACCGCATAGGCATTGTCGGCATCGATCGAACTCTGGTGAACACCGCTGACCACCAGCACGGCCGCGCGCAGCACCACCAGCGGCCACAGCGCGTCGATCTCGGCAGGACCCAGCGGGCGAATGGCGTGGAAGGCGGCGATGGCGGGTAAGACGCTGGCCGGCTCCCCGCCCTCGTGATCAAGCACCGAAGCCACCGCGACCGCCAGTTCGGCGACTGCCCACGAGTGGGTGAGGTCACCGAAGTCGATGATCCCGTCGGGCAGCCCGCCCGCGGGCGCGCAGACGACATTGTCGTCGGTGATGTCGCCGTGAATCACCTGCAGCGGCAGATCGGGGGCCAGGCTCTCGACCACCCGCCAGGCCGAGGCCGCGGCTGACTGCACCGCCTCGCGGTGGCGTGCCTCATCGATGTGTCCGGCCAGCAGATCGACCGTGCGGGTGGCGTGGCGCAGGTCCCACTGCAGTACCCGGTCGACGCCGGGATGTTCAAAGGATGTCAGCGCGCGCACGGTGCGGCCCGCCAGCGCGCCCAGTGCCGCGACCCGGGCCGGGGAGAGGTAGCCGGAGCCGGTCAGCGTACCCCCCGAGAGGAAGGTCAGTATCCGCGCGAACAGCGGAGTGCCGGAGACGATCTCGGTGACGGGGATCTCGGCGATGGCGTCGACTCCGGCCGGGGCGAGGTTCGTCGCCGTCCGCACTCCCTCGGCCGCCGCGATGAAAGCCGCCGCCGCGTCCTGGGCCTCCAACTCGATCCGGCTGAAGGCCGGATTGGCGATCTTGAGCACCCCGACCGGAGGGCCCGGCTTGGCCCCGGATGCGGCGGTGAGAAGGAAGTTCGCGTCCTGCTGGCTGCCCAGCGTGGTCACAGTGACGTCCATACCGAAGTACCGGCGGGCAATGTCACGCGCCTGCTCGGGAGTCACCGCCGGAACCGGTAACTCCTCGGTCTGGAAGAAGTCGAACGCCGTCATCGTGGACCCCTCATCGAGGACACTGTAATGCTCCCCGGAACGCTCCCCGGTGGCTGGGATAGCGTCAAAATATGCGGGCTCTGGTCATCGTCGATGTGCAGAACGACTTCTGTGAGGGCGGGTCGCTGCCGGTGACCAACGGGGGGGAGGTGGCCCGCGACATCGACGCCCTGCTGGGCACCGACCACGGCTACGGCCATGTGGTGGCCACCAAGGATTTCCACATCGACCCCGGTGGGCACTTCTCCGACGCCCCCGATTTCATCGACTCCTGGCCGCGGCACTGTGTGGCCGGCAGCCGCGGCGCGGAGTTCCACCCGGGGCTGGATCCGGCCGGAGTCGAGGCGGTCTTCTTCAAGGGCGCCTACTCCGCCGCCTACAGCGGGTTCGAGGGCACTGCCGAGGGAGTCGGGCTGGCCGACTGGCTGCGCTCCCATGACGTCGACGCGGTCGATATCGCCGGGATCGCCACGGACTACTGCGTGCGGGCCACCGCGCTCGACGCGGCTCGGGCAGGCTTTAGGACCCGGGTGCTGGTCGACCTGACCGCCGGCGTGGCGCCGGAGTCGACGGCGGCCGCACTCGCCGAACTCGCGGCGCACGGGGTCGAGCTGGTCTCCGGAGGAGGCCTCAGGTGATGCGCTTGCGCCGGTAGAGCGTTCCCACGACGAGCAGGACAAGGCTGATCACCAGGATCGCCGTGGCCAGCACATTGATCTGGGGCGGCACCGCGGCCTTGGTGGCGGCGTTGACGAAGAGCGGATAGGTGACCGTCGATCCGCTCACGAAATAGGTGATGATGAAATCGTCGAGCGACAGCGCGAAGGAAAGCATCGCCGCCGCGATGATGCCCGGAACTATCAGCGGCAGCGTGACCTTGAAAAAGGTCCGGGTCGGGCTGGCACCGAGGTCCAGGGAGGCGTCCTCGAGGGTCCAGTCGAACCCGCGGATGCGGGCCCGCACGGTCATCGCGATGAAGCTGATCTCGAAGGCCACGTGGGCGAGCAGGATCGTCACGTACCCGGTCGCCCAGCCGAGGCTGAGGAACAGCGTCAGCAGTGACGCGCCCATGACCACCTCGGGGGAGGTCAGCGGCAGCACCAGGAACGTGTCCACTGCCCGGCTGCCGCGAAATCGCTGCCGCACCAGCGCCACGGCGACCAGGGTGCCCAGCACCAGCGCGATGGCCGTCGACACCGCGGCCACGTTGAGGCTGAGCAGCAATGCCTTGGTCAGTGCCGGGTACTTGAACGGGTGCAGCCAATTCTCCAGCGTGAAGCCCTGCCAGGTGTAGTTGAACTTCCCCGCCGGGTTGTTGAACGAGAACACCACGATCACCACGATCGGCAGGAAGAGATAGAGCAGCACCAACCCGGCGACGATGCGCAGGGTGAGATCACCCAGTTTGAAGGAGCCCCGGAAGCTGCGCCCGGACTCGGTGAGCGAACCGACGGCCTGGGTGGTCACCTCACACCAGATCCTCGGTACCCAGTGCCCTCGTGTAGAGCAGCACGCCCGCGAGGATCAGCGCCATCAGCACGAAGCTCATCGCCGCTGCGACCGGGTAGTCCTTGACCACCAGAAACTGCTTCTGGATGATGTTGCCGATCATGGTGGTCTTCGTACTGCCCAGGTAGTCGGCGTTGATGAAGTCGCCGACCGAGGGGATGAACACCAGCAGGCTGCCGGCAAGCACGCCCGGCAGTGCCAGCGGCAGAATCACCTTGCCGAACATCCGGCGGTTGGTCGCGTACAGATCGCGGGACGCCTCGAGCAAACGGGCGTCGATCTTCTCCAGGCTGACGTAGATCGGCAGGATCATGAAGATGATCCAGTTGTAGGTCAGCCCGCCGATGACCGCCCAACTGGTCGAGAGCAGCCGGCCCTCGCTGGGAAGCAGACCTACCGATCCCAGCGCGGACACCACCACGCCGTTATCGGCGAGGATGGTCTTCCAGGCGATGGTTCGGATCAGAAACGTCACGAAGAACGGGAGGATCACCAGTCCGAGAATGAGGTTCTTGAACCTGCCCGCCTTGAACGCGATCACATAAGCCAGCGGGAAGGCGAGCAGTAGACACAGCAGCGTCGCCGCCAGTGCGTACCCGAACGACCGCAGGATCTGGTCGCGGTAGTCGACCAGCGCTTGGCCGTAGTTTCCGAAGTCCCAGGCGAACGACAGCGTGGGCAGATAGATCGAGCCGCTCATATTCGACAGCGACGTGCGGAACAGCGAGACGAAGGGCACGACGTAGAACACCCCGAGGTACACCAGGGCGGGCAGGATCATCAGGTAGGGGGCGATCCTGCTGCGTTGCCGGGTACTGCTGGCTACCCCGGCCATCAGTGACCGGTCACCGGCTTACCCACCGGTGACCTCGGCGTAGGCCTTGTTGAACTCCTGGGTCTGCTCGTCGGTCAGCGGCGCCCAGGCCTGAAGCAAATCCAGAGTCGACTTCGGCGGGTTGATCAGCGGGTTGCCGGCCAGGTCGGGCCCGATCTTGTTGAGATCGTCGGTCATGTCGCTGAGTACAGGCACATACTGCGTGGCCGCGACCAGCTTGGCGTAATTGGCCCGGTCGTAGATGTAGTTGATCCACTCCTCAGCGGCCTTCTGGTTCTCCGTGGTGTAGGGGATCGCCATCGTGTCGACGAAGCTGGTTGCGCCGGACTCCGGCACGACGAACTGAAGGTCCGGGTTGTCGTTCTGCAGCTGCACCACGTCGCCGGAGTAGGCCTGCGCGATGACGATGTTTCCGGCGGCCAGGTCGTCGGCGTAGTCGTTGCCGGTGAACCGGCGGATCTGTCCCTTGTCCTTGTGTTCCTTGACCAGGTCGACAGCCTTGCGCACACCTTCGATGTTGGGGTCCTGTACCGAGTTGCCCTGGGAGATCATGAGCATGCCCAGACCGTCCTGGGTGTCGGCGAAGAGGCTGATCTTGCCCTTGAAGGCGGGATCCCACAGGTCGTCGATCTTGGTGATGTCGCGGCCGGTGGCGGCGCGGTTGTAGGCGAGCCCCACCATGCCGGACATGTACGGCGCGGTGAACTTGCGGCCCTCGTCAGCCTTGGCGCTGAGCAGGTCGGGCCGCATGTTCTTCTTGTTCGTCCAGCGGGCGTCGCTGATCGGGTTGAGCCAGCCCAGGCCGATCAGCCGCGCGGACATGAACTGGGTGGGCACGACGAGGTCAGCACCGATATCCTGCTTGCGCGACAGCGCCTCCTTGTTCTTGGCGAACCACTCCTCGTTGTCGTTGAAGTCCTCCTTGTAGTCCACCGTCAGCCCGGTCGCGGTCTGGAACGCCGCCACGAAACCGTCTGCCATGTACAGCGGCCAGTTCGAGATCCGAAGCTTCCCGGTGGCCGCGCTCCCGTCATCGCTGGGCGCGGAGGGCGCGTTGGCCGTTCCCGGTGTGGACTTGTCCGAACCACAGGCGGCTAGGAACGAGGGCCCCAGCACCATCGCGGCGGTGGCGGCGGCACCGCCGCCGATGAACCGGCGGCGGGAGGTCAGCCGGGCACGAACGCGGGGGTTGATCTGGTGAGCCATCAGGTATCGCCTTTCTGTCAGTCCTCGAGCGTCTTTTCGAGATGTCCGGTTAGTCCTCGAGCATCTCTTCGAGATCCTCGGTGGTCGGGATGTCGGCCGCCGGCAGCACCAGGGCGGCGTCGGCCGACCACGCTGCGAACACCGCATCGCCGGGCCGCAGCAGGGGCAGATCCTGCTCGGGGCCGACGTGGGCCACGATGGCGGTGTCGTCGCCGGCGGTCAGCGACAGCCGCAGCACCGGACCCTGGAAGGTCAGGTCGGCCACCGTGGCCGGGACCGCACAGACCTGGCCGGTGTCGGTGCCCTCCGGTTGTTGCATCGAGACTCGGACGCGTTCGGGCCGGACCATCACGGTCGCCTGGCCACCGGTCTCGATGGTGGTCTCACCCGGCCGCGCCCGAAGCGTGCTCCCCAGCACGTCGACTTCGACGTAGTCGCGGTTGGCGCGACCGGTCTGGCGGCCGTGCCACAGGTTTGCCTGCCCGATGA
The DNA here is from genome assembly GCA_018882965.1 of Mycobacterium sp. Taxonomy (GTDB): domain Bacteria; phylum Actinomycetota; class Actinomycetes; order Mycobacteriales; family Mycobacteriaceae; genus Mycobacterium. The sequence goes on along the minus strand of VEQY01000021.1, from coordinate 27,455 downwards.
ACCCCGCGACGAACACTGATGCGGGCCGATCGTAGATCTCGGTCGGGGTGCCGATCTGTTCGACCTTGCCGGCGTTCATGACCGCGATCCGGTCACTCATCGTCAACGCCTCCTCCTGGTCGTGCGTCACGTAGACGAACGTGATGCCGACCTCGCGCTGGATGCGCTTGAGTTCGAACTGCATGACGTGGCGAAGCTTGAGGTCCAGTGCCCCGAGCGGCTCGTCGAGCAGCAGTGCGCTGGGGTAGTTGACCAGGGCCCGCGCCAGGGCGACCCGCTGCTGTTGGCCGCCGGAGAGTTGAGCCGGCTTGCGCAGCGCGAAGTCGCTGAGCCGAACGACGTCGAGCATCTCATCGACCCGCCGGTGCACCTCCTCCTTATCCTTTTTCTGACTGCGCGGGCCATAGGCGACGTTGTCCCACACCGTCATGTGCGGGAAGAGGGCGTAGTGCTGGAACACGGTGTTGACGTTGCGCTTGTTCGGCGGCACCCGGGAGACGTCGACACCCTCAAGACGGATCGCGCCCTCGGTCGGCGTCTCGAACCCGGCGATCATCCGAAGGGTGGTCGTCTTACCGCACCCGGATGGGCCGAGCATCGAGAAGAATTCCCCGGCACCGATCGCGAAATCGGCGTCGGCCACCGCCACGTAGTCGTCGAATCTCTTGGTCACGTGATCGATCTCGACGACCGGACGCCCGCCCCCGCGATCGGGGCCGGGTTGGGAGGTGGTGTGCCGGGTCGTGGTGGCGCCCGTCTCGGTCAGAAGCCGTCCTCCTTGGGGGCTTTGGGAGCAGCCTTGCCGGCAACTCGTCCAGTGGGCCTGAACCGTGGCCTAAACCATGGCCCATTTGTCCAGCATCCGCAACAGATTCGCGGTCACGCGGTGTCACATGTGGGCTCCGCCGTCGATGCGGACCTCGGTGCCGGTCACGAAATAAGCCTCCGGGCTACCGAGCATGGCCACCACCGCGGCCACCGCGTCGGGGGTGGCGAACATGGCCCGCTCCGGCAGCCGCAGGGCCGGTGCGACCTTGGCGAAGAGCCGCATGTCGGCGTCGGCCGGCAGGCCGGGGCCGACGCTCTGCCGGGACTCCCCGGTGCCGTCGGTCATCCCGGAGGAGATCGAGCCGGGTTGCACCGAGGTGAACCGGATCCCCTCCCTGGCGAACTCCGCCGCGAGGGCATGGGTCATCGCCAGGATCCCGCCCTTGGAGGCGGCGTAGGCCGTCATATACGGGTGCGCGAAGTGCGCCGAGGTTGAACTGAAGTTGACCACGGCCGGCGCGGCCCCGTTGCGCAGCGCCGCGATCGCCTCCCGGGTGACCAGGAAGGTGCCGATCAGATTCACCCGCAGAACGTGCTCGAAGTCGGCCAGGGAGGTGTCGGGCAGGCGTGCCGACCGCAGGATCCCGGCTGCGTTCACCAGGGTGTCGAGGCCAGGATCAGCGCCGGAATCGGCCAGGGCCTCGACCGCGCGGCGCACGCCGTGCGTGACCGAGTCCTCGGCGCCGACGTCCATCACCACCGTGTGCAGCCGGTCGGCGGCCCCGCCCGCTCTGGCGACGGTGTCGGCCAGGCCGGACTCGCTGATGTCGGCCGCGGCGACCCGCCCGCCCTCGTCGAGGATGCGCAGAACGCAGGCCTGGCCGATGCCCGAACCGGCGCCGGTGATCAGCACGCGGCGGTCGGCGTAGCGCTGCAAGGTCGCCATGGCGGATCCCTCCTCGTTGGGCCGGGTAAGACCTGCTCATTGTGCCCGACCAGTAGCCCGATTCCGGCCCCTCCGCCATGTTCTTCGCATACATTGCGGGAGCAATGGCGGACAGGGCTGCGGATAGATGGTCTCCGGGCGTTGCGCTGGGCAGGGGCGTCTCCGGTCCGATGGAGGCCGTCGGGGGCTTGTTTGCCATGTCCGCCGACGCCGTCCGGTTTCTGTTTCAGCGGCCCTTCTACTGGCGCGAGTTCCTCGACCAATTCTGGTTCGTCGCGCGCGTGTCGTTGGCTCCCACGCTGCTCGTCGCGATTCCCTTCACGGTCCTGGTCAGCTTCACCCTCAACATTCTGCTGCGCGAGCTGGGTGCCGCGGATCTGTCCGGGGCCGGCGCAGCCTTCGGTGCGGTCACCCAGGTGGGTCCGTTGGTGACCGTGCTGATCGTGGCCGGCGCCGGCGCCACGGCGATGTGCGCCGACCTGGGTTCCCGGACCATCCGCGAAGAGATCAGTGCCATGGAGGTACTGGGTATCAACCCGGTCCAGCGACTGGTCACTCCGCGGGTGCTGGCGTCGGGCCTGGTGGCCTTGCTGCTCAACTCGCTGGTCTGCATCATCGGCATCTCCGGTGGCTATGTCTTCTCGGTGTTCGTCCAGGATGTGAACCCCGGTGCGTTCGCCGCCGGCATCACGCTGCTGACCGGGGTGCCCGAGGTGATCATCTCGTGCATCAAGGCTGCGCTGTTCGGTCTGATCGCCGGATTGGTGGCCTGCTACCGCGGGTTGATGATCAGCGGCGGCGGGGCGAAAGCCGTCGGCAACGCGGTCAACGAGACAGTGGTGTACGCGTTCATGGCGCTGTTCGTGGTCAACGTGGTGGTGACCGCCATCGGTATCCGATTCACGACGGGCTGACCGATGAGCACACTGACCTCCCTTCGCGCGACCTACCCGCGCATCGCACGCCAAATCCGCCGACCAGCCGGGTTCTTCGGCCGGATCGGAGATCACATTCTGTTCTACGGCAAAGCCATTGCGGGGATGCCGCACGCCGCTGTGCACTACCGCCGCGAGGTCATCCGGCTGATCGCCGAGATCAGCATGGGAGCCGGGACGCTGGCCATGATCGGCGGCACGGTGGCGATCGTCGGTTTCCTCACCCTGGCGGCCGGGGGAACGCTGGCTGTTCAGGGCTACGCGTCCCTGGGAAACATCGGAATCGAAGCGCTGACCGGGTTCCTGGCGGCGTTCATCAACGTCCGGATCTCCGCACCCGTGGTGGCCGGCATCGGGCTTGCCGCGACCTTCGGCGCCGGCGTGACCGCTCAACTCGGGGCCATGCGGATCAACGAGGAGATCGACGCCCTGGAATCCATGGGCATCCGTCCGGTGGAGTACCTGGTGTCCACCCGGCTGGTAGCCGGGATGGCGGCGATCACTCCGCTGTACTCGATCGCGGTGATCCTGTCGTTCCTGGCCAGTCAGTTCGTGACGGTGGTGATCTTCGGGCAGTCCGCCGGACTGTACAAGCACTACTTCGACACCTTTTTGAACCCGATCGACCTGCTGTGGTCGTTCTTCCAGGCGGTGTTGATGGCGATCACGATCCTGTTGATCCACACCTACTTCGGCTACTTCGCCTCCGGGGGACCGGCGGGCGTCGGTGTCGCGGTCGGCAACGCCGTGCGGACGTCGCTGGTCGTCGTCGTCGCGGTCACCCTGCTGGTCTCCCTGGCCGTCTACGGCTCCAACGGCAACTTCAACCTGGCGGGCTAGGGGAGCGGCGGTGACGGCAAACCTCGGCCCGGGACCGGCCGACCGATCCGAGACGGAGAGCGCGGCCGTGCCGATCGCGGCCCGCCCCGGGCGGCACTTCGGCGCCCGCAGCTACGTCCGGCCGTTGACCGGTCTGCTGACCGTGGTCGCCCTGGCCGCCATCGTCGCCCTGGCCGTCGGGCTGTTCCAAGACAGCTTCCGCAACACGTTGCCGGTCACCGTCCTCACCGATCGGGCCGGACTGGTCATGTACCCCGACGCCAAGGTCAAGCTGAACGGGGCCCAGGTCGGCAAGGTCGCGTCGATCGACCCGCTGCCCGACGGCCGCGCGGCGCTGCGCCTGGCAATCGATCCGGCCGCGGTATCGGCCATCCCGGCCAACGTCGGGGCCGAGATCACCTCCTCGACGGTGTTCGGATCCAAGTTCGTCCAACTCGTGTCGCCGCCCGACCCCTCGGCCGCCTCGCTGGCCGCCGGCACGGTCATCCAGGGCGGCGGAGTCACCGTCGAGTTCAACACCGTCTTCGAACGCCTCGTCGAAGTCCTGGCCAAGGTGGAACCGGTCAAGTTGAACCAGACCCTGGGAGCACTGGCGAAATCCCTCGACGGCCGGGGGGACAAATTCGGTCAGGGGCTCGCCGACCTCGACACCGCACTGGCGACCATCAACCCGAGCCTGGCGAACCTCAATCACGCATTGGCCGTGTCACCGGAGGTGTTCGGCGCGTTCGGCGACGCCGCCCCGGATCTGCTTGCGACCGTCGACAACGTGACCAAGATCAGCGACACCGTGATCGACCAGCAGAACAACCTCGACACACTGCTGATCAGTGCGATCGGATTGGCGGATATCGGTAGCGAGGTCCTGTCCACCAATCGCCAGCCGCTGGCCGACGTGATCCATCTGCTGGTGCCGACGACCGATCTGACCAACGAATACAACCCGGCACTGACCTGCGGCCTGGCCGGCCTGATCCCGCTGGCGACCGGACCGGGAATCCCCCTGCCCGGTGCGGTGCTGCTGCAGTCCTTCTTCCTGGGCCGCGAGCGCTACCGCTACCCGGGCAACCTGCCCAAGGTCGCCGCCAAGGGTGGCCCGCAGTGCTCGGATCTGCCCAACGTCCCCTTCGAGCGCCGCGTTCCCTTCGTCGTCACCGACATCGGTGCCAATCAGGCCCAGTACGGAAATCAGGGAATCCTGCTGAACTCCGACGGGCTCAAACAAGCCCTGTTCGGTCCACTGGACGGCCCGCCCCGCAACACCCCGCAGATGGGACAGCCGGGATGACGGGCTCAACGAAGACGTTGGTCAAGGTCGCCGTATTCGGCACCGCAATGCTGTTGGTGACCGCGCTGCTGTTCGCCATCTTCGGTCAGTACCGGTCCGGGCCGGAGAACAAATACTCGGCGGTGTTCGCCGACGTGTCGAGCCTGAAGGCCGGTGACACCGTACGCGTCGCCGGTGTGCGGGTCGGAACTGTCAACAGTGTCGACCTGCAACCCGACAACTCGGTGATCGTCGGTTTCGGCGCTGATCGGGACATCGTGCTGACCTCGGGGACCAAGGTGGCGGTGCGCTACCTCAACCTCGTCGGTGACCGTTTCCTGGAACTGCTCGATGCCCCGGGATCGACCCGCATCCAGCCGCCCGGATCGGTCATCTCGAGCGAACGCACCGCGCCCGCTCTGGATCTCGACCTCCTCCTCGGTGGGCTCAAGCCCGTCGTCCAGGGTCTCAACCCCCAGGCGGTCAACGCGCTGACCAACTCGCTGATCCAGATTCTGCAGGGCCAGGACGGCAACCTCGAGTCGCTGTTCGCCAAGACCTCCGACTTCTCCAATTCCCTTGCCGACAACAGCCAGACCGTGCAGCAGCTCGTGGACAACCTCAACGCGGTGCTCAAGACCATCGCCACGGACGGAGACAAGTTCTCCGGAGCGGTGGACCGGCTGGAGAAACTGGTCACCGGCCTGGCCGCGGATCGCGACCCGATCGGAGACGCCATCGCCGCCCTCGACAGCGGTACCGCGTCGCTGGCGGATCTGCTCACCGAAGGGCGCGCACCCCTGGCGGGCAGTGTGGACCAGCTCAGCAGGCTGGCGCCGATCCTGGACTCGGACAAGGAGTCGCTCGACATCGCCCTGCAGAAGGCGCCCAAGAACTTCCGCAAACTGGTCCGGCTCGGTTCCTACGGCAGCTGGATCAATCAGTACCTCTGCGGATTGTCGCTGCGGGTGACCGATCTGCAGGGGCGCACCGCGGTCTTCCCGTGGATCGTGCAGCACACCGGGAGGTGTTCTGACCCGTGATCCAGAAGTACCGCGGCTCCAAACTCGTCCGCTCCGGTTTCATCGGCCTGGCGCTGATCCTGCTCGTCATCACCGTCGGCCTGCAGCCGCAGCGGCTGGTCGAACTGGCGACGTCGATCCGCCATCAGGCGCTTTTCACCGACGCCGGCGGGCTTTCCCCCGGTAACGACGTCAGGGTCTCGGGTGTCAAGGTGGGCACCGTCTCCGAGGTGGCACTCAAGCAGGGCAAAGCACTGGTGACCTTCATGGTCGACGGCAGAGTCCGGCTGGGTTCGGACACCACCGCGCATATCCGGACCGGCACGCTGCTGGGCCAGCGCCTGCTCACCCTGGAATCAAGCGGTAAGGGAACGCTGCGGTCGTCCGATGTCATTCCAGTGACGCGTACCGGCTCGCCGTACTCGCTCAACGACGCCATCAGCGAGCTCACCGCTAATACGAGGTCGACCGACACCGCTGCGCTGAATCAGTCGCTGGATACCCTGGCGGCGACCATCGACAGGCTCGCTCCGCAGCTGTCACCGACGTTCGACGGCCTGAGCCGGATCTCGCGCGCACTCAACGAGCGCAACGACTCGCTGGCCGGTCTGCTCAAGAGTGCCGCAGATGTCACCCGCGTCCTCTCCGACCGCAGTGAGCAGGTGAACACGCTCATCCTCAATGCCAACGACTTGCTCGGCGTGCTTGAGCAACGTCGCTACGCCATCGTGAACCTTCTGGCCAGTACCTCTGCCCTGGCGCAGCAGCTCTCCGGTGTGGTCGCGGATAACGAACAGGAACTCGCCCCCGCGCTGGAGAAGCTCAATGCGGTCTCGGAGATGCTGCAGCGCAACAACGACAACATCGGCAAGGCGATGTCAGGGCTGGCCAAGTTCCAGGTAACTCAAGCTGAGGCCGTCAACAACGGCTTCTACTACAACGCGTTTGTCGCCAACCTGCTGCCCGGGCAGACACTGCAGCCATTCCTGGACTACATCTTCGGGTTCCGGCGCGGGGTCAACGCCGGCCAGCCTCCGGACAATGCCGGTCCCCGCTCGGAGATCCCGTTCCCGTACAACGGCATCCCGCAGCCTTACGAGCGCTGGGGTGAACCGTGATGCCCGGCAACCGTCCACCTAGAGCCGTCGCTGTGGTGACCGCCGCGATCCTGGCCGTCCTGCTGGCGGCCGGTGTGGGAATGCTGGTGCGCACCACGGTGCTCAAGCCCAAGACCATCACGGCGTACTTCACCAGCGCTACCGCGATCTATCGTGGCGACGATGTTCGCGTCGCCGGTGTGAAGGTGGGGTCGATCAAGGCAATCGAGCCGCAGGGAACCAAGGCCCGACTGACGCTCGCCGTCGATCATGATGTACCGATTCCCGCTGACGCCAAGGCCATCATCGTCTCGGAGAATCTGATCGGTTCGCGCTACGTCCAACTGGCGCCCTCCTACGAGACCACCGGACCGGTGATGCGCGACGGAGCGGTCATCGGCCTGGAACGCACCGCGGTTCCGGTGGAATGGGATGAGGTCAAAGCGCAGTTGATGCGGCTGGCGACGGACCTCGGCCCGAGTAGTGAGGTGTCCACCACCTCGGTGGGGCGCTTCATCACCAGCACCGCTGATGCGCTGCAGGGCAACGGCGCGAAGTTACGGGAAACCGTCAGGCAATTGTCGGGTTTGAGCCGCATCCTGGGAGAAGGTAGCGGCAACCTCGTCGATGTCCTCAAGAACCTGCAGACCTTCGTCACCGCTCTGCGGGACAGTAACGCTCAGATCGTGCAGTTTCAGGATCGGCTGGCCACTGTGAGCAGCGTGCTCGACGGCAGCCGTTCGGATCTGGATGGCGCTCTGACCAATCTGTCGGGCGCCCTAGGTGACGTCAAACGCTTTGTAGCCGGAACTCGAGACCAGGCCACCGAACAGATCGAGCGGCTGACCGACATCGTCGGGAACATCAGCACCAACCAGATGGCATTGAAGAATCTGCTACACGTGGCACCGAATGCGATCGGTAACAGCTACAACATCTACAACCCGGACACCGGTAGCGCACTTGGTGCGTTCGCCCCGGCCAACTTCGCCAATCCGATTCAGGTGATCTGCGCGGCGATCGGCGCCATCGAGAATGCGACGGCGTCAGAAACGGCGAAGCTGTGCACGCAGTACCTCGGGCCGGCACTGCGGCTGCTCAACTTCAACTACGCGCCGATTCCGTTCAACGCGTACCTGGGCAAGTCGCCGAGCCCGGAGAACCTGATCTATTCCGAGCCGCAACTGGCGCCCGGCGGCGCCGGAACTGCTGACCCGCCACCGTTGCCGCCGTCGGTGTCTGCCTACACCGGCCTCAACGGCGACGTGCCGCCTCCGATCGGCTGGGGAGTCCCGCCCGGCGGCTCCCCGGGGGTCTACGCCCCGGACGGCCTGCCCGCGGACCCGCAGCCGGCACTGTTCCCTGGTGCTCCCATCCCGCCCGGCGTGCCGCGGGGTCCCGAACCGCCGGCACCCACGACGGCGTCGACCCTGCAGGACATGCTGCTGCCCGCTGAGAGCGCACCGCCATCATGACGACAAGGATGTCCCGGTTGGGCGCTGCGATGCTCGCGGTGATGACTGCGAGTGTCGCAGGCTGCGGTTTCGGCGGTTTGAACTCGCTGCCGCTGCCCGGCACGGTGGGTCGCGGCCTGGAAGCGGTCAAGTACACCGTCGAGGTCGCCAATGTCGGGACCCTGGAACCGAATTCACCGGTGTTCCTTGGTGATGTCGTGGTGGGCAGCGTGAATGCGCTGACGGTGCGCGATTGGCATGCCAACGTCGAGATCTCCGTCAAACCCGATGTCGTCATCCCCGCGAACGCGGTGGCGAAGATCGGTCAGACCAGCCTCCTCGGATCGATGCATCTCGCCCTTGACCCGCCGGTGGGCCAGTCGGGGAGTGGGCGGCTCGCGCCGGGGGCCACGCTGGGCCTCAACAGGTCCTCGACCTACCCCTCCACCGAGCAGACGCTGTCGGCGCTCTCGGTGGTCATCAACGGCGGCGGGGTCGGTCAGATCGGCGACATCGTCAGGGAACTCAACGCGGCTCTGAACGGGCGGGAGGCGCCGATTCGCGACCTCCTGACCCAGCTGAACGACTTCGTCGGCATTCTGGCCGACCAGCGGGAGAGCATCAACGCCACCGTCGTCGAACTCAATCGCCTGGCCGGCACCTTCGCCGCTCAGCGCGAGGTGTTGACCCGGGCGCTCGACCGGATACCTCCGGCACTGGATGTCCTGGTCGCCGAGCGGCCACGGCTGACCACAGCCCTGCAGAAGCTGGGCGATTTCGGCGGGCTGGCCAACGACCTGCTCAGCGACACTCAGGCAGATCTGGTTCGCAACCTGCGCAATCTCGAACCCACCCTGCGTTCCCTGGCCGACGTCGGGCCGAAACTCGACCAGGCGCTGGCCTACTTCCTGTCCGCCTTCCCGTACGGCCAGTCGACGATCGACCGGGCGATCCGCGGCGACTACCTCAATCAATTCCTGATCTTCGATCTGACGGTGCCGAGGTTGAAGAAGACCCTCATGCTGGGGACGAGTTGGGGCCAGGAGGGGGCCAAGCTGGTTCCTGCGCCGGGGGATCCGTGGTACGCGACGTACACCTACGATCCGCTCAACGCCCCGCTGAGCCCGGCGCCTACTCAAGTCGCCGTTCCCGAACTGCCGCCCGGTGCCGACGGGCAGCCCACTCCGACGAGCGGAGGCGGGTAATGCTGACGCGCTTCGTTCGGGCCCAGCTGATCATCTTCACGATCGCCTCGGTCATCGGGATCACGGCGATGGTCCTGGTCTACATGCAGGCTCCGACCCTGCTGGGAATCGGCCGAATCACGGTCAAGCTGGAACTGCGCGAAACCGGCGGCCTGTACCGGTTCGCCAACGTCACCTACCGCGGGGTTCAGGTCGGCAAGGTCACCGGTGTGCGGGCCACCCGATCCGGCGCAGAGGCAACGTTGTCGCTGGCGACCTCGCCGAAGATTCCCGCCGATCTGCAGGCCAGCGTGCTCAGTGTCTCGGCGGTCGGCGAACAGTACGTCGACCTGCTGCCGCGCACCGACTCCGGTCCTTTCCTGCGAGACGGCTCGGTGATCCCCGCGAACGACACCACCGTGCCGCAGGCGGTCGGGCCGATGCTCGATCAGGTCAGCGCGCTGGTGGACAGCATTCCCGAGGACAAGATCAGCCAGTTACTCGACGAAACCTTCATCGGGCTCAACGGATCCGGTGACGAACTGGCCACCCTGTTCGACAGCACCTCGACGGTCGCCGGCGACCTCAACGGGGTCGCCGACCGCGTCCGGACACTGCTCGATGATGCCCGCCCGCTGCTCGACGGTCAGGTGCTCTCCAGTGACGCGCTGCGCATTTGGGCGCGCAGCCTGGCCGGGGTGACCGGGCAACTCGCCGAGAACGACCCGCAGTTGCGCGGCGTGCTGGCCGAGGGGCCGGGCACCCTCGACGAGGTCTCGCGGCTGCTCAATCAGGTCAAGCCGACGCTGCCGGTGCTGCTGGCCAACCTGACCACCGTCAGCCAGATCGCGGTGACCTACAACCCGTCGCTGGAGCAGCTGCTGGTGCTGCTTCCGCCCTTCATCGCCTCGACCCAGTCCGTCGGTCTGCCGAGCAACAACCCCGTCGGATTCACCCAGGGCGATTTCACGCTGACCATCGGCGACCCGCCGGCGTGCACGGTCGGCTTCCTGCCACCGTCGTCGTGGCGCTCGCCGTTCGATCTCTCCGATGCGGACACCCCCGACGGCCTGTACTGCAAGCTGCCCCAGGACTCGCCTATCGCGGTGCGTGGAGCGCGCAACTATCCCTGTATGGGGCAGCCCGGCAAGCGGGCGCCCACCGTCGAAATCTGCGAGAGCGATCAGCAGTTCGTGCCGCTGGCGATGCGCCAGCATGCTCTGGGTCCCTACCCGGTTGACCCCAACCTGCTGGCCCAGGGCGTTCCACCTGATGATCGGGTCACCTTCCAGGACAACATCTACGGCCCCCTGGAGGGCACGCCGATGCCTCCGCCCGCGCCCGCGCCCCCGCCCGCACCGGCCCCGCCCCCGCCTGCGAACGGCGCCCCGGTGGTCGCGCCGAGTTCCTTCGACGGTGCCGGACCCAGTGCCGGACCTTCAGTCGCGATCGCCACCTATGACCCGGCCACCGGCCGATTCGCCACCCCCGACGGCGGCGTGTACCGGCAGGAGGGCCTGGCCCCCGGTGGTGGTGAGCGAAGCTGGGAAGATCTGCTGGCGACCGGCTGAGAGCGCGGGCTCAGGCCTGCAGGGCGAGTTTGAACGGCATCGTGATGTACAGCGGCAGGCTGCGGCCGCAGGCTCCGCTGGGACCGAGGGTGACGTCTTCGCCGACCAGCACGTTGGAGGTCGGATCGGTGTTGGCCCCATCGGGTGTCATTCTCTTGAACCGGAAGGTCTGCAGTCCGTCGGCGGTTGAGCCGTCCTGGCACGGTATCCAGTTCGGCACCACCCGCTTGACGTACCACTCGCCGCCGGTCTGGTAGATCGGCGCGGACCAGCCCTGGTTGCTGCTGACCGTTCCGGTGCACTCGGTCGGATAGCTGCACTGCGAGGAGATGGTCCACAGTGCTCGCACGGTCTTCTCGTCGTGGAAGAAATCGTTGGTCCTGGCCCACTCGCCGTTGGAGGTGGCGGTGAAGACCCCGTTCAGCGCCCAGTTGCCCGATGCGCCGGCCGGCGCGACCGCCAGGACCCCGCCAGCCGATACCGCGGCGGCGACACAGACGGCCCAGGATGCCGGTCGCAGTCCCATGAATGGGATTATGGCGCTCCGGCCATGTCCAGCGCGGCCAGATGGCTGAACAACATGCATGCGCCGATGGGATTGCCCCCGCCGGGGTAGGTCGTCCCGCTGACCGCCGCCATGGTGTTTCCGGCCGCGTACAAGCCCTCGATCGGTCTGCCGGCGGTGTCGAGAACCCGGGCGTGGGCGTCGGTGCGCAGTCCGCCCTTGGTGCCCAGATCCGACAGACCGAAGGCGGCGGCGTGAAAGGGCGGGGTGTCGATGGGCACCAGCGGCGGCCTGCCCTGAAGCAGCGCACGGTCATAGGCCTCCTCGCCGCGGCCGAAGTCGGGGTCGGTCCCGTCCGCGGTCATGCCGTTGTGGCGTGCGACGGTCTCTGAGAGCCCAGGAGCGGATACCCCGACCAGCGCGGCCAGTTCCTCGAGGGTGTCCGCCGTGCGCCAGAGTCCGGCCTCGCGGTAGCGCTCGGTGGCCGCCATCGAGACATTGGTCGCTCTGACCGGGGGCACCTCGCCGCGCCGGTCGTCATAGATCATCCAGAACGGGAGACTCAGCCGCCCGGCAGCCATCTCGGCAATGATCACCCGGCCGATGCGGTCATAGGGTGCCGACTCGTTGACGAATCGTCGGCCCGCCTGGTTGACGAAGATGCCGCCGGTGAACCACAGCGCGAACGCACTGCGTCCGTCGGGATGGGTCAGTCCCGGAGACCACCACGCCTGGTCCATCAGATCGGTGGCCGCCCCGATACGGATCGCCGCCCGATGGGCCAACCCGGTGTTGCCCGGCGCGCCCATGCTGTCTTCGCGGCGGCCCGGCACGCCGTACTCGGTCCGCATGTCCGGGTTGTGTTCGAACCCGCCGGCCGCCAGCAGCACCCCGCGGCGCGCGCCGATCCGCACCCGGTGCCCGTCCCGCTCGGAAACCGCGCCGACGACCCGGCCCCGGTGGGTGATCAGATCGACGAGAGTGGTGTTGCGGTGGACGGCGACGTCGGGAAACCGGCTGAGCGCAGCGAGGAACCGGCCGATCAGCGCGCGGCCCCCGATCAGTAGATCGGGGGCGGGCGTGCCGAGCCGCTCGTTGTCCAGTGGTCCGCGCACCAGACCGGCGTAGGGGCCGAGGCGGTCGTCGGGGAAGGGCTGGGCCGCGATGTGACGCAGGCCGTCCAGGCGCGCTTCCGGTGCGGCTCCGAAATAGTCCGGCCACGGCAGCACGGTGAAGTCGAAGGCGTCCGGGGTGGGGTCGGACTCCAGGTAGTCGATCAGTTCGGCGCCGCCACGGACGAAGGCTTCCTGCAGTGCGTACGGGGTGCGGTCACCGACGACCGCGTGGAAGTAGGTCAGCGCCTGTTCGATGGTGTCGTCGCTGCCGGCCCGGCGCAGCACGGCGTTGCAGGGAAACCACATGCCGCCGCCACCGGAGAAGGCGGTCGTCCCGCCGAACTTGTCGGTCGCCTCCAGCAGGGCGACCGACAGGCCCTCCCGGGCGGCGGTGTACGCGCCGGTGATCCCGCCGCCGGACCCGGCGACGACGACATCGACGTTCTCGTCGAACTCCACAATCGGTAAGCATACGTGCTGTTCACAGCAGTAACAGAGGCATCAGAAGTCACTAGGGCTGCTAGGCTCCCCGGTGACCAGGCTGAAGGGATACCGATGGCGGAGGACCCCGACCAGGGACCTGCCGAGCAGGCAGGCAAACGCGGCACACTGCGCACGCGCTTGGCCGGTGTCCCGGGTCGACGGATGTTGAGCCGCGTCAGCATTCAGTCGAAGCTCATTCTGATGCTGGTGCTCTGCACGGTCCTGGCCGCGGCGGTCGTCGGTGCCATCGCGTTCAAGACCGGTCGCGACGGGTTGCGCGCCGGGGCGATCACCCGGCTGACCGAAATCCGGGCGGCCCAGGAACGCGATCTGACCGCCATGGTGGCCGACCTGCGCAATGCGCTGATGATCTACACCAGCGGCGTCACCGCAGTGGATTCCCTGCGGGACTTCACCGCCGGCTTCGATGAGTTGCAAAAGGAGCAGATCACCCCTGAGCAGGACCGGCTCATTGCGGACTACTACACCAACGTCTTCGCCAAAGACACGCAGAAGTACACCGGTTACCGGCTGAACGTTCCCGCGTTGCTTCCGTCATCGAATGCGCAACGCTATCTGCAGTCCTTCTATACCGCCAAGCTGCCGACCAACGACCAGGCCATTGCGATGGACGACGCCCGCGATGGCAGCACCTGGTCGGCCGCCCATATCAAGTACCACAGGTTCTACCGCGAGATCGTGACCCGCTTCGCCTTCGAGGACGCCTTGCTGATCGACGCCCGCGGCAACGTCGTCTACAGCGCCTACAAGAACGTCGATCTGGGCACCAACATCCTCGACGGTCCCTACAGTCGATCGAAACTCAAAGACGCCTTCACGGAGGCCATGTCATCGAATGACACCGACCGCGTGGTGCTGACCGATTTCGAGCTCTATCAAGCGGCGACCATGGCGCCCACTGCGTGGCTGGTCGCACCAATCCCGCCGATTGGAAAACCCCAGGGTGTGATGGCTCTGCAGTTCCCGATCACCAAGATCAACAAACTGATGACCTTCGACGGCAAGTGGACCGAGTCGGGCCTGGGCCAGACCGGAGAGACCATTCTGGTCGGCGAGGACCTGCTGATGCGGTCGAACTCGCGCCTGTTCCTGGAGAACCCGGACGAGTATCGGCAGCGGGTCATCGATGCGGGCACTCCGCCCGACATCCCCGATCTCGCGATCCGTCAGGGCGGGACGACCCTGGTCCAGCCGGTCCCCCCCGACAGTGCGATCGAAGCCGAGAAGGGCCGCACGAGCACGACCATCATCAAGGACTACCTCGGTAGCGAAACGGTGCAGGCCTATGCGCCGATCGAGGGTACCTGGGATCCGCGTTGGGCAATCATCGCCAAGATCACGACTGCTGAATCCTTCGCACCCGAGGCCGTCTTCACCCGGACGGTGGTTCTGGCGACGACCGCAATCATCTTCGTGGTGTGCCTGCTGGCCGCCGTCCTCGCCCGAGTTTTCCTGCGTCCGATCAGGCGGCTCGAAGCGGGCGTCGCCAGGATCAGCGCGGGCGACTTCAATGTTGCTATCCCGGTGGAAACCCGCGACGAGATCGGTGATCTCACCGAAGGTTTCAACGAGATGAGCCGCAACCTCGCGGTCAAGGCAGATCTCCTCACCGAGCGTCAAAGTGAGATCAGCAGACTGCTCAAATCGCTCATGCCCCATGCGGTGGCCGAGAAAGTCGGCCGGGGTGATGTGATCACCCCCCGCGAGCACGTCAATGTGTCAGTGATTTTCCTTGACGTGGTCGGCCTGGATCGCATACAGACCGAGCTTGACTCCGAGAGCTTTCTGGCGATCGCCAGTGAACTATCCCGGCAGTTCGACGCGGCAGGCGAAGAATACGGTATAGAGCGCGTCCGGCCGGTGCGCAACGGCTACATGGGCAGTTGCGGTCTGACCGTGCCCAGACTCGACAACATCCAGCGCACAGTGGAGTTTGCCCTGGAGTGCGAGCGGATCGTTGAGCGCACCAACGGTGAAGCCGGCACCGATCTTCAATTGCGGGCCGGGATCGACAACGGCACCATCAACAGCGGCCTGGTTGCACAACCGTCGTTCATCTACGACCTCTGGGGTACCGCAGTGAACCTGGCCTCCCAGATCAAAGACGGTGCGACACGGCCCGGTATCTACGCCACGGTCCGCATCCGCGACGTCCTTGCCGAGACGATGGACTTCGAATCCGCCGGTCGAATCGATGTGGCCGGGCGCGAGGAGCCCGTCTGGCGCGTCACGGGGCGTCGGTGATGCGCGCGGTATTGAGCGACTCCTGGTTCTACTGGGCGATAGCCATCTGCATCGGACTACCGGTCGGACTGGTGCTGCTCACCGAGTGGCAGCATGCCTTGCGCCGGCGGGGGAGTGTGCTGCTCTGGCCAGTCACCCTGCTGCGCAACTACCTCTTGCCGTTGGCCGCATTGCTGATGTTGATGCTCGGCGCGACGCAGATGCCGGAGCGCTCGACGCCCGTGCGCATTGTCAGCACCCTGGCTGCCGTCAGTGTCCTCATGCTGATCCTCGCGGGAATCAAGGCGGCGCTGTTCCAAAGCGCTCCCGACAACAGCTGGCGTCGTCGGATCCCGAGCATCTTCATCGACGTGGTCCGCTTCGGATTGATAGCAGTCGGAACCGGCCTGATCCTCGCCTACATCTGGGGAGCCCACGTCGGCGGGCTGTTCACCGCCCTGGGAATCACCTCGATCGTGATCGGCCTGACGCTGCAGAACTCCGTCGGCCAGATCATCTCCGGTCTGCTGATGCTCTTCGAGCAGCCTTTCCGCCTGGGCGACTGGATTGCGACGAAGGCGGCCGTCGGCCGCGTCGTCGAAGTGAACTGGCGCGCGGTGCACCTTCAAACCACCGAGGGCTTACAGATCACCCCGAACTCCGTGCTGGCCGAGGAGTCCTTCACCAACCTGAGCCGGCCGGTGGGCCGATTCTCGCTCGAGGTGACGAGCATTTTCGGGGTAGAGGACCATCCCGATCAGGTCTGCGCAATGCTGGCCGGCGTTGCCTCTCGGCTGCCGCAACTTCGCCCCGGCGCCCAACCTGAAGCCATTCCGAAGGGTGCGATGAAGTATCGCACCAGCGTCCCGCTGCGCTCCCCGGGTGATGACACCGCGGCTGAGGCGACCTTCCTGCGCTGGATCTGGTACGCGGCGCGCCGTGCCGGTCTGCACCTCGACGAGGCCGACGACTTCTTCACCGATCCCCAGTCGGTTGCCGGAGCGATCCGGGAGGTGGTCACACCGGTCCTGCGGTTGACCAAGCCCCAGCAGCAGGAGATGGTCCCATTCGCGACCCTGGAATGCTACGGCGCCGGAGAGTTGATCCTGGGGGCCGGCGACGTTCCGGACGCATTGTCGTTCATCGTCGCCGGCTACGTGGTGCTGACCGCGCATCGCGACGGGGATGTGCAGACAGAGGCGGCGACTTTGGAGCGGGGATCGTTCCTGGGGCAGAGCGCACTGATCCGGCGTCCGGTGACAGGGTCCTACTACGCACTCGATGAGGTCACGCTGCTGCGCGTCGAGAGGGAGCCCATCGAGGAGGTCGTACAGCAGAACCCCCTGCTGCTGAAGGAATTCGGGCGCGCGATCGAGTCCCGTAGAGAAATGGTGGCGCGTGCGCTGGCTGATTCCGGGGACGCTGATGAGGACACCAAGACGGGCGCGTAACCCGGGGAAGGACGATTGGGGGCATGGCCGACAGCGGGAATCTGCGTGACGACGAAGTCGTCGTCGAGGCCGCCGGGGCCACCGTCACCGGACATCTGACCGTCCCGCCAGAGCCCCGGGGGATCGTCGTCTTCGCGCACGGCAGCGGCAGCAGTCGCACCAGTCCCCGCAACCGCTATGTCGCCGAGGCGCTTCAGTCGGCAGGTCTGGCGACCCTGCTGTTCGACCTGCTGACCGGCGCCGAGGAGCGTGACCGCGCCAACGTCTTCGACATCGGTCTGCTGGCTCGCCGCCTGGTTGACGTCACGGTTTGGCTGCGATCGGTCGACGACGCCGCCGGTCTGCCGGTCGCTTACTTCGGTGCCAGCACCGGGGCCGGTGCGGCACTGCGCGCCGCCGCCGATCCCGGGGTGGACGTCTTCGCGGTGGTGTCCCGCGGTGGGCGGCCCGACCTGGCGGGTGCCTGGCTGGCCCACGTGCACTCGCCGACACTGCTGATCGTCGGCGGGAAGGACGAGACCGTGCTCGAACTCAACCGGCAGGCCGCGGAGGCGATACCGGCCGAGTGCCGCATAGCGGTGGTTCCGGGCGCCACGCACCTGTTCGAGGAACCCGGCGCACTCGAGCAGGTTGCCGCACTGGCGCGAGAGTGGGTCCTCGACCACCTGACCCCGATTCCGCTCAACCCGTGGTAGGTCGGCGCGAGGGGGTGCTCATCACCGCCGAGGAGTTGATGGATGGTTTGCGCGCGGGGGAGAGTCCGACCCTGCTCGACGTCCGCTGGCGTCTGGATCAGCCCGATGGGCGGCAGCAGTACCAGGCCGGCCACCTTCCCGCAGCGGTGTACGTCTCGCTGGAGGAGGACCTCAGTGATCACACCCGAACCGGCCGCGGGCGCCACCCCCTGCCCGGGGGTGCCGACCTGCAGGCGGCCGCCCGCCGCTGGGGAGTGCGTGACGGCAACCCGGTGGTCGTCTATGACGACTGGAACCGTGCCGGATCGGCCCGGGCGTGGTGGGTCCTCACCGCGGCCGGGTTGACCGGCGTGCGCATCCTCGACGGTGGACTGCCGGCCTGGGTCCGCGCCGGTGGGCGACTCGACACGGGACCGGGCGAGGATCCGGTCCCCGGTGACGTGACTGTGTCGTACCTCGATCTCTATCGAGGAGCGCGGCTCACCCTGAATGCCGAGCAGGTTGCGGGCGATTCAGCGAGCGTGCTGCTCGACGCCCGCGCACCGGAGCGCTTCCGCGGCGACGCCGAGCCGATGGACGCCGCCGCCGGCCACATCCCGGGCGCACGAAACCGGCCGAGCACCTCGCTGCTCGACCAGGACGGCATGTTCCGGAAGGATCTGACGTCGGTGCTCCTCGAGGATGGTGTGACGGCGGCGGACACCGTCGGCGTCTACTGCGGTTCGGGTGTCACCGCGTCGGTCGTGATCGCCGCGTTCGCCGCCGCCGGAGTCGACGCCGCGCTGTTCCCCGGATCCTGGTCGCAATGGAGTTCCGATCCCCGGCGTCCGGTCGCAGTCGGCCCGGGCTAGTTATGCTCGGCGAAGGTCCCTCAAGGTGGAGGAAACGTGAACGGTAGCTGGGCCCTTGTCACCGGTGCTTCGGAGGGAATCGGTGTCGAGTTCTGCCGCGAGCTGGCCACGCGGGGCTACAACATCATCCTGGTCGCACGTCGAGCGGAGAAACTCCAGGTCGTGGCCACCGAGTTGATGGCGGCCCACGGGATCGATACCCGGGTCGTGCCGCACGATCTCGCCGCTGCGCAGGCCGCGCAGAACCTGTATCGCGACGTGCGGGGACTGGGGATCACCGTCGACGTCCTGGTCAACAACGCCGGACTGCTATACAACGGCTACTTCGACGAGATCGCCCTGTCCAAACAGGAAGATCTGCTGGCGGTCAACGTGGTCGCGCTGACAGCGCTGAGTCATCTCTTCGTCACCGACATGTTGGCCCGGGGTAGCGGTCGCATCCTCAACGTCGCCTCCACCGCCGGCTGGGTCGGAATCCCGCAGCAGAACGTCTATGCGGCCTCCAAGGCCTACGTCCTCTCGTTCACCCTGGCGCTGGCTAATGAACTCAAATCCAAGAGCTCGCGCAAGAACGGAGTGACTGCCACCGCGCTGTGCCCCAGCTACACCGCGACCCGGATGCTCGACAACCCCGAGCAGGGCCCCACGCTGTCGGTACCCTCGGCGCTGATCATGAGCCCCGACGCCGTCGCGCGTCAGGGCATCGACGCCTGCCTGCGCGGCGAGCCCATCATCACCCCGGGGTTGTCCAACCGGGTGAGCATGGGTCTGGTTCAGCTGGCGCCTCGACGGTGGGCCACCGCCGCGTTGGGCTGGGCCTACCGGCGGGGGCAGCGATGACGGCCGCGCGCTTGCTCTCGGTCAACGTGGCCGCCGATCTGCACGCGGGGGAGAAGTGGAGCGGCGCTGCGGGCAGCGGTATCGACAAACGGCCGTTCGATGGGGTCCGCCTCCTGGCCGCAGACGCGGTCGAGGGCGACAGGGTGATGAATCGGGTCCACCACGGCGGCACGTGGCAGGCCGTCTATGCCTACGCGCGCGAAGATGCCGACTGGTGGGAACAGCAGTTGGGGATTCCCATCGGCAACGGTCGCTTCGGAGAGAACCTCACCACCGCGGGCCTGGATATCACCAACGCCCTGATCGGTGAGAGATGGCGGATCGGCGCTGCTGTGGTCGCTGTGACCGCGCCCCGGACTCCCTGTCGCGTGTTGGCCGGGTTTTGGGGGCGACCCGGCCTGATCAAGGCGTTCACCGCCGCCCGCCGCCCGGGC
Organism: Mycobacterium sp.; assembly: GCA_018882965.1. Classification (GTDB taxonomy): domain Bacteria; phylum Actinomycetota; class Actinomycetes; order Mycobacteriales; family Mycobacteriaceae; genus Mycobacterium. The sequence continues at coordinate 7,753 of VEQY01000021.1, read as the reverse complement.
GCCTACCTGCGCATCGTCGAGGAGGGTCCGGTGTGTGCCGATGACCCGATCGAGGTCATCGACCGTCCGGCCGGTGCCGCCAGCATCGCGCAGGCATTCGCCTGTAAGACCGGTGATCGCGCCGATCTGGAGGTGCTCAGGGCGACCAGCGATCTTGCGCCGGACTGGCGGGAGTGGCTCGATACCATAGCGCGGTGACGCTGCGGACCACCGAGTACCTGCTGATCGGCGTCATCGGTGCCCTGGCCGCTGGTGCGCTGGTCTATCTCTTCGCGTCATATCTGATGATGTCGCGGCACGTCGACCGCCGCTCGGGGATACGGCACGCCCGGGCCATGCTGCGGGAATTCGGCTACGTGATGGTCACCCAGCCGCTCGTTCCCCTCTACTACCTCGTCGGCCGCAGGATGGGATCCGCACCTGCACGTGTCTCGAGCCGGCCGGTCCCGGTGATCTTCGTGCACGGCTACTTCCAGAACCGGGCCGACTTCTGGTGGCTGGCCCGGCAGCTCCGCAAAGCTGAACTCGGGCCGCTCTTCGGATTCAACTATCCATGGACGGAGTCGATCCACCACAATGTGCCGCGGCTGGCCAAGTTCGTCGAATCGGTCTGCAGGGAGACCGGTGCCGAGCAGGTCACGCTGGTCGCGCACTCGCTGGGCGGGTTGGTCTGCCTGGAGTACTCGCACACCCCGGACGGCGAGCGCCGAGTGGCCCACTGCGTCACCATCGGCACTCCGCACGGCGGGGTGAAATGGCGAGGACCGATCCTGGGCAAGGTCGGGGGCGAACTGCGCGAAGACGGCCAGTTCCTCAATGAGCGCCGTGATCGCCCCGTCGTCGCACCGACGCTGAGTGTCTACTCCACCCATGACAACATCGTGCACCCGCCGACCACGAGTGAGATCGCCCAGCGCGGGGGACATGACGTCGCCATTGACGGCCACGGACACCTGTCCCTGCTCTACTCCGACGAGGTCGCCCGTGTTCTGGTCGACTTCATCCGAACTCATTCGCAGTGACCGCCGATTCACGGTTGTTCACCGGTGGCACGGTCTGGACCGGACTCGGTGACACCGACGCGCTGCTGGTGTCCGACGGACTGGTTGAGGCTGCGGGCGAACAAGCCCGCGCGAGGGCCGCTGCACGCTCTGTTGCGACGGTCGATCTGGGTGGCGGGTTTCTCATGGCTTCCTTCGGCGATGGCCACGCGCACCCGCTGAACGGGGGACTGGAGGCTGCCGGGCCGGCCGTACGTGAGTGCCACTCGGTGGATGAGATCATTTCGGTTGTTGGGTCCTTTGCGCGAGAGCATCCGGATCTGGAGTGGATCACCGGCGCCTCCTATGACAGCAGCCTCGCCCCGGGCGGACTGTTCGACTCCCGCTGGCTGGATGCCGCCGTACCCGATCGCCCGGTGGTGCTGCGGGCCTGGGACTACCACACGGTGTGGTGCAACACGGTCGCCATCGACCGCGCCGGCATCACCGCTGACACACCGGACCCCGTGCTCGGCGAGATACCCCATCGCCCCGACGGTTCAGTGCTGGGCACCTTGCGAGAATGGGGTGCCGTCGACCTGGTTCTGAATGTGATGCCGCGCTCTGACGAGCGCGCCCGCCTCGCCGCCCTGCGCGCGGCCGCGGACTATCTGCTGGCCCGCGGGGTGACCTGGGTGCAGGACGCATGGGTTGAGCCGCCCGATGTGGACACCTATGTCGCTGCTGCGGAGGGCGATGGCCTGCGGATGCGCATGAACCTCGCGCTCTATGCCGATCCCCGCCACTTCGATACCCAGGTGCGTCAGTTCACTGAGTCGCGGAAGCGGGTCGAGCAGACGGGATCGGTACTGCTGAGCGCTCAGACGGTGAAATTCTTCGCCGACGGGGTGGTGGAAAACGAAACCGGGGCGCTTCTGGAACCCTACTGCTCGGCGCTGCACACCCACGGGCTGCGTAACTGGTCCGGTGAATCCCTGGCCGAAGCGGCCCGGCAAGTGGATGATCTCGGATTCCAGATTCACATCCATGCCATCGGTGACGCCGCGGTCCGCCAGGCCCTCGACGCAATCGAGTACGTGGCACGGCACAACGGGCCGCGGGACCGCCGTGCGGTCATCGCCCACGTGCAACTGGCTGACGATGCCGACATCGGCCGCTTCGCGCGACTCGATGTGATCCCCAACATGCAGCCGCTGTGGGCTCAGTTAGATCCCGCGATGACGGAGCTGACCATCCCGAGGCTTGGTGTTGAGCGCGCGGAGCGGCAGTACCGGATGGCGACCCTGCTGCAGTCCGGTGCACGGCTGGCGTTCGGATCGGACTGGCCGGTGTCTTCCGGCCACCCGCTGGAAGGCATCGCGGTGGCGGTGTCGCGGCAGACCCCCGACGGCTCACCCGAAGGGGGTTGGACCCCCCAGGAGATCGTGCCGATTGAGCAGGCGTTGACGGCCTACACCGCCGGGGTGGCGTTTCAGGCCTTCGCGGAGCAGCGCTGGGGCACTCTGGTGCCGGGGGCGAGCGCCGACATGGTCTGGCTGGGCCGTGATCCCCGTACCACTCCCGTGCGTGAACTCGGCTCCATCGACGTGCGTGCGACCTACCTCGACGGCCGCGTGGTGTGGTCGGCCTAGGCGCCGTTACACACTCCGGAGTCCCGGATCGCGGAGCCGTAGACGTTCATCGTGGCAACGTTCGCGTTGATCTGCCCGGACGGAACCTGGCGGGTGACCTTATCGCTGATCTGCGTCAGCTGGAACCACAGATAGTGAAACGAGTCACCGTGGAACAGCGGTGAATACTCGCTGCGATCGGGATAGTTGACGATGAACAGCGCCCGGGCACGCGGCTCGAGAAAAGCGGCTGACTGATCGGTATTCGCCTTCACCACAGCGGCGCGTTGCCCGACACCAGGGGACGTCCAGTCGTCCGAAACGCCACCCAGATCGCGCTGGAGGCCGTAGATCTGATCGCGCAGCGCGTCGTACTGGGCGTTGAACCACTGGCATGCCTCCCGCTCGGCGGTGACCTGCTCCGGCGTCACCCGGATCTGCCACAGGTTGTAGGGGTACACGGAGAAGTTCGGCGCCCAGTCCGACGGGGAGGGAACGAATCCGGGCAAGCGGGGCGTCGCGTCGTCGGCGGACCCGATCCCGGGCGATGTCAGGGCGACGGCGGTGGCCAGTGTGGCGGTGGCGATCCGCAGGGGCGACAACCGGCTCGGGGCCATCCGTCGATTATGACTGCGTACGCGCCCTGCGGGTGTCGACGAACGACTTCACGCACAGGCCGACGAAGATCAGGCACAGCACGGCGAAGACCGCCTGGACCCCGACCGCCGAGGCGCGCTGCACGGGCTCACCCGAGAGCAGGGCGGGAACCTTGCCGAAGCTGCGTGCGGTGCCCAGGAACCCCAGCAGACCGATCACGGCGGCTAGGTGACCGCCGTGCTTGGGTGTCTTCCGCGACAGCGCGCCGGCGCCGGCGAGCAGCAATCCGAAGATCGCGGGGATCAACGCGGTCACTGACTGCCTGCCGGTCAGCAGATAGGCGCCGAGACCCAGCAGGACGAAGATGATCGAGAAGCTGAAGATAATGCGCGGCATGTTCATCAACCGAAATGCTACGCGAGCCCTTGGGTAGTTTCGTCACAGTGACGGAATGGCGACGGGGCCCGTGATCCACGGGGAGTGGTTTCCAGCAGACTCCGGCGACCGGATGAGCCGCCGGCGGCTCTGGGAACCCGATGCGGGATCCGCGCGCCGTTCCCCGGGCGGCAACCGTCCGGGGTTCGGGCCGTCGGGCGCCACCTCGGGCGCGCGCCAGTCAGTCGGCCGTCGTCACACGGCGATCCGGGAGCGCCGGGCCGGGCCGGCGGCCCGCACACGGTGATGCCGTGCAGTTACCGTATGCCGATAAGCCACATTATGTCAGTTGAGATACCCCCTGCTCAGCCGGTTAATCAGGCGGCATCCGCACCTTATGGTGGTGGGCACCCGGCTGGTTATCATCGGTATCGCCGGGAAGGACGGCCGGGAAGGAATGGCCGGGAAGGAATGGCCGGGAAGGAACGGCTGTGTACCACAGGCTGATCGCGCTGGGGATTACAAGCGATCGCTTCTACACCATTGACGTGGCGACCGGCGAGTTCGAACAGGTTTTCGCCGACACGGGGTCGAACCCCGACGGCGTGCAATGTGCCGATGGTGTCGTGTACTGGACGACCATGGGAAAGCCGTCGCTTCGGCCAGGTATGACCGGCGAAGACGCCTTTGACTTCACCGCCCGCAACGGCGGCGTTCACGCGATCAATGTCGACGGCACCGACCGCCGCGATCTCACCGCGCCCGGTGCTGTCACTACCCCAAAGCAATTGAGCTTGCATGGTGATTGGCTCTACTGGGGCGATCGTGAAGGGCACCGCGTCAGTCGTGCGCATCTTGACGGCAGTGACCTTCACGACCTAGTGGTCAACGAATCCGGTAGTGAAAACGAGTGCGTGGGCATCACCGTCGATGACGAGGGGGAATATCTTTACTGGACGCAGAAGGGGCCGTTGGACGGCGGAGTCGGGAAAATCCTTCGAGCCCCGGTACGGATTGCGCAGGGCGAAACCCCGCGAAACCGCACCGATATCGAGATCCTCTGGGAGTGTCTGCCCGAACCGATCGACTTGGAGATCGCCGGCGGCGTCCTGTACTGGACCGACCGTGGTGCGCCGCCAAAGGGCAACACACTCAACCGTGCCCCGCTACCCGCATACGGCGAGCCCGGCAACTGCCCGGAAATTCTCGCGGACGGATTCAGCGAGGCTATCGGCCTCGTCGTCGACCTCGACGCAGCCGCAGCCTACGTCTCTGACCTCGCCGGCCACGTCTACGCGGTGCCCTTGCCGGGGTCGCCCGAGAGCAGCACCGGAAAGCGTCTGCTAGCCGACCTGCACACTCCCGTGACCGGTATCGCTGGAGTCCCTCGTCAGGCAGGAACCACACCCGTGGTTGCGACTTCTTTCGCCCAGCGGTAACCGGTTCCGGGCTGAAGATCGCGGAGCTCGGAAGTGATCATTCACGTGGGGAGTCCTTACCCGAATCCGGCGCAGCGTCCAGCGCGCGGATCTGTGTCCGGGGCGACAGCATTGCGGAGAGATTCTGCGGCTGCACTCCCCAGCGGTCACCGCCCTTGAGCGCAACCGCCCACTCATGCCTGACCCGGATCAGCGAGAGCGCGATGATTGCTATGACCAGGGCCATTGCCGCGGCCAGCACCACCAGGGTCAGGTCCGGATTGGCCGTCAGGATCGCGGCGGCGGCGGCAGTGACCGCGAAGACGACGGCTGAGCCGGCAACCGTGCGCGCTACCCCGTAGCGCACGGTCTCCCCGATCATCAGGCCGATGACGATCAAGGGTTCGATCGGGTACGCCGATACTTCGGCTGCCCCGGGAATCCCCAGCCAGCTGGCCCAGAAAAGCCCGAACCAGGACATCAGTGAGCCCGTCGCCAGCAACACGTAGAGCCGTTCCTTGCGGGAGATGCCCAACCGGTCAGCCAGGGAGCGGTAGATCCAGGAGCCGATCAGGGCGAAAGCAGCCACGACGAGGATCGACTGCCAGGAGGCGATGTTGAGCAGATACAGACCCCCGATGATGCCCGCGGTCCCCCAGTACGGTCCGATCCGCATCGCAACGGCCATACCCACGCAGATCAACGCAAGGACGGGGTTGCGAAGCGGACTTTCGACCACCATCGGCTGAGGGCCGCCGAAGGTGGTGGTGACATACCGCAGCGGAATTATGATTGCGACTATTGCGGCGGTGACAAGCGCCGTCGCGACAAAGGTACGTCCGATGCCCTGCCGCACAGCGTCATAGGCGGTCAACCCTGAGCATACGTAGAGGCCGGCCGACAGAAACAGCCCCAGGCCCTCTAGTCGCGTAGCCGTCTCGGATCCGCTCAGCTCCAACCCGGCCACGTGAATTGCCGTCGTGACGAAGATCCCGAAGTAGAACAGCCACGACCGGGGAACCGGCCAGCGTGTCGCGACAAGTCTGATCGCCAATACTCCGAGCAGGGCGATGACCGCCCACCCGAGTATCTCGTCCCACCTGCCGGTCATGACCAGAAGCGCCAGGAACGGAGTCGTCACCACTCCACCGCTGGAGACTCGGGTGAAGTGGTACACGAGCCCGCTGACGGTGAGTCCGATGACCAGCGTCGCCCGGACGATCTCGACTTCCAGCCCGACCATCGATCAGTCCACCGGGTCCTGGTAGGTCATCTCAAGCCGAACGCCCCGCTGGGCGAGGGTGTCCCGCAGGCGAGCAGTTTGCGCATCATGGGTGTTGCCCATGAGGACCAGGACGAACCTGCCGGTGCCCGGCTCCCCCAGTAGTCGGGTCAGGGTTCGGGCGAGCCGCTCGGGATCACCTGCCTGCGAACGGCTGAGCTTGAACACCTGCGCTCGCCCATAGGGTCGCCGCTCGTCGGAAAGCCTTCCGGGCGTGAGGTTTCTCACCCAGCGGAACACCGTTCCGGATATTCCGATCACCGGAAAGCGTCCGAGCAGTGCGCCGGCGAACACGACCGAGCGCAGCGGGCGGTCCCAACGATTGGCCACAATCGGAATCACGACGTCGTCATCGAGTGGCCACTGCGCCAGCGCCTCAGCGGCTGACTGCGGATCATTGGCGGCACCGATGTCGGCCAGGCCAATTGTGATTCCGTGCTCGGTGGATGCGGACAGAAAGTTCAGGGCGTTGGGTTCGGTACTCGCTGTCAGCAACCCGGCCTCAGCCTCCCCGGCGGTCAGTCCCAGAAGGAGCAAGACCTGCCGGGCGATCTCCACGTTCGTCGGATGGTGACCGATCACCGCCGGCGTTTCGTCTCCCGGTCGTGCCTCGATCAACGTGATGCCCTTGGCCTCGCACCACTGCCGGTACAGAGCGAGCAGCTCGGGCTGATCGACACCGGTGACGAGATAGTCGCAGTCAGCGACGGCCTCGAAGATGTTCATCCCGATCTCGAGTTCGCTCAGACCCTCGTCTTCGAGATGGTCCAAACGGATTGTCGGGATCACCACGATGCTGGGCCGCACATACTTGGCGTCGACCAGGTGGATTAGATCCGGCGAGATCGCCATGCACTCGAAGATGCCGTACTCGGCTTTCGCCCGGGCGGCCCGGATCATCGCCTGGGGCATTTCGCTGATGCCCGCCGCGCCGAAGCGAACCGTCGGTACCTCCGTCCCGTCTGGGATGAGTTCGACCGCCGTCGTTCCGGTGATCTTGCCGTAAGCGGTTCTCCCGCTATACCGAAGGGCCGCGTGGATCAGCCGCACCGTCCCGGACTTCCCGCGGGATCCGGTGACGAGGATCCGGCTGGCAAAGGATTCGCGGGCATTGCGTACCCGGATCGCCTGACGCACCAGAAGCAGGCCGTAGGCCAGCACGAAGGCCAGGGATGTCCAACCGGGAATCCAGGTCGAGAAATCAACGTCCTGCACAGGAGATCACCTCCCCCGCCGCTACTCCGCCGGGACGCCGGCGCCGGGCGGCGGTCCGATCCGCGTCAACTGGAACTTCCGGTTCTTGATCCCACCTTCGTCTCCGCACAGGCCGGGGTCGACGAAGGACCGCCAACCCACATTGGTGACGGCGTTCCAGGAGTAGGTCGTCGGCAGGGTGTGGCGGGTGCCGTCGTCACAGGTCTTGACTCCGGGAACGTCCACCACCATGGACCATGATCCGACCGCCCAGTA
>VEQY01000077.1 GCA_018882965.1 Mycobacterium sp. | reverse complement strand
AGCTGATCGAGACCCCCGGGAACAGGTTGGGGGTGATGACCTGGCCCAGCGGGTTGAACGCCAGCGGGGAGATGCTCACGTCGTCGAGCAGGATGTTGGGCGTGGTGTAGCTGAAGTTGATGCCCACCCCCAGCGACCAGGGAAACCCGATCTGATAGCCCATCTCCAGCGACCCGGCGAACTCATCGGCACCCGGGCCCACCACCGAGTAGATGGCCTTGCCCGAGTGGAACCACTCGCGGGTCAGCCGGTTGCGGTCCAGCGGGAACACCCCGTCAAGGAAGGTGTCCCACTGCTGGATCGTCAGCGTGCGACCCCCGCCGTCGACCAGCGTCATCTGATTGTCCAGCGCCGCCTGCGCGCTACCCGCCCCGGCGAGCAGCCCGCCGGCCACGGTGAGCACCCCCACGACCACCGCCGCGACCCTGGTCATCGCCGCCACCAGCACACGACCAACTGCCCTCATGCTCTCCCTCGATCTGTCGGCGGTGTTCCGATCAGCCACCGTCCGGCGGCTGTCGTCACTGACATGAGGAAGATAACGGCACGGTCTCGATGCGGCAACGCGAACCGGGCAGCCGGACCGCTCCAAGCCACCCGCCGGCGCTGTCGAGGTGCCCGCACGGGCTGACGGCGGCATGCCAGGCGACCCCCCGGACACAACCGTCGCGGTGCGGTTCGCACGGGGTGCGACGGCGCCGTCGAATCGCTCAAAGATGGTGTGGCGGAACATTTTCCCGCAACCAACGATCGTGAGCGTCGTCCTCCTGGCCGCCGCCGGCACCGCGCTCGCGGGAACGCTCCGGGGAACGGTCGGCATCCGACTTCGCCTCACCATCCGACCGGTCGCGGCCTGCCGCGGTCACCAGGCCCGGACCCCGGTGTGACTAACGTCACAATTCAGCCGTTTATGCACGTCACATGAGCCAAACGGGCCGCCGGACCTGGCCAACGGCCTCAAATCTCCAGGCTGGACAGGTCGGCGATCACGTGTTTGGCCAGGGGGCCCAGCGTCGCCATGCCGTCGCGGACGGCGGCGCGCGATCCGGCGATGTTGACCACCAGGGTGCTGCCCGAGATTCCGGCCAGCCCGCGGGAGAGGCCCGCCTCGGCGCTGCCGGCTGCAAGGCCCGAGGCCCGCAGTGCCTCGGCGATGCCCGGCAACTCCCGGTCCAGGACGGCGCGGGTGGCCTCCGGGGCGACGTCGCGCGGCGTGACGCCGGTTCCACCGACCGAGACCACCAGGTCGACCCCGCCGATGACCGCGGTGTTGAGCGCGTTGCGGATCTCCTGCTCGTCGGCGGACACCACGACGACCCCGTCGACGACGAAGCCGGCCTCGGCCAGCAGCTCGGTGACCAGCGGTCCGTTGAGGTCCGCGGCAGCGCCCCGTGCATGGCGGTCATCGACCACCACGACCAGCGCTCGACCGGCGGAACCGTCGGGGGTTTCCATGACAGTCACCGTATATCCGGGGTCAGCCGGGCGGGCCGGAGTGCGCAACGGGGTGACCGGCCGCCCACCGACGACGCGGATCACTGGTCGGCCTTGCCCAGGGTGACCTCGACGTTGCGCGGGGCGCCCGAGGGATCGAGGTAGGTCAGGGTCAGCTTCTCGCCCGGGGCGCGCGAGCGCACCGCCGCCACCAGGGCGTCAGCGCTGCCGATCACGCGGTCGTCGACCTTGGTGACGACGACCCCGCTGGGCAGACCCGCGTTGGCCGCCGCCCCGCCCTTGACCACCTCGACGATCTTGGCGCCGTTGGTCGTGACGTCGTTGCTGACCTGAACGCCCAGCGAGGCGTGCGAGGCGGTGCCGGTGCTGATCAGCTCATCGGCGACCCGCTTGGCCTGGTCGACCGGGATGGCGAAGCCCAGACCGATTGATCCGCTCTGGTCCTCCGGGGAGTTGCCGCCCAGCGTCGCGATCGCGGAGTTCACCCCGACCAGTTCGCCACTCATGTTCACCAGCGCCCCGCCGGAGTTCCCCGGGTTGATCGCGGCGTCGGTCTGGATGGCGTCGAGCACCGTGTTCTGGTTGGAGGCGTCGCCACTGGCTGCCACCGGACGGTTCAGTGCGCTGACGATGCCGGTCGTGACGGTGCCCTCGAGTCCCAGCGGCGAGCCGATCGCGACGACCGCCTGCCCGACGCGCAGCTGGGCCGAGGAGCCCAGTGCGATCGGCGTCAGCCCCGACACACCCTCCGCGCGCACCACCGCGATGTCGGTGGCCGGATCGGCGCCGACCACGGTGAACGGTGCGGTGCGCCCGTCGGCGAAGGTCACTCGCGTGGTGAGCGCGCCACCCGGGCCGTCCGGCCCATCCGGCGCTCCCGGGGCCCCCGCCGGCAGCTTGGACCCGTCCTTCGCGCCGGCCACCACATGGCTGTTGGTGAGGATCAAGCCGTCGGCCGAAAGGACCACGCCCGATCCCTCCTCGGACTGGCGGCCCATCTTCGTCTCCAGCTTGACCACGCTGGGCACGACCTTCGCGGCGACCTGCTCGACCGACCCGGCCGGCAGGTTGGCGGTGGGAACCGCACCGCCCTTGGGCGCGGAGCCCGAGATCGTGGTCGCAGGCCGGGCCGCGGGCTCGGCGACGGTGGCCACCAGGCCGCCGACGGCCGCCGACATCACCGCGATGGCCAAGCCGCCCGCCGCCAGGGCGACCGGCCGGGACCGCTTTGCCGGCTGCGGCGGAGCGCCCGGCGCTCCGCGGACCCCGCGGTAGGGGTCGTAGCCCGGGGGGACCGGCGGACCCGCCGGGTAGCGCCAGTCGTAGGGCTGAGGGCGGTAGCCGCCCTGGGGGTAGCCCGGCCCCGGCTGGCCGGACTGCGGCGGGGGGGAGTACCGCTGGTCGTCTGTCATGGTCGCTGCGTGGCTCTCTCTCGCTGACTTCTCGCTGGGCTCGGGTCGGGACTGGGCACTCGATGTTTTGCTGTGCTGCTACCAGGGTGCCCCGAACCGCTAAGAATCGACTGAGACGACACGCGACACCTTGGGTGGTTCCGCGTGGTCAACGGTTGCCGAGCCGTTGATGGCAGCGATTTCGCTGTGGGCAGAAACGTGGTGGTACGTCGACTCGATCGGCCGACCGGGCAGCAGCACGAAGAACGACGTGCCCGGGGGCTGGCCGTCGGGCACGGTCTCCCCGACGTGGATCATGCCGCCGTGCTTGACCACCACCTGCTTGACGATCGCCAGGCCCAGACCCGAGCCGGGCATCGCGCGCGCCGAAGCCGAGCGGTAGAAGCGCTCGAACACCAGTCCGCGCTCCTCGGGCGCGATCCCCGGCCCCTCGTCGGAGACCACCAGTTCGGCGTTGGCGGAGTCGATCTGATGCAGCCGCAGACGCACAGTGCCCCCCGGCGGGCTCCACTTGGCGGCGTTGTCGAGAAGGTTGAGCACCGCACGCGACAACCCGGCCGCATCACCCTGGACCTGCCAGCCGATGATGTCGACTTCGAACTGAATGTCGTTGCGGCGCCTGCGAACCCGCTCCAGGCTGCGGTCGATGATCTCGGTCATGTCGACCGGTTCGAAGGTCACGCCATGCGCGTTGTCCTCGCGGGTGAGGTCCACCAGATCGCCCACGAGGGTGGACAGTTCCTCGATCTGGCCGATGACGTCGGCGCGCAGTTCGGCCAGCTCGCTCTCCGGGATCGGCGGTGCCCCCGGGCTGCTGGAGGCCATCAGCAACTCGGCGTTGGTGCGCAACGACGTCAGCGGGGTCTTCAGCTCGTGACCCGCGTCGGCGACCAGGCGCGCCTGGCGCTCGCGCGACTCGGCAAGGGCGCGCAGCATCGAGTTGAACGCGCCGGTGAGCCGGGCGAGTTCGTCGCTGCCGACCACCGGGATGGGGCGCAGGTCGTCGGTGCGGGCCACCCGTTCGGCGGCTTCGGTGAGCTGGCCGACCGGCCGCAGCCCGGTTCGCGCGACCGTGCCGCCGGCCACCGCGGCGACGACCACCCCGATGCCACCGACGGCCAGCAGCACCCACTTCAGTTTGGTCATCACCGCGTTGGTGGGCTGCAGGCTCTTGGAGATCAGCAGCGAACTGTCGTTGGGCAGGTGGATCGCCAGCACCCGCTGATCGCCGACGGTGCGCCGGGACAGGAACAGCTCGCCGCGGATGACGGCTTTCTCGGGGTCCCCGACCGGCAGGGTCTGGCCCTGCTGGTTGGCGGTGTAGATGGACTTGCCCGGATTGACCAGCATCGCGTTGACGTCGGAGTAGGCGGTGCCCTCGATGGCCTTGGCCGGGTCGGCGGCCAGCGATCCGCTGGCGATGAGCAGCTGCGCGCGGCTCTGCAGCTGGTTGTCGATGTCGGTGTAGAGCGCCGCGGAGACCACCGCGTAGACCGCCACCGCCATCAGCACGACGACCATCGCGACCATCGACATCGCCAGCAGCATCACCCGCCACCGCAGCGACAGCGATGAGGTGGTGATCTCCGGCACTCGCATCGCCGGGGCACGCCGCTTCAGTCGGGGCATTAGGGGGGTGTCTCACGCAGCACGTAACCCACCCCGCGCACGGTGTGGATCAGCCGCGGTTCTCCTTCGGCTTCGGTCTTGCGGCGCAGGTATCCGACGTAGACCTCGAGCGCGTTGCCCGACGTCGGGAAGTCGAACCCCCACACCTCCTCCAGGATGCGGCTGCGGGTGAGCACCCGGCGCGGGTTGGCCATCAGCATCTCCAGCAGGGCGAACTCGGTGCGGGTCAGGCTGATCGACCGGTTGCCCCGGTGCACCTCGCGGGTGGCCGGGTCCAGCGTCAGGTCACCGAAGGTCAGCACCGCGCTCTCGGAGGCCTCCTCCGGACCGGTGCGCCGCAGCAGCGCGCGCAGCCGGGCCAGCAACTCCTCCAGCGCGAACGGCTTGGGCAGGTAGTCGTCGGCGCCCGCGTCGAGCCCGGCCACCCGCTCGGAGACCGAGTCGCGTGCGGTGAGCACCAGGATCGGCATGTCATCGCCGGTGCTGCGCAGCTGGCGACACACCTCCAGGCCGTCCAGCCGCGGCATCATCACGTCGAGGACCAGCGCGTCGGGCCGCTCACTGGAGATGGCGTCGAGGGCCTCGACACCGTCCTCCGCGAGGTCGACGGTATAGCCGTTAAAGGACAGGGACCGCCGCAGCGATTCACGCACCGCACGATCATCATCGACCACAAGAATCCGCACGAGGAACAGTCTAGGGGTCGCGGGGACTGATCAGGCTATTTGCTGCGGCCCGGCCTCAGCGCCGGTCGAGGTCGACCAGACCCAGGCGGGCGGCCTTGAGCAGCCGGCGGGGCACCTTGTGCCGGCGTCCGCCGACGGTCACGGTGACCAGGCCGGGAGCCTCGGTCTTCCATTGGGAACGCCGACTGCGGGTGTTCGAGCGCGACATGCGGCGCTTGGGCACAGCCATGACGTCCCTCTCCTTGATCAGGGGTTTTGCCACGCGCAACCGGCGGGCCTGGGAAAAGGATAGCCCGTGACCTCGGCGGGTTCCAAAACGCCGGCCCCCGGTCACCGCGGGCGCGCACCCCTTGACGGGCTGACCGGCGCGGCCAGTAACCTGCCGGTGGGTTGGCTTGGGTGTTGATCTGCTTGGGTGCCTGACCGTCGAGGGGAGGCCGCGCGCGTGGCGGATGCGGTGCGGATCGGCAACTGCTCGGGCTTCTACGGCGACCGGCTGGCCGCGATGCACGAGATGCTGACCGGCGGCGCGCTGGACTACCTCACCGGCGACTACCTGGCCGAGCTGACCATGCTGATCCTGGGCCGCGACCGGGCCAAGAATCCCGAGCGCGGGTACGCCAAGACGTTCCTGGGCCAGCTCGAGGATTGCCTGGGCCTGGCCCAGGACCGCGGGGTGCGCATCGTGGTCAACGCCGGCGGCCTCAACCCGGCCGGGCTGGCCGCCGCGGTGCGGACTCTGGCCCAGCGGCTCGGCGTCCCGGTGTCGGTCGCCCACGTCGAGGGCGACGACCTGCTGCCGCGGGCCGCCGAGCTCGGACTGGGCAGCCCGCTGACCGCAAACGCCTACCTGGGTGCCTGGGGCATCGCGGAATGCCTGCGCGGCGGCGCCGATGTGGTGGTCACCGGCCGGGTCACCGACGCCTCGGTGGTCGTCGGCCCGGCTGCCTTCCACTTCGGCTGGAAGCGCGACGACTACGACCGTCTGGCCGGCGCGGTGGTCGCCGGTCATGTCATCGAGTGCGGCACGCAGGCCACCGGAGGCAACTACGCGTTCTTCACCGAAATCACCGGGGGCCCCGGCCTGGGTCACGCCGGGTTCCCGATCGCCGAGATCCACCCCGACGGTTCGGCGGTGATCACCAAGCATCCGGGCACCGGCGGTCAGGTCAGCGTCGGCACCGTCACCGCGCAACTGCTCTACGAGATCGGCGGCCCGCGCTACGCCAACCCCGACGCCACCGCGCGCTTCGACACCATCACCCTCGACCAGGACGGGCCCGACCGGGTGCGGATCAGCGGGGTGCGCGGCGAGCCGCCGCCGCCGACGCTGAAGGTCTCACTGAACAGCATCGGCGGCTACCGCAACACGGCGACCTTCGTGCTGACGGGTCTGGACATCGAGGCCAAGGCCGATCTCGTGCGCCGGCAGCTGACGGCCGGGCTGTCCGCCGAGCCCGCTGAGATGGTCTGGACGCTGGCGCGCACCGACCGGCCCGACGCCGATACCGAGCAGACCGCCAGCGCCCTGCTGACCTGCACGGTCCGCGACCCCGACCCCGACGCCGTCGGACGCCGATTCTCCTCTGCCGCAGTCGAACTCGCACTCGCCAGCTATCCGGGCTTTCACACCACCGCCCCGCCGGCTGAGGCCGCGGTCTATGGGATCTTCACCGCCGGCTACGTTCAGGCCGAGGCGGTGGATCACGCGGCCGTGCTGCCCGACGGCACCCGGGTGCTGATCGCGCCCGCAGCACAGACCCTGGCGCTGGCCGACGTCGCCGAACCCGCGCTGCCCGAACCGCTACCGGCCGGGCCGACCCGGCGCGTGCCGCTGGGCACGATCGCCGGCGCCCGCAGCGGCGACAAGGGCGGCGCGGCGAACATCGGCGTGTGGGTGCGCACCGACGAGCAGTGGCGCTGGCTGGCGCACACCCTGACCACCGACGCCGTGCGCAAGCTGCTGCCCGAGGCGGGCGAGCTGACGATCACCCGCCACCTGCTGCCCTCCCTGCGCGCGGTCAACGTCGTCATCGAGGGCATCCTCGGGCGCGGCGTGGCCTACCAGGCGCGGTTCGACCCGCAGGCCAAAGGGCTCGGCGAGTGGCTGCGCAGCCGCCACGTCGACATCCCCGAAGCGATCCTGACGTGACCCGGCTGCGCAGCGCCCTCGACCCAGCGTCGCCGGCCTACCGCGAGGCCGCCGAGGCGATGTCGGCCAAGCTGGCCGACCTTGAGACGGAACTGGCCGGTGCGCTGGCCGGCGGGGGCCCGAAATACGTTCAGCGCCATCATGATCGCGGCAAGCTGACCGCGCGCGAGCGCATCGAAGTGCTGGTGGACCCCGACTCGCCGTTTCTGGAACTGTGCCCGCTGGCCGCCTACGGCACCGACTTTCAGGTCGGCGCCAGCGTCGTCACCGGGATCGGCGTGGTGGAAGGGGTGGAGTGCGTCCTGGTCGCCAATGACCCGACGGTCAAGGGCGGGACCTCCAACCCGTGGACGCTGAAGAAGATCCTGCGCGCCCACCAGATCGCGATGGAGAACCGGCTGCCGCTGATCTCGCTGGTGGAGTCCGGTGGCGCGGACCTGCCGACCCAGAAGGAGATCTTCATCCCGGGCGGGCGGATGTTCCGCGACCTCACCCGGCTCTCAGCGGCCGGGATCCCCACCATCGCGCTGGTGTTCGGCAACTCCACCGCCGGGGGCGCCTACGTGCCGGGCATGTCCGACCACGTGGTGATGATCCGGGAACGCTCCAAGGTGTTCCTGGCCGGACCGCCCCTGGTGAAGATGGCCACCGGCGAGGAGTCCGACGACGAATCCCTCGGCGGTGCCGAGATGCACTCCCGCACATCGGGTCTGGCCGACTACTTCGCGGCCGACGAACTCGACGCGATTCGCATCGGGCGGCGCATCGTGGCCCGGCTCAACTGGGTCAAGCGCGGTCCGGCACCGGGCCCGTCCCGCGAGCCGCTGGCCGACCCGCAGGATCTGCTCGGCATCGTCCCGTCGGATCTGCGCATCCCGTTCGACCCGCGCGAGGTGATCGCCCGCGTCGTGGACGGCTCGGACTTCGACGAGTTCAAACCGCTCTACGGCGAGTCGCTGGTGACCGGCTGGGCGGACGTGCACGGCTACCCGGTGGGCATCCTGGCCAACGCGCGCGGGGTGCTGTTCAGCGCCGAGTCGCAGAAGGCCACCCAGTTCATCCAGCTGGCCAACCAGACCGACACGCCGCTGCTGTTCCTGCACAACACCACCGGCTACATGGTGGGCCGTACCTACGAGGAAGGCGGGATGATCAAACACGGCGCGATGATGATCAACGCCGTCTCGAACTCGACGGTCCCGCACATCTCGCTGCTCATCGGCGCCTCCTACGGGGCCGGCCACTACGGCATGTGCGGGCGCGCTTACGACCCGCGGTTCCTGTTCGCCTGGCCCAGCGCGAAGTCGGCGGTGATGGGCGGCGCGCAACTGGCCGGAGTGCTCTCGATCGTGGGCCGCGCCGCCGCCGAGGCCCGCGGGCAGGCCGTCGACGAGGCCGCCGACGCCGCGATGCGCGCCGCCGTCGAGGCCCAGATCGAAGCCGAGTCGCTGCCGATGTTCCTCTCCGGCCGGCTCTACGACGACGGGGTGATCGACCCCCGCGACACCCGCACCGTGCTGGGGATGTGCCTGTCGGCCATCGCCAGCGCACCGATCCAGGGGACGTCGGCTTTCGGCGTCTTCCGGATGTAGCCGTGATCACCCGCGTCCTGGTGGCCAACCGCGGCGAGATCGCCCGGCGGGTGTTCGCCACCTGCCGGCGGCTGGGCATCGGCACCGTGGCCGTGCACACCGACCCCGACGCCGAGGCCCCGCACGTCGCCGAGGCCGACGCCCGGGTGCGCGTCGCGAGCTATCTCGACGCCGCCGAACTGGTTCGGGCGGCGCTGGCCGCCGGCGCCGACGCCGTGCACCCCGGCTACGGATTCCTCTCGGAGAACGCCGATTTCGCGTCCGCGGTGATCGGCGCCGGACTGACCTGGATCGGGCCGCCACCGGCCGCGATCGCCGCGATGGGCTCGAAGATCGAGGCCAAGAAGATCATGGCCGCCGCGGGCGTGCCGGTACTGGCCGACCTGGACCCCGACACCGTCGGCGCCGAGGACCTGCCGGTGCTCATCAAGGCGTCGGCCGGCGGCGGCGGTCGCGGCATGCGGGTCGTCACCGACCGTGCCGAGCTGCCCGCGCAGGTGCAGGCCGCCCGCCGGGAAGCGGAGTCGGCGTTCGGGGACGCCGGGGTGTTCTGCGAGCGCTACCTGCCGCGCGGGCACCACATCGAGGTTCAGCTCATGGCCGACCGGCACGGCACGGTGTGGGCGGTCGGCGAACGGGAGTGCTCGATTCAGCGCCGCCACCAGAAGGTCATCGAGGAGGCGCCCTCGCCGCTGGTCGAGCGGACTCCCGGTATGCGCGAGCGACTGTTCATCGCCGCCCGGCTGGCGGCCAACGCGATCGGCTACACCGGGGCGGGCACCGTGGAGTTCCTCGCCGACGACGACGGCGAGTTCTATTTTTTGGAGATGAACACCCGGCTGCAGGTCGAGCACCCGGTGACCGAACTGACCACCGGCCTCGACCTGGTCGAACTGCAACTGGCCGTCGCCGGCGGCGAACGGCTGTCCGCCGACTTGCCGGCGTCGACCGGGCACGCCATCGAAGCGCGGCTCTACGCCGAGGACCCGGCCAGCGGCTGGCAGCCGCAGGCCGGCACCGTCCACCGCTTCGACATACCCGGCGTGACAGCACAATTCGGTATGACTCAGCAGACCGGGCTGCGGCTGGACTCCGGTATCACCGACGGATCGGTCGTATCGATCCACTACGACCCGATGCTGGCCAAGGTGATCTCCCGGGCTCGCACCCGCGAGCGCGCCGCGCAGATCCTGGCCGACGCGCTGGCCCGCAGCCGCCTGCACGGCCTGAACACCAACCGCGACCTACTCGTCAACGTCCTGCGCCATCCGGCGTTCCTGGCCGGGCAGACCGACACCGCGTTCTTCGACACCCACGGTCTGGCCGGCCTGGCCGCGCCGCTGGCCGACGCGCGCGCTCTGCGGCTGTCCGCGATCGCCGCCGCCCTGGCTGACGCCGCCCACAACCGCGCCGCGGCGACCACGCTCGGCGGGCTGCCCAGCGGATGGCGCAACGTCGCCTCGGGTTTCCAGCGCAAGGTGTTCCGCGACGCCGGCGGCACCGAGCTCGCGGTGTCCTATCGCTTTATGCGCTCAATCGGCGACGGCGTGATCCTGCCCGAGGACCCCGGGGTTCGGCTGG
This sequence comes from Mycobacterium sp., assembly GCA_018882965.1. Taxonomy (GTDB): domain Bacteria; phylum Actinomycetota; class Actinomycetes; order Mycobacteriales; family Mycobacteriaceae; genus Mycobacterium. The sequence goes on along the minus strand of VEQY01000077.1, from coordinate 1,916 downwards.
TGTCGGCCACACCCGAACAGGTGGTGCTGGCCGTGCCCGGCCGCGACGGGGGCGACGGCACCCCGGTGTCCACCGCGTTCGCGGTGGCCCGCTACGGCATGCTGGTGTGTGTGGACTCCCCGCTGGGCGCGGTGGCGCTGACGCTGACTCCGCGGTTCGCCGAACCCGACACGGTGGTGGCTCAGGGCTCGCTGCTGGCGCCGATGCCCGGGTCGGTGATCCGGCTGGGCGCGGTGGCCGGTGACCGGGTCCGCGCCGGGCAGCCGGTGGTCTGGCTGGAGGCGATGAAAATGGAGCACACGATCACCGCGCCCGCCGACGGGGTGCTGACCGAACTCGGCGTCGTCGTGGGCCAGCAGGTCGAGATGGGCGCGGTGCTGGCCCGCGTCGAAACACCCGCAGCAGAGCGAGGAGAGCCATGACCGACACCGATTTCCTCGAGAGCGCCGAACGTCAGGCGCTGCGCACGTCGGTGGCCGCGCTGGCCGCCACCTACGGCCCGGACTACTACCTGTCCAGGGCCCGAGCCGGCGGGCACACCGACGAACTGTGGAAGGAGGCCGGCGAACTCGGCTTCATCGGGGTCAACCTGCCCGAGGAGTACGGCGGCGGCGGCGCGGGCATGTACGAGCTGTCCATCGTGATGGAGGAACTCTCCGCCGCCGGGTGCCCGCTGCTGCTGCTGGTGGTCTCCCCCGCCATCAACGGCACGATCATCGCCCGGTTCGGCACCGAGGAGCAGAAGCGCCGCTGGGTGCCCGGTATCGCCGACGGCTCGATCACGATGGCGTTCGCGATCACCGAACCCGACGCCGGCTCCAACTCCCATCGCATCACCACCACCGCCCGCCGCGACGGCAGCGACTGGATCCTGTCCGGACAGAAGGTGTGGATCTCCGGGCTCGACCAGTCCGAGGCGGTGCTGGTGGTGGGCCGCGTCCGCACCGGGTCTGCGGCGGAGTCGCTGCGCCCCGCATTGTTCATCGTGGCCACCGACGCGCCGGGGCTGTCCTTCACCAAGATCCCGATGGATCTGGTGATGCCGGAAAGTCAGTTCCAGGTGTTCCTCGACGATGTGCGACTGCCCGCCGACGCCCTGGTCGGCGCGGAGGACGCCGCCCTCGCCCAACTGTTCGCCGGGCTGAACCCCGAGCGCATCATGGGCGCGGCCAGCTCATGCGGGATGGGCCGGCTGGCGTTGAGCAAGGCCACCGACTACGCCCGCACCCGCCAGGTGTGGAAGACCCCGATCGGCGCCCACCAGGGCGTGGCGCATCCGCTGGCGCAGTGTCACATCGAACTGGAGCTGGCCCGGCTGATGACGCAGAAGGCCGCCGCGCTCTATGACGCCGGTGACGACGCCGGTGCGGCCGAGGCGGCCAACATGGCCAAGTACGCCGCCGGCGAGGCGTCGGCGCGCGCGGTCGACCAGGCGGTGCAGACCCACGGCGGCAACGGGCTCAGTCAGGAGTACGGCCTGGCCGCCATGCTGGCGGCCTCGCGGCTGTCGCGGATCGCCCCGGTCAGCCGGGAGATGGTGCTCAACTTCGTCGCCCAGACCTCGCTGGGTCTGCCGCGGTCGTACTGAGGCGATGACCGACACCCCGGTCGACTACCGCGCCGACGGCGCGGTCGCCCGGCTGACGCTGGACTCCCCGCACAATCGCAACGCGCTGTCGGCTGCGCTGGTCGCCGCACTGCACGACGGGCTGCGCCGCGCGGCCGCCGACCCGGCTGTGCGGGCGGTGGTGCTGGGCCACACCGGCGGCACCTTCTGCGCGGGCGCCGACCTGTCCGAGTCCAGCGGCGGGGCCGCGTTCGAGGCCGCCCTGGATCGCGCCCGCGAACTGACCGTGCTGCTGCGGGCGATCGTGGCATGCCGGGTGCCGGTGATCGCCGCCGTCGACGGTCATGTG
>VEQY01000112.1 GCA_018882965.1 Mycobacterium sp. | reverse complement strand
CTGCACAACCTGCGCCAGCAGGGCGAGCACCGCGACGCCGTTCCGAACCGCAGCCTTGGCGACTTCATCGCCCCCAAGAGCACCGGTCTGGCCGACTACGTCGGTGCTTTCGCCGTGACGACCGGGCTCGGCAGCGCTGACCGGGTCGCGGAATTCAAAGCGGCCCATGACGACTACAGCGCAATCCTGCTGGAGTCACTTGCAGACCGGCTGGCCGAAGCGTTCGCCGAACGGATGCACCAGCGTGTCCGCGAGGAGTTCTGGGGATACAACCCCGACGAGGAACTGGACAGCGAGGAGCTGATCGCGGAGAAGTACCGGGGGATCCGCCCGGCCCCGGGCTATCCGGCCTGCCCGGAGCACACCGAGAAGGTGACGCTCTTCGAGCTGATGGACGTCACCGAGCGGACCGGCATCGAACTGACCGAGTCGATGGCGATGTGGCCGGGCGCGGCCGTCAGCGGGTGGTACTTCTCGCACCCGCAATCCCAGTACTTCGTCGTCGGGCGGTTGGCCCAGGATCAGGTCGCCGACTACGCCAAGCGCAAGGGCTGGACCCTGGCCGAGGCCGAGCGCTGGCTGGCGCCCAACCTGGGCTACAACCCGGAGGACTGAACGCGCTTCCGGGCCGGGAACTTGTCGTACCCCGCTGCGATGATGAGGACATGCGCTCCACCGCACCGCCCGATCAGCGCCTCGAGGTGCTCTTCGATGAGCTGGCGGAGTTGGCCGGGCAGCGCAACGCGATCGACGGGCGCATCGTGGAGATCGTTGCCCAGCTGGATCGCGACGAACTCTGCGGCGCCACCGGAGCCCGGTCGGTGCCGGCGTTGGTGGCCTGGAAGCTCGGCATGTCATCGGCTAACGCCCACACGATCTCGACGGTCGCGCGTCGGCTCGGTGAGTTCCCCCGCTGCGCGCAGGGCATGAGGGAGGGCCGGCTGTCCCTGGATCAGATCGGCGTCATCTCGGCGGGCGCCGGCGAGGGCTCCGACGAGCATTACGCCCAGCTGGCCGAGGTGGCGACGGTCAATCAGCTGCGCACCGCGGTCCGGCTCGAGCCCCGGCCCGAACCCGAACCTCAGTCACCGCCGCAGCGCTCGGTCACCAGGACCTCCGGCGAGCACTCTTCGAGCTGGCGGATCACCCTTCCCCACCACGAGGCGGCGACGTTCGACGCGGCCCTGCAGTCCCATCTCGAAGCGCTGATCACGGACTGGAAGCAGCACCACGGCGGTGAGATGCCCGACACGGCCGATGCGTTCCTGCGCCTGGTCGAGGCCGGGTGGGATGCCGAGGCGGCCCGGCGTCCGCAGGGCCAGCGCACCACCGTGGTGGTGCACGTCGACGTCGAACAGCGCACCGGGGCGCTGCACCTCGGTCCGTTGCTGACCGACGCCGACCGGCAGTACCTCACCTGTGATGCCACCTGCGAGGTCTGGTTCGAACGCGAGGGCCGGGTGATCGGCGCCGGCCGAACGACGCGGACGGTCAACCGGCGGCTTCGCCGCGCGCTCGAGCACCGCCACCCCACCTGTGCGGTGCCCGGCTGTGGTGCCATCCGCGGCCTGCACGCACACCACATCCGGCACTGGGAGGACGGCGGTCCCACCGAGTTGGCCAACCTGGTGCTGCTCTGCCCGTATCACCACCGGCTGCACCACCGCGGCGTCATCACCATCACCGGACCCGCCGACGAGCTGCTCGTCACCGACAGCACCGGCCGGCCACTGAGCTCAGGATCCTTGGCGCGGCCGCCCAACGGGCCCCCGCCTGCCGTCCCCCCGTGCCCCGGACCGACCGGCGAACGCGCCGACTGGTGGTGGTACGAACCCTTCCGGTCGCAACCGGTACCGATGAATTAGCTCACGCAGCCGGGGTGGCGATACGCTTCCACAACGATGAGCGTCTTCGCCGGGCAGGGCATCGCATGAAGGCCGTCCTGCTGGATATGGACGGCACCCTGGTCGACTCCGAGAAGCTGTGGGAGATCGCGCTGCAGGAGCTCTACGACCGTCTGGGCGCTGAACTGACCCCGGACGTGCGCGAGTCCACCGTCGGCGGCTCCGCCGAGGTCGTGATGCAGATCGTCTATCGCGACCTGGGCCTGCCATCCGACCCCGAGGCCATGGCCGCCACCGCCGACTGGCTGCACGACGTCGCCGGCGAACTCTTCGACGGGGGACTGTCCTGGTGCGAGGGCGCCCGCGAACTGCTCGACGCGCTGGCCGACGCGGAGATTCCGATGGCACTGGTCACCAACACCAGGCGCGCGCTGACCGAACGCGCGTTGAACAGCATCGGGCGTCACTACTTCATCGCGAGCGTGTGCGGCGACGAGGTGCCCAACGGCAAACCCGCACCCGACCCCTACCGGCGCGCGGCCGCCCTGCTGGAACTGGAACCGTCGGGGTGCCTGGCCATCGAGGACTCGGTGGCCGGCGCCGCCGCGGCCCAGGACGCCGGATGTCCGGTGCTGGTGGTGCCCAACGACGTGGTGGTGCCTTCGGGGCCGGGTCGCCGCCATCTGGCATCGCTGGCTGGACTCAGCCCCGAGCGTCTTCGGCAGATCTACGAGGAGATCTACGCGGAGATTGACCCCGGGCTGCGCTAGATGTCGACGCGCTCGAGTTGCTCCATGTCCTCGAGTTGGACGCCCTTGGTTTCGGTGACGAACTTGAGCACGTAGAAGAACGAGATGAGCGCGCCCAGCGTGAACAGCCCGTAGGCCAATCCCAGCGAGACGCCGACCAAGCCGGGGAAGGACTCGGAGACGATGAAGTTGGCGATCCAGTTGGCCGCAACCGCCACCGACATCGCCGCGGCGCGGATCTTGTTGGGGAACATCTCACCCAGCAGCACCCACACGATCGGGCCCCAGGTCGCCGCGAAGAACGCGACATAGGTGTTGAGCATCAGCACCGCGACCAG
>VEQY01000020.1 GCA_018882965.1 Mycobacterium sp. | reverse complement strand
GGATTGCAGCGGTCTGGATCTCAGTGGTGCGGATCTGTCCGGGCGCATTTTGGCGGGCCTGAATTTCGCTCGTGCGGTGTTGAACGGGGTGGATTTTTCCGGTGCGGATCTTTCCCGGGCGGATTTGAGTTTGGCTGCGTTGCGTCAGGCGGATCTGACTGACGCGAATCTGTTTGAGGCGAATCTGGCTGGGGCTGATCTTGTCGGTGCCGATCTTGACGGTGTCACCAACTTCGCCACCGCGACATTGACGGGGGCCGATCTGAGCGGTCAGATCCTGCTGCGCCTGGACTTGTCGGATAAGGATCTGACCGACACGGATTTCAGTGGCGCCATCCTGACCGGCTCGGATTTGTCCGGTGCGGACCTGGGGCAGGCTGATTTCGAGGGTGCTGGCCTTGCCGGGGTGGATCTCAGTGGCGTGGATCTGAGCGGCGCGGACTTGAACTTCGCTGATCTGGGCGGCGTCGTCTGGGGTGACACCCCCTGTCCTGACGGCGTGGAGTGCGAAACCCCCGATGCCGGTAGCGGGGGCGGCGCGGTTGACACCGGATCGATCGATCAGGGGCTGCTCGGCTCCGATCCGAGTATCGCGACCAATCCCAACTTCAGCTACGCCGACGCGATCCTGGCCGCTCGATTTTCCCAACTTGCCTACAAGCACCGCGAAAGCAACTTCAAAGAACTGGTCGACGCGACCGGATGGCGGGGAATCCGCGTGCCTGACGCGATGATGGGGCCAGGGGGTTTCTCGCCGGAAGGCGGCGGCTACGGCGTGATCGGCACCCAGGACGGTATGGGTGTCCAGAGCTACGCCTTCGCTGGTTCTCGGGTAGCGGGCGACGGCACCGAGCAGTTTGTGTTCGCCGTCGAGGGCTCCAATAGTTGCCCCTTGAACTGCCTGCTCGGCTACCCGGGTCCCGGTGAAGAACGTGAGGACTGGGATGCCAACGCCAGGAAGTTCGGGTGGTCGCGCTACTACGCCAGCCTCCAGCCGCTCATGGCTGAGGTACTACGCAAGATGATCGATGTTCAGAAGAGCGGAAAAAAGGCCCAGTTGATCATTACCGGCCACAGCCTGGGTGGCGCCGTTGCCATGATCGCTTACGCGGACTTATTGCCGTTTCCAAAGGGCGATTTCTATCCGCTAGACCAAACCGACGTTCTCGCCCGAGGCAAGCGCATCTGGGACAAGTACGCCGAGGCCATAGGTTCTCGCACTTTCTCGCTGTCTGATGTCTGGCAGGCGGTGAAAAACGCCATCACGGTCTATACCTTCGGCGCTCCAAGTCCCCTAATCGAATGGCTCAAACTTCCCGGGGGGCTCAGTGCATCTGTCGAAAACATCAAACGCGATGGAATCGGCGCGCTCTTCAATCTCCTTGTTGGCCTGCCCGTTCCAGTAGATGCACGGTGGCCGGCAGCTTTCACGGATTCGGAGATGAGGAATCGGATTTTCCAATTCGAACATAAGGGAGAAGAGGACTACCCTGACGACGTCGTGGCTAAGTTAGGAAGCCGTGATCCCGGGTACCAATTCGAGATCAGGCTCAGACCTGACATACAAGAGGGATATGCTGGCGGCTATTGGTCAGCGAAGTTACCCGCTGCAACCCATTCGATCGGACTCTACAACGAGTCGCTGATCCGGCTTGTGACGTGGGACGCCCTACTGGCCAATTCCGCCCCCGTGGAGGGCGTCGTCGGATCACGGACGCCGGGGGGCAACGGAGTTGACGGACGAAACGACGTATTCCGGGAGATGATTCCCAACTGCAGTTCCAAGCAAGAGTGCGAGTTCATCGGATACACGCCAAGTCAAGGTGATTCAAAAAACAACGTGGGTAGGGGTGGGAACGACTGGTACGCGCCGGCACTCGGAACTTCCTATCTTGTCAACGGAGGCCCCGGAAGTGACCTCTACGCTCTCTACAAGAGCAGCATTGAACAGGTAACCATTGATGGGCGCTCACAGTCCGGCACCGATGCCGTCGTCTTCTACGGCGGGCTGGAGGGGTCTGATATCGAAGTGAAGCGGAATCAAAGAAGCGGTGGTGTGGCCGTGAGCTACACGTCGAAGGCAAGAAACAGCTCTACAACTTTGCTTATCCAAAACTATGACCGCTGGGCTCCCAGCGACGTTTTCTACACGAAGAGTGTCGACGGTCGTATGACTCTGGCACGGCTTCCCAACCTCAAGATCGGCCCCGTCAGCTGACTTACACCCGCTAACCCAGCCGCATCGAGGTCCCCGGCACCAGCGTCTGCACCTGCCCGCGGCACTCGACCTCGATGGCCGGATGCTCGGCCGGGTCGATGGAGAGCTCGGCGTTGCGCCCGGTGATCCTCAGGTGCAGGCGGTGGCCGCGATAGTAGATCGGCATCCGCAGTGCGCCCAGGCTTTCCGGCCACATCGGGTTGAGGATGAGGCGGTCGTCGCGCACCTCCAGGCCGGTGAAGCAGCGCTGCAGTAGATCGATGCTGCCGGCCATGGCGGCGATGTGGATGCCCTCGGCGGTGGTGCCGCCCTGGATGTCGAGCACATCGGACATCAGCACCTGCTGGAAGTAGTTCATCGCGCGCGTGCGGTCCCCGCGGGCCAGCACCCAGGCGTGCACCACCGCGCTCAGGGTGGAGCCGTGCGAGGTGCGGTGACGGTAGTAGTCCACCGTGGCCGGAATCTGCTCGGGTGCGAACCGGTAGCCCAGGCGGGCGAAGATCTCGCGCAACTCGTCGGCGGAGAGCAGGTAGAACAGCATCAGCACGTCGGCCTGCTTGGAGGCCTGGTAGCGGGTGACGCTGTCGTTGTCGGCCTCCAGGATGCGGTCCAGGCGCGCGATGTTGCCGTGGCGTTCGCGCAGACCATGCCAGTCCAGTTCTTCAAGGTCGGCGTAGCCCTCGAACTGGCTGATCACCCCGATGCCGGGTGCCGGCCCGGTATCAGGCGCCGGGTGGAACGGTACGAACATCCGCCGGCTCACGTCGTCCCAGCGGTCCAGTTCGCGCCCGTCGATGCCCAGCGTCTCCATCAGGTCCAGCCGGTCGCGCAGCGGCAGCGCGTCAAGCGCGTCCAGCGCCCGCACGATCGCCCACACCGCCATCACGTTGGTGTAGGCGTTGTTGTCGATGCCGTCGTAGGGCGCATCGGGGTAACCGGAGTGGAACTCGTCGGGCCCGATCACCCCGCGGATCACATACCGGCCCCGGCCGCCGTCGTAAGCCTGGTCGAACTGCGCGCGGCTGACCCAGAAGCGGGCGATCTCGGCGAGCATCTCCGCGCCGTTCTCGATCAGGTACTCCAGGTCCCCGGTCACCTGGTAGTACTGCCAGACGTTGTAGGCCACCGCGACTCCGATGTGATGCGCGCGGGCGCTGGCGTCGGGGTTCCACCGCCCGGAGTTGGGGTTGAGGTGGGTCGTCTGGCTCTCCTCGCGGCCGTCGCTGCCGGACTGCCAGGGGAACATCGCCCCGGCGTAGCCGGCCTGCACCGCGGCGCGGCGCGCCTCGGGCAGCCGCCGGTAGCGGTAACGCAGCAGCGAGCGGGTGCTCGCCGGGGAGCGCAGGTTGAGGATCGGGAACACGAACAGCTCGTCCCAGAAGATGTGCCCGCGGTAGGCCTCGCCGTGCAACCCGCGTGCGGGCAGCCCGGCGTCGAGGTCCACCGCCCGGTTGGGCACGCACTGCAGCAGGTGCAGCAGGTGCAGGCGCACCACCCGCAGCGCGTCGGGGTTGTCGTCGAAGGCGATGTCGAAGCGCTCCCACAGATGCGCCCACTCCCGGATGTGTCCGTCGCGCAGCTCGCTGTAGCGGCCCAGCGTGCCCAGCAGCCGCGCGGCGGCGTCCCCGGGCTCGGAGATGGCGGTGTCGTAGCCGGTGAAGATGGCGGCCATCTTCTCCACGGTCACCGACTCACCGGGAGAGATCTCGGCGACGACGTCGTGGCCGACGCGGCGCTCCTCGGTGACCAGGCTGGCCTGGGCCTGCAGCGGGGATTCGCCACGCCACAGCGTGGTGCGCTGGGCCACCGCGATCGTCACCCGCGACTGCACGGTCTCGCACACCAACAGGCAGGAGTCCGCACCCAGCGCACGGGTGGTGGTGGCCACCAGGTGGTCGTCGGAGAACGCGCGGTAGCGCTGCACTCCGCTGTTGCGCACGTCGGCGTCGATGAGTGAGAGGAACTCGATGCTGCCCGACCAGTCCTCGGCCCAGATCGTGGTCTCCAGCGCGCAGGCGTGCGGGGTGTGCAGCGCGGCGATGCGCCGCTGCAGCACCCGGCTGGTGCGGCCGGCGGGGTCGCGGAAGCGGAACTCGCGGGTCAGCTCGGCCTGGCGCAGGTCGATGCTCTGCCGGTAGGACAGCACCTCGGCGGTGTCGATGTCGAACCAGTCCCCGCCGTCGATGCGGAACTTGCATGACAGCCAGTTGGGCAGGTTGACCAGGCTCTCGTTCTCGACCTGCATACCGGCGATCTCATCGGTGAGCCGGTTGTACAGGCCGGCGGCGTAGGTGCCGGGGTAGTGGAACTCACCGGCGTCGGCCTCCGGCGCGCAGCCGCGGGTGGCCCGGTAGCCGTTGCCTACCGTGCACAGCGCCTCGCGCAGCCGCTCCTGCTCGGGGATGTACCCGCCGTAGGTGAACGACCAAGGGCTGGAGAGGGTGTGACGGTCCACGTCGCACTGCTCGACGAGGCGCTCGACGAACTCCACGACGTGGGTGGGGTCGGGCAGGCTGAAGCGCGCGGCGGTCGCCCGGTCGCCGTCCTCGCTGTGGCGCACCACGATGCCGATTCCGTCGTGAAGCACCGCGTCGAAACCGTCCTCGTCGGTCAGGTCGTCGCCGAGGAACATCGGCAGCAGCGGCTCCTCGCCGGCGATCCGGTCGGCGATCCACTCCAGGGTGGCGCCCTTGTCCCAGTCCAGATCGGGGCGAAGCTCGACGACCATCCGACCGGAGGTGACCCGCAGCCCGCTGCGCCGCCCGATCTCGTGCGCCGCGGCGGTCACGGTTGCCGCCGCCTCGGGTCCGGCGTTGCGGTAGTGCACGGCCACCGCATAGCGCTTGTGTTCGACCGCCACCCCGGCCAGCGGCGCCAGCCGCTCGGTCAGCTCGGCGGCGGCGGCTTCGAGAACCGGGATCGCCTGCGCGGCAGCCTCGTTGCGGTGGTGCGCACCGTCGGGGCCCACCATCTCGAAGCCGTGACTGCCGGCGTACCACAGCCCGGGGATGCCCACCCGGTCGCGGATGTCGGCGAGATCGCGCCCGGAGAGCACCGCCACCGGATACAGCGCGGCCAGCGACGTCAGCGCCTTCTCCGCGCCGGCCACCAGGGTGGCGGCGGCCGGGTCGTTGACGATCTCCGAGAGCGTGCCGTCGAAGTCGAAGAAGATCGCCGGGCGCCGCGCGCCCGCCGCGCCGGCGATCTGGTCGAAGCAGAGCAGCGCGTCGGGCAGCTGCGACATCCGCCGGTCGATGGTGCGCAGGGTCACCTCGGCCAGATCGCCGACGACCGCGTCGGCGCCGCAGCCGAGCAGCGCCTCGCGTGCCGTCCCGGCACGGTCCACCCCGATGACCAGACCGAACCCGCCGGCGCGTGCCGCGCTCACCCCGGCCTCGGAGTCCTCCACGACCACCGCCCGCCCGGGCCGCACCCCGAGCCGGCGCGCGGTCTCGAGCAGCATCGCCGGGTCGGGCTTACCGGGCAGGCCAAGCCCGGCGGCGATCACCCCGTCGACGCGGACCGGGAACGCCTCGGTGATGCCCGCGCTCTCCAGCACGCCCGCGCAGTTGCGGCTGGCGGAGAAGACCGCGACGCGTACCCCGGCGTGCACCAGCCTGCGCGCCAGGGAGACGGTCGAGTCGAACACCGGCACGCCAGCGCCGATCTGGGCGGCGAAGATCTCCTGCTTGCGGTCACCGAGTTCGCGCACGACCGTCTGGGGGTCGGCCCCGAGTGCGACGCCGCGCGCCGCGAGGAAGTCGCGCACCCCGTCGTCGCGGGGTTTGCCGTCGATGAAGTGGCGGTAGTCGGTGTCGGTGAACGGGCGGTGGTCCTCACCGGGAGCCTGCGGGCGGCCCGCGAGGTAGTCGTCGAAGAGCCGCCGCCACGCGGCCTGGTGCAGCGAGGCGGTGTCGGTGATCACTCCATCGAGGTCGAACAGCACGGCATCGTGGAAGCGGGGGTCGACAGCGACCATGGCGACGACCCTAAGCTAGGGACCGCTGGCGGATGCGGACGCCCGATCGATCGGGGCCTTCCGGCCGGCCGGCCGGGGACCAAGTGCCCCTGACCGCCCGGCGGTGCGGGTCTAGCGTCGAAGTGAGCGGAAGGGGAACGGCGATGGTGTCTACGGAGTCTGCGGTCGTTGTCGGGGTCGACGGCTCACCGGCGTCGAAGGTGGCCGTCGACTGGGCGGCTCGCAATGCGGTCCTGCACGGTGCCCCGCTGACGCTGGTGCACGTGCTCACCCCGCCGGCGGTGATGGCCTTTCCTGACGTGCCGATGCCGCCCGGGTATCTGGAGTGGCAGCAGGAGCAGGGCCGCGGTCTGCTCGACGCGGCCGAGCAGACCGCGCGGGAGGCGGCCGGCCAGACCGCGCTGGACATCACCTCCGAGATGGTCTCCGGGCCGTCGGTGCCCTCGCTGGTCGACGCGTCCAAGGATGCGCGGCTGATCGTCGTGGGGTGTCGCGGCCACGGCGCGTTGGCCCGCGGGATCCTCGGGTCGGTCAGCAACGGCCTGGTCCACCACGCGCACTGCCCGGTGGTGATCATCCACGACGAGGACCCGCTGATGCCGCACCCGTCCAAGGCGCCGGTGGTGGTCGGCGTGGACGGATCGCCGGCGTCCGAGCGGGCGGTGGGCCTCGCGTTCGAGGAGGCCTCGCTGCGCGGCGTGGATCTGGTGGCCGTGCACGCCTGGAGTGACGCGGGGGTGTTCGAGTTCCCGGGTGCGGACTGGTCGACGCAGCAGGCGATGGGGGAGGAGACCCTCAGCGAGCGGCTGGCCGGCTGGCAGGAGCGCTACCCCGACGTGCTGGTGCGCCGAATCGTGGTGGCCGACAAGCCCGCCCGCCAACTGCTCGAACAGGCCGAGTCGGCCCAGTTGCTGGTGGTCGGCAGCCGCGGCCGTGGCGGTTTCGCCGGGATGCTGCTGGGTTCGGTGAGCACCGCGGTGATCAACGCCGCCCGGATGCCGGTGCTAGTGGTCCGGTAGCGGCGCGGTCCAGCGCAGCACCGTGCCCCCGTCCGGCGCGGGCGTGACCGACAACTGTCCACCGACCTGCTCGGCGCGGGCGCGGAGATTGCGCAGACCGCTGGCAGTCACTTCGGCAGGCATGCCCCGACCGTCGTCGGTCACCTCGATGCTGAAATCGTCCTCGACCCTTACGGTGACGGTGAGGTTGCGGGCCTCGGCGTGGCGTACTGCGTTGCTCACCGCCTCGCGCACCACCGCCTCGGCATGGTCGGCCAGGGTCGCGTCCACCACCGACAGCGGCCCGACGAACTGCGCGGTGGTGCGCAGACCCGACCCCGAGAACGCCGCGATCGCCTCTTCGAGGCGTTGGCGCAGCCGGGTGGCGCCCGCGCTGCCGCCGTGCAGATCGAAGATCGAAGTGCGGATCTCCTGAATCACCGCCTGCAGTTCGTCGACGACGTCGGTGAGCCGTTGCTGAACCTGCGGTGACCCGGCTCGGGAGACGGTGCCCTGCAGGGTGAGTCCGGCGGCGAAGATCCGCTGGATGACGTGGTCGTGCAGGTCGCGGGCGATGCGGTCGCGGTCGGCGAGCACGTCGAGTTCCCGCATGCGCAGCTGACTGTTGGCCAGCTGCCAGGCCAGAGTCGCCTGGTCGGCGAACGCGGCCATCATGTCCAGTTGGTCTTCGGTGAACGCCCGCGAGCCCCGGTGGCGCAGGATCATCGCGACGCCGGCGACGGTGTCGGTGGTGCGCAGCGGCACCACCAGCGCGGGCCCCGGATCGGCGACGATCGCGGTCACACCGGGCAGCCCGTCGGCGGCGTCGAGGCGCCGGGGCTGGCGATCGGCCAGCGTGGCGCCCAGCGTTCCGGTGCCCGGCAGTGACGGCAGTGCCGCTGTTTCGGCGTGGACCGCGCCCGCGGTCTCCACGACCGTCAGCTCCCCGTCGGGTGACTCGGCGCCGTCGGGCACCGCCACGATCACCGCGTCGGCGGCGGTCAGCGCGAGCGCCTCGTCGGCGATGAGCCGGAACACCCGCGCCGGATCGGCGCCGCCGAGCAGTTTGGTGGCGATGTCGCGGGTGGACTCGATCCAGGCCTGCCGCAGCCGGGACTGCTCGTAGAGCCGGGCGTTGTCGATGGCGATGCCCGCCGCCGCAGCCAGCGCCTCGACCAGCACCTCGTCGTCCTCGCTGAACGGCTGACCGTCGGCCTTCTCGGTGAGGTAGAGGTTGCCGTAGACCTCGTCGCGGATGCGCACCGGCACGCCCAGAAACGTCTGCATCGGCGGGTGGTTGGCCGGGAAGCCGACGGAGGCGGGGTGGTGGCGGATGTCGTCGAGACGGATCGGCTTGGGCTCGTCGACGAGCACGCCCAGCACACCGCGGCCCTCCGGCGGCGGGCCGATGCGGGTCCGGGTGTCCTCGTCGATGCCGGTGGCGATGAAGTCGACCAGTTCGTGATCCTCGCCGCGCACGCCCAGCGCGCCGTAGCGGGCGTCGACCAACTCCGTCGCGGTCTGCACGATGGTCAGCAGGGTGGCCTTGAGGTCCAGGCCGGAGGTCACCGCCAGCATCGCCTCGACCAGCCCGTCGAGCCGGTCGCGGCCGCGGACGATCTGATCGACGCGGTCCTGCACCTCGCCGAGCAGCTCCCGCAGCCGCAGCTGCGACAGCGTGCCGCGCACCTGCGGCGTCGGCTTCGGGCCGTGTCCGCCGACCTCGCCGGCCACCGGTCAGCCGTCCCGGCGTTGCCGCTGACCGAGTTTCGAGACGAACACCGCGGCCTGGGTGCGCCGTTCCATGCCCAGCTTGGCCAGCAACCGCGACACGTAGTTCTTGACCGTCTTCTCCGCCAGGAACATCCGGGCGGCGATCTGCTTGTTGGTCAGTCCCTCGCCGAGCAGGTCGAGCAGCACCCGCTCCTGATCGGTCAGGCCCGACAGCGGATCGGAGCGTTCGGCCGCGCCCCGCAGCTTGGCCATCAGCGCGGCGGCGGCGCGGTTGTCCAGCAGCGAGCGGCCCGCGCCGACGTCCTTGATCGCCCGCGCCAACTCCATGCCCTTGATGTCCTTGACCACATAGCCGCTGGCGCCGGCCAGGATCGCGTCGAGCATCGCCTCGTCGGAGGTGAACGAGGTCAGCATCAGGCAGCGCAGGTCGGGCATTTTCGAGAGCAGGTCGCGGCACAGCTCGATGCCGTTGCCGTCGGGCAGGCGCACGTCGAGCACGGCGACGTCGGGCCGCAGCGCCGGGATCTGCGCCATCGCCTGGGCCACCGACCCGGCCTCACCGATCACGTCGAGTTCGGGGTCCTCGCCCAGCAGGTCGATCAGGCCGCGCCGAACGACCTCATGGTCGTCGACCAGGAAGACCCTGACCGTGGTCGCGGCGCCACCGGTGTCTGCCGACGTTCCTCCCGCCATGCCTCACACCCTGTCATATGCGGTCATGGTCATATGCGGTCACGTGCGGTCACAGGTGTCACAGCAGTCGCTGCGGATCGACCACCACGACCGAGCAGTCGCCGTCCAGGGTGGCCAGCCCGGACGGGCCGAGCAGTTCGCCGACGACGCCGGTGTTGCGCGAACCGACCACCACCAGCTGCACCGACTTGGCGTTCTCGGCCAGGTAATCCAGCACGGTCCCGTGCACGGCCACCGGCTGCGCGTCGAGGTCGGGATAGCGGTGTCGCCACTGCGAGAGCCGCCGGTCGAGTTGGGCGTGCACCAGGCGGTTGCCCTCGGTCGCCTCGGTGGCGGCGTCGCCGTGGGACTGCCAGGAGCCCAGCACCCGCAGCGGCGCGTCGCGCAGCCTGGCTTCGGCGACGGCGAACTGCAGGACCGCCGCGCTGTCGGGGCTCTGGTCGAGTCCGGCGACCACCCACCTCGGGTGGTCGGGGGCGCGCCGGTCGGTGCCGCGCACGACAGCCACCGGGCAGTGCGCGGACACCGCCAGCGCGAGCGCGGTCGACCCGACCCGGTCGTGCTCGAAGTGGTGCAGCCCGACCGCGCCGACACAGAGCATCGCCGCCGTGCGGGAGGCCTCCACCAGAACGTCCACCGGCGGTCCGGCGAGGACGTCGACGTCCACGCGCACCGGCCGGCCGGTCGCCCGCACCGTGTCGGCCACCGAGCGCGCCGCGGCCGCCGCTGAGGAAGACGGGTCGGCGGACTGGTCGGCAGCGTGCTCGGCGGCGGCCACCAGTCGCAGCGGCATCTCCCGGCTGATCGCCTCCTCGACGGCCCACAGTGCTGCGCGCACCGCCGCGCGCGACCCGTCCACGCCGACCACCACCGACGGCGGAGTGAAGTCGTCAGTCATCGCCACTCCCGCGCAACGACGCCGTCAGATCGTGCACGCCGCCCGCGGTCGGGATGTCGACCGGATCTGAGGTCTGGGCGAACAGCCGCTCGGCGTCCGCCCGGGTGCACGGCGCGGTACCCGGGGTCAGCAGCATCGCCGCGCCCGCCGCGACGCCCAGGCGCACCGCCTCGGTCAGCGGCCAGCCGCGGACCAGGCCCACCGCCACGCCCGCCACCATCGCGTCACCGGCGCCCACCCCGCTGCCGGGCGGCACCGGCACCGGCGCGTACCGCTTGCCGCCGTCGCGGCTGACCAGCAGCGCCCCCTGCGACCCCAGTGACACCAGGACGTAGCGCGCCGATCCCCGCCGGATCAGTTCCTGCGCGGCGGCGATTTGCTCGGCCTCGGAGTCCAGTTCGCGCCCAACGCATTCGCGAAGTTCGCGCAGGCTCGGTTTGAGCAGGAACACCCCGGAGTTGACGTGTTGCAGACCTCCGCCGGAGGTGTCCAGCAGGAACATCGCGTCCAACTCGGTGCACGCGGTGGCGACCTGCTGGTAGAAGTCTTCCGGCACTCCCGGTGGCAGGCTGCCGCTGGCGACGACGATCGCGGCTTTGGCCGCCGCCCGGCGCAGCTGCAGCAGGCACTCGGTCTGCTCGGCGAGCGTCAGCTCAGGCCCGGGCAGCACGAAGCGGAACTGCCTGCCGGTGGCCGACTCGTTGACGGTGAAGCTCTCCCGCGTCGCCCCGCCCACCGTGATGCGATGGGTGCTCAGTCCCTCGGCCTCCAGCAGCCGATGCACCATCTCCCCGGCCGGGCCGCCGGCCGGGAAGATCGCCGTCGCCGACGCACCCAGCACCTCGGCGACGTGCGCGACGTTGATCCCTCCGCCGCCGGGGTCATAGCGGGCGGCCGCGCAGCGCAGCTTGTCGGTCGGCCGCACGCTCTCGGTGCTGGTGGTGATGTCCAGCGCGGGGTTCATGCACAGGGTCACCACCCGGTGTCCGGCGACGGCTGACGGGTTCATCGGCGCAAGTCCACGGTTCGCCCTTCGTGCACTACAGCCCGGTCGGGAAGGTCTCCGGGTTCTCCCCGGCCACCCACACGCTGGTCGGCTCCAACGGCTCCAGCGCCCGAGAGGAGTCGATGTGAATCATCGCATCGAACTGGTCGGACGGTCGGACATGGAAGTAGTGACTTTGCCGCTCGGTCTGCGGTAGGTAGATCACCCCGATCGCGCGGCCCAGCCGCACCACCTCCAGCGCGCCGGCGGCCGGTGAGCCGTCGTGCATCGCCACGATGAACGCGTCCCTGCCGGTCTCGTGCAGCAACTCCTCGATGCTGCCCGCCAGCGCGGGCCGCACCACCTTGCGTTCGGCGACTCCGCCCCAGTCGCTGGCCGCGGTCACGGTGCCGCGGTAGGTGGAGAAACCGATCAGCCGGCAGTCCTCACCGAACTGTTCGCGGGCGAGCTGCCCGATCGTCAGCTGGCCGTCGGCGGACACCTCGGTGGCCCTGGCGTCGCCGACGTGCGAGTTGTGCGCCCACACCACGACCTTGGCCGGCTCCGGGCCGCCGTGGCGGTCCAGGTGCCCGAGCAGTGCGGTGAGGGTCTGCGCCATGTGGGCGTCGCGCATGTTCCAGGAGGTGACCCGGCCGCGGAACATGCCGCGGTAGTAGGCCTCGGCGTTGCGCACCGTCGCAGCGTTCTGCTGGGCGTAGAACAGTTCGTCCTCGGCCGGCTCGCCGTCGTGGCGCAGGTACTCCGCGGTGTTGCGCTGCAACTCGATGAGCTGCTCGACCGCCTGACGTTCGCAGTTCGGACCGGCGCCGAATGCCGCCGCATAGCCGTACGCCTGGCCGTCCTCGCCGTCGGAGTGATCGAAGCAGGCGTAGCGGGCGCGTGCCCGCGCCGCGGCGGCGGGGTCCACCCGCTCGAGGTAGCCGATCACCTCGTCCATGGAGCGGTGCAGGCTGTAGAGGTCCAGCCCGTAGAAACCGGTCTGGCGGCGGCCGTCGGCCGTGCAGCGGCCGTTGTGCCAGCGCAGCCATCCCACGAAGTCCCGCACGACGGTGTTGCGCCACATCCAGGCCGGGAAGCGCTGGAAGCCGCGCAGCGCCTCCTCGGGGGACTGGTCGTCACCGGTGCCGCGCACGTAGCGGTTCACCCGGTAGGCGTCAGGCCAATCAGCCTCTGCAGCAACGGCATTGAAGCCCTTCTCCTCGATGAGCCACTTGGTGATCTCCGCGCGTGCGTCGTAGAACTCATGGGTACCGTGCGAGCTCTCGCCGATCAGGACTACCCGCGCGTCGCCGATGAGGTCCTCGAGAACCGCGCGGGGCGGCACCCCGCCCGGCGCGTCGATGGCCGCCTCGGCGACCAGGTCGGCCGGCCGCGACAGCACGGCCGGCGGCTGGCCGGTGGTGGGTTTGGCCAGAAACTCGCGCACCTCTTCATCGGTGGTCTGGCGGAAATCCCAGAACGACTCACCGACGGCCAAAAACGGCGTCGGCATCGAGGCGCACACCACGTCCTCGACGATCCCGGCGAATTCCCGGCACGTCGACTCCGGCGCTGCGGGTACCGCGATCACGATCTCGGCCGGTTCGCAGTCGCGCAGCGCCTGCACGGCGGCCAGCATGCTCGAGCCGGTTGCCAGCCCGTCGTCGACGAGGATCACCGTCTTACCGGTGACGTCGAGCGGCGGGCGCCCGCCGCGGTAGGCGGCCTCCCGGCGGATCAGCTCGCGGGCCTCGCGGTCGGCGATCTCGCGCAGCTGATCGGGAGTCACGCGCAGGCCGCGCAGCACGTCGTCGTTGACCACCACCCGGCCGCCGCTGGCCAGGGCGCCCACCGCGAACTCCTCGTGGCCGGGAGCGCCGAGTTTGCGGACGATGAACGCGTCCAGCGGCACGCCCAGCGAGGCGGCCACCTCGTAGGCCACCGGTATGCCGCCGCGGGCCAGACCCAGCACCACCACGTCGGGTCGGCCCCGGTAGCTCTGCAGCATGCCGGCGAGCACCTGCCCGGCCTCGCGCCGGTCACGAAACACCCGGCGCGGGTGCTGTCTGCGGATTCCTGTGCTCCGGGTCATGGCGATCCCCCTTTTCGGTCGGCGTCGCTGAGGGAATTCCCTGCCGTTCCTGCCGTCATTCGACCACGTCAGTGCGGGTGCGGGGTAGGGCCTGAAGTCACCCTCGATGCGGGTCGTTCGGCGCCTTGGGGAGACTGGGCTGATGTGGATGGGCATGGTCGGCTCCGGCCTGGCCGGAGCGGGGCTGTACGCGGCGCGGCGCTTCTACCGCAACTGGGGCACCACCAAGGAGGAGTGTCAGACCCCGCTGCCCGGCGACGAGATGATCGGGGAGCCCGCAACGCAGACCACCGAGGGCATCTGGATCGAGGCGTCGGCCGCGGCGGTGTGGCCGTGGCTGGTGCAGATCGGTCAGGACCGCGGCGGGTTGTACAGCTTCGAGCGCCTGGAGAACCTGCTCGGCCTGCGCTACCGCAACGCTGACCGCATCCACCCGGAGTGGCAGCGCCTGGCCGTCGGCGAGCAGGTTCGGCTGGCGCCCCGGGGCTGGCTGGGCCTTCGCGACGGCCTTACGCTGCCGGTGGCGCAGTTGATCGAGGGGCAGTCGATCGTGCTGCGCATGCTCCCGCCGCACCTGCCCTGGGACGGGGTGTGGTCGTTTCACGCCATGGCCTACGGAGCGGACCGGTGTCGGTTGCTGGTGCGCACCCGCTCCCGCACGAGCGTGCCCGGCGAGACGCTGGCCGGCGAGGCGGCCGGACCCGTGCTGTCGCTGCTGACCCGCGGCATGCTGCAGGGCATCAAGCGACGCGCCGAGCAGGCCGCCTAGGTCGCGGGCGTCCGGGGGTCTTTGGACCCACCGCCGGTGGCCCGAAAGACCACTGCCGCAGCCGGGGGTCGTGGTGCAGGATCAAAGGGTCTGCCGACCCCAGTCCGAGGAGGGGCGTATGTCCCGCACCACCGCCGAGTCGACCGCCCCACCCGGTGCCACGGCCGCCGACTACGTCAGGGACATCAGCGCGCTGGGCATGGGCGACGCCGAGAAGGCCGGCGGCAAGGGCGCCAACATGGGCGAGATGGTGGCCGCCGGCTTGCCGGTGCCACCCGGTTTCGTGGTGCTACGCGACTCCTACCTGGCGTCGATGCGAGCCGCCGGCGTCGCCGAACAGCTCACCACCGCCCACCGCGAGGCGATGGCCGCGGTCGCCGACCAGGATCGGTTCACCGGGATGTGCGAGGCGCTGAAGGCCACCGTGCTGGCGGCCGGCATGGCCGAGGACGTCCGCGACCGCATCCTGGCCGCCTACCGGCAGATGGGATCCAACGGTGCCGGCAACGTGATCGTCGCGGTGCGGTCCTCGGCCACCGGCGAGGACGGGGCGGACGCGTCCTTCGCCGGGATGAACGCGACCTTCACCAACATCTCCGGCGAGCACAGCCTCATCGACGCCGTCCAGCGCTGCTGGGCGTCGCTCTTCGGGCCGCGCGTGGTCGCCTACCGGGCCAGCCGGGGCTTCACCGCCGACCCGGCGATGGCCGTCGTGGTCCAGCAGATGATCGCCTCCGAGCGTTCCGGTGTCGCGTTCACCGCCGACCCCACCACCGACGCCACCGACCGGGTAGTCGTGGAGGGCGCTTTCGGTCAGGGCGAGGTGGTGGTGTCCGGATCGGTCGAGCCCGACACCTACGTGGTGTCCAAGAGCGGTGAAATCCTCTCCCGCCGAATCGGTTACAAGTCCTTCAAGATCATCCGCGGAGCCGACGGCAACGACCAGACCGTCGATCTCAGCGAAGCCGAGGCCAACGCGCAGGTGCTCAACGACGACGAGGTGCGCACGATCGCCGAGATCGCGATGCGCAGCGAGCGCCACGCCGGCTGTCCGCAGGACACCGAGTGGGCGATCGCGGGCGGCAAGACCTGGATCGTGCAGACCCGGCCGATCACCACCCTGCATCGCGCCGGGAAGCCGGCTCCGGAAAGCCACGAGATCCTCGTCCAGGGCCTGCCCGCGGTGCCCGGCCAGGCCTCGGGCACCGTGCGGGTGCTCGCCGACGTCGCCGAGGGCGGGCGTCTGCAGGACGGGGAGGTCCTGGTCGCGCAGATGACCAACCCCGACTGGCTGCCCACAATGCGCCGCGCCGCGGCGTTGGTGACCGACACCGGCGGCATGACCTGCCATGCGGCGATCGTCGCCCGCGAACTCGGCGTGCCCTGCATCGTCGGTGCCCGCACCGCGACCAAGGACCTCAGCGACGGCGCGGTGGTCACCGTCGACGGGACCCACGGGCGGGTGCTGTCCGGCCGGGTCCGCGACGACGCCACCGGCGGCGCACAGGCGACGCCCGTGATGGTCACCGCCGCGCCGGCCGTCGAGGTGACCGCCACGAGGATCTACGTCAACGTCGCCATGCCCGACAAGGCCGAGGAGGCCGCCAAACTCGACGTCGACGGCGTGGGTCTGCTGCGGGCCGAGTTGATCCTCACCGACGCGCTGCGAAACCGTCATCCGCGCGACCTGATCGCGCACGGCGAGCAGGACGGGCTGGTGGACTCCCTGGCCGCCGCCGTCGGCCGCATCGCCGCCGCGTTCACGCCGCGGCCGGTCGTCTACCGCGCTTCGGACTTCCGCACCAACGAGTTCCGCAATCTGCAGGGCGGGCAGGATTACGAGCCCGAGGAGCACAACCCGATGATCGGCTACCGGGGCTGCTACCGCTACGTCAGCAACCCGGACCTGTTCAATTTGGAACTGACCGCGCTGGCCCGCGTTCGTGAACGCAACCCCAACGTGCACATCATGATCCCCTTCGTGCGCACCAAGTGGGAGCTTGAGAAGTGTCTGGAGCTGATCGACGCCAGCCCGCTGGGCAGCCAGCGGGGCCTGCACCGCTGGGTGATGGCCGAGGTGCCCTCGGTGGTCTATTGGCTGCCCGAGTACGTCGGGGCGGGAATCGACGGGGTGTCGATCGGCAGTAACGATCTGACGCAGTTGATGCTCGGGGTGGATCGCGACTCGGACCTTTGTGCCGAACTCTACGACGAGTCCGACGCGGCGGTTCTCGATGCGATCGGGCAGATCATCAGCACCGCCCGACGGCTCGGCATCACCGCGTCGCTGTGCGGTCAGGCGCCGTCGACCAGACCGGATTTCGCCGAACACCTTGTGCGCATGGGGATCACGTCGATCTCGGTCACCCCGGACGTGGCGCAGCGGACCCGGCGCAACGTGGCGGCAGCCGAACGCCGCCTGCTTCTGGAGGCGGCGCGTTCTTCGGCGGGTTGATGATCGTGACGCAGCTGTAACCCTCGCCAATCCCGGGATCGCGGCGAAGCTGCCCTACGCTGAACTACATGCCTGTGTCGCGTCGTGACGTGCTGAAGTTCGCCGCCGCCACCCCGGCCGCGCTGAGCTTGGGTGCGCTGAACGCCGGGCTGAACCCGACGGTCGCGCACGGCGAGTCCCTGGGGCTGCTGCTCGACTACGCCGCCGGGGTGCTCAAGGCCGCCGACATCAAGGCCGCGGGCGCACTCGGCGCGATCCGCTATGTCTCTGACCGGCGTCCGGGGGCAGAGTGGATGCTGGGCAAGCCGATTCAGCTCCCCGAGGCGCGCGACCTCTACCAGGCCGGCCTGAAGATCGTCTCCAACTATCAGTTCGGCAAGCAGGCCACCGCCGATTGGTTGGGTGGTCAGTCCGCCGGTATCGCCCACGCCAAGCGCGGCTGGGAGTTGCACACCGCCGCCGGCGGGCCCACCGGAGCGCCGATCTACGTCTCGATCGACGACAACCCGACCGCCGAGCAGTACCGCCAGCAGGTCGCTCCCTATCTGCGCGCCTGGGAGTCGGTGATCGGGCATCAGCGAGTGGGGATCTATGCCAACTCCAAGACCATCGACTGGGCGCTGCAGGACGGTCTGGGTTCGTGGTTCTGGCAGCACAACTGGGGCTCTCCGCGCGGTTTCGTGCACCCGGCCGCGCACCTGCACCAGTTCGAGATCGACGCCCGCAGTGTGGCCGGTGTCGGTGTCGATCTGAACAACATTCTCAAGCCGCAATTCGGGCAGTGGGATTGACGCGAATCCGTCCGGGAAAAACCTACCGAAAAGTAAGTTACGGCGCGTTTTTTACCCCCGCGAACGGCCCACAAACTCGGTGCCGTTAT
Organism: Mycobacterium sp.; assembly: GCA_018882965.1. Classification (GTDB taxonomy): domain Bacteria; phylum Actinomycetota; class Actinomycetes; order Mycobacteriales; family Mycobacteriaceae; genus Mycobacterium. Next base: position 29,748 of record VEQY01000020.1, on the reverse strand, counting down.
TCGCGCGCGGAATTTCCCCGCGCGGCGCCCTCGGCCGGACCTCCGCAGCCGAAAATCGTCGATAACGATTCGGTAACGGTCGGCCACTGAACTGCGGTGTTGTCCTTACTCAGCGGTAACCACCCCCAGGCTGGCCCTTTGCCCGGGCGGTCCGGGATGGGTGTTAGCCGTCGCGTTACCAATTACGCCTCGCCTTGCCCGCGGAATCGTTCCGCCGCCCAAACCCGGGCAGAAATAACGGGCTCGGATATGGGACGCTCATCAGCGACCCGAACGACGAATGGAGACGAGCGCCGGTGACGATCCACGAGCATGACAGGCTGCACGGCGAAGGCGCCGACCAAGCCGAGTCCGCTCTGGTGGATCGTCTGCTCGCCGGCGAACCCTACGCCGTCGCCTTCGGGGGCCAGGGTGCCAGCTCCTGGCTGGCCAATCTCGAAGAGCTGGTCACCACCGCCGGAATCGAAGCCGAGCTGCGCCAGGTCGTTGCCGAAGCCGATCTGGTTCTCGCACCGATCGCCACCGAGCTCGTCGTGGTCCGGCCGATCGGTTTCGAGCCGATGCGGTGGGTGCGCGCGCTGGCCGCCGACGAGCCGGTGCCCTCCGAGCATCAGCTGACCTCGGCCGCGGTCTCGCTGCCCGGCATCCTGCTCACCCAGATCGCGGCCATCCGCGCGCTGGCCCGGCAGGGTCTGGATTTTGCCGCCGCGCCGCCGGTCGCGCTCGCCGGGCACTCCCAGGGGGTGCTCGGGGAGGAGGCGCTGCGCGCCGGGGGCGCACGCGACGTGGACCTGCTGGTACTGGCGCAGCTGATCGGTGCGGCGGGCTCGCTGGTCGCGCGTCGCCGCGGCATCGTCGCGCTGGGCGACCGCTCGCCGATGCTCTCGGTGACCAACGCCGATCCCGAGCGGATCGAGGAGCTGCTGGCCGAATTCGCTCGCGACATTCGCACCGTGCTGCCCCCGGTGCTGTCCATTCGCAACCGGCGACGCTCGCTGGTGATCACCGGCACCCCCGAGCAGTTGTCCCGGTTCCGGCTGTACTGCGAGCAGATCTCCGAGCGGGAGGCAGCGGAGCGCAAGAACAAGATCCGCGGCGGCGCCGTGTTCAGCCCGGTCTTCGATCCGGTGGCCGTCGAGGTCGGTTTCCACACCCCGCGGCTGGCAGACGGTATCGAGATCGTCGGCACGTGGGCGGCGGCGGTCGGCCTTGACGCAGACCTCGCCCGCTCCATGACCGAAGCCATTCTCATCCGACCGGTCGACTGGGTCGGCGCGGTCACCGAGCTCGAAAGAGCCGGTGCGCGTTGGATTCTCGACCTCGGTCCGGGTGACATCCTGACCCGGCTGACTGCTCCGCTGATCCGCGGCCTGGGGATCGGCATCGTGCCCGCGGCGACGCGCGGCGGCCAGCGGAATCTCTTCACGATCGGCGCCGCCCCGGAGGTGGCGAAACCATGGTCGCAGTACGCCCCCGCGGTGGTACGACTGCCTGACGGTTCGTTGACGCTGTCCACCAAGTTCACCAGGCTCACCGGCCGCTCGCCGATCCTGCTCGCCGGCATGACCCCGACGACCGTCGATCCCGCGATCGTCGCAGCCGCCACCAACGGCGGTCACTGGGCGGAGTTGGCCGGCGGCGGCCAGGTCACCGAGGAGATCTTCGACCGGCGGATCGCCGAACTGACCGATCTGCTCGAGCCGGGTCGGGCCGCGCAGTTCAACGCGCTGTTCCTCGACCCCTACCTCTGGAAACTTCAGGTGGGGGCAAAGCGCCTGGTGCAGAAGGCGCGCGCCTCGGGCGCACCCATCGACGGGCTGGTGATCAGCGCCGGCATCCCCGAACTGGACGAGGCCGTCGAACTCATCGACGAGCTCGGCCGGGCCGGGCTGACCCACATCGCCTTCAAGCCCGGAACGGTCGCGCAGATCCGATCCGTCGTGCGCATCGCCGCGGAGGTTCCCACCAGAGACGTCATTGTGCACATCGAAGGCGGTCGCGCCGGCGGTCACCACTCCTGGGAGGACCTCGACGACCTGCTGTTGAGCACCTACTCGGAACTTCGCGCGCGGCCCAACATCACGATCTGCGTCGGCGGCGGCATCGGCACACCCGAACGCGGGGCCGACTACCTGACCGGCCGGTGGTCGGCGCGCTACGGCTACCCGGTGATGCCGGTGGACGGCGTGCTGCTCGGCACCGCGGCGATGGCCTGCCTGGAGTCGACCACCTCCCCGTCGGTCAAGCGACTGCTCGTCGACACCCAGGGCACAGATCACTGGGTGGGGGCCGGGAAGGCCAGCGGGGGAATGGCATCGGGCCGAAGCCAACTCGGCGCCGACATCCACGAGATCGACAACTCGGCGTCGCGCTGCGGCCGGCTGCTCGACGAGGTCGCCGGGGACGCGGAGGCCGTGGCGCAGCGCCGCGACGAGATCATCGCCGCGATGGCGGCCACGGCCAAGCCCTACTTCGGCGACGTCGCCGACATGACGTACCTGCAGTGGCTTCGCCGCTATGTCGAGTTGACCGTCGGCACCGAGGTGCCCACCGATGCGCCGTGGCTGGATGTCAGCTGGCGAGACCGCTTCGCGGCGATGCTGCAGCGCGCGGAAGCCCGCCTCAACCCGGCTGAGTCCGGTGTGATCGTCACGGCGTTCGACGCGACGTCCGAGGACGGCGTGCGCCTGCTGGAGTCGCCCGCAGCCGCGATCGACGCGCTGCTGTCGCACTACCCGGATGCGGCAACCGTCCTGCTGCACCCGGCCGATGCCACCTTCTTCGTCGAGCTGTGCAAGTCGCTGGGCAAACCGGTCAACTTCGTGCCGGTGATCGACGCCGACGTCCGCCGGTGGTGGCGCAGCGACTCGCTCTGGCAGGCCCACGACGCGCGCTACACCGCAGATCAGGTGTGCATCATCCCCGGGCCCGCCGCGGTGGGGGGCATCACCCGCCTCGACGAGCCGGTCGCCGAACTACTGGACCGATTCGAGAAAGCCGCGGTGGATGCGGTGCTCGAGACGGGCGCGCAGCCCCTACCGGTGGCTTCGCGTCTACAGGTGCGCACCGACGTCAGCGGCCCGCTGGGAATCGTGCTGGATTCTCCCGATGTGCTGTGGGCCGGCCGCACCGAAACCAACCCGGTGCACCGGCTGGCACCGGCCAGCGGGTGGCAGGTGCACGATTCGCGAACCGGTGCGGCCAGCGCGACCAATCACGCCACCGGAGCGCGACTGGAGGTCACCGGCGACGGCGAGCGGGTGGTGCTCAGCGTCCCGCTGTCGGGTTCGTGGATCGACATCGCGTTCACCCTGCCGCCGACGGTCGTCGACGGCGGTGCCCCGGTGGTCGCCACCGACGACGCCGCGGCCGCGATGCGGGCGGTGCTGGCCGTGGCGGCCGGGGCGGAACGGCCCGAGGAACTGCCCCGCGTCGCGGGCGGCACCGCCACGATCACCGTGGACTGGGATCCCGAGCGCGTCGCCGATCACACCGGCGTCACCGCGACCTTCGGTGCGCCGCTGGCGCCGACGCTCTACGCGGTGCCCGATTCCCTGGTCGGCCGCTGCTGGCCCGCGGTGTTCGCCGCGATCGGCGCCGCGATCACCGACTCCGGATTCCCCGTCGTCGAGGGCCTGCTCAGCCTGGTGCACCTCGATCATGCGATCCGGCTGCTCAGGCCGCTGCCCACCCACCCGACCCGCCTGGTCGTCACCGCGACGCCGTCGCCCGCCGTCGACACCGAGGTCGGCCGGGTGGTGCCGGTCACCGTCAACGTCAGCGACGCCGCCGGTGCGGTGCTGGCGGTTCTGGAGGAGCGCTTCGCCGTGCGCGGCCGGACCGGGCCGGCGAAACTCACCGACCCGGTGCGCGCCGGGGGGGCGGTGAGCGACGCCACCGAGACCCCGCGGCGCCGGCGCCGGGAGGTCACCGTCAACGCCCCGGTGGACATGCGGCCCTTCGCGGCCGTCTCCGGCGACCACAACCCCATTCACACCGACCAGACCGCGGCGCTGCTGGCCGGGCTGGAAACACCCATCGTGCACGGCATGTGGCTGTCGGCCGCCGCCCAGCACGCGGTGACCGCGACCGACGGCAAGCCCGCCCCGCCCGGTCGGCTTGTCGGGTGGACGGCCCGATTCCTGGGCATGGTCAGACCGGGCGAGGAGGTCGACTTCCGCGTCGAACGGGTCGGAATCGACTGCGGCGCAGAGGTTGTGGAGGTCGCCGCCCGGGCCCACGGCGAGCTGGTCATGTCGGCCACCGCGCGGCTGGCCGCGCCCAAGACCGCCTACGCCTTCCCCGGACAGGGCATCCAGCACAAGGGCATGGGCATGGAGGTGCGTGCCCGGTCCAAGGCGGCCCGCAAGGTGTGGGACCGGGCCGACCGGTTCACCCGCGACGCCCTCGGGTTCTCGGTCCTGCATGTGGTCCGTGACAACCCGACCACCCTGATCGCCGGCAGCGTGCACTACCAGCACCCCGACGGCGTACTGAATCTCACGCAGTTCACCCAGGTCGCCATGGCGACGGTGGCGGCGGCGCAGGTCGCCGAGATGCGGGAGAACGGGGCCTTCGTCGAGGACGCGATCGCCTGCGGCCATTCCGTCGGCGAGTACACCGCGCTGGCCTGCGTCACCGGCGTCTACGAACTCGAGGCGCTGCTGGAGGTGGTGTTCCACCGCGGCAGCAAGATGCACGACATCGTCCCGCGCGACGAGCAGGGCCGGTCCAACTACCGGCTCGCCGCGATCCGGCCCTCCCAGATCGATCTCGACGACGCCGACGTGCAGAACTTCGTCGCCGAGATCGCCACCCGCACCGGGGAGTTCCTGCAAATCGTCAACTACAACCTGCGCGGATCGCAGTACGCGATCGCCGGAACCGTACGCGGACTGCAGGCGCTTGAGGAGGAGGTCGAGAAGCGCCGTGAGGCCACCGGCGGTAAGCGGGCCTACATTCAGGTGCCCGGGATCGACGTGCCGTTCCACTCCGACGTGCTGCGGGTGGGCGTCGACGAATTCCGCCGTTCTCTCGACCGAATCATGCCGTGGGACAAGGACCCCGCCATCCTGATCGGCCGCTACGTCCCAAACCTGGTGCCGCGGCTGTTCAGCCTGGACCGCGACTTCATCCAGGAGATTCGCGACCTGGTGCCGGCCGAGCCACTCGACGACATCCTTGCCGACTATGACACCTGGCGCACCGAGCGTCCCCTGGAGATGGGCCGGCGCGTGGTCATCGAACTGCTGGCGTGGCAGTTCGCCAGCCCGGTGCGCTGGATCGAGACCCAGGACCTGCTTTTCATCGAGGAGGCCGCCGGCGGTCTGGGCGTGGAGCGGTTCGTGGAGATCGGCGTACGATCCGCGCCGACCGTCGCGGGTCTGGCCACCAACACTCTCAAACTTCCCGAATTCGCCTACAGCACAGTCGAAGTGCTGAACATCGAGCGTGACGCCGAGGTGCTCTTCGCGACCGACAGCGATCCCGAGCCGGAGGCCGAGACCGAGGAAGCCGAGGAGGCCGCGGAGGTGGAGCGCGCCGCGGCCCCGTCGGAGGCACCCGCCGCTCCGGCAGCCGCGGCCGCACCCGCCGGAGCGCCCCGGCCGGCCGACATCACGTTCGACGCGGCCGATGCGACCTGTGCGCTGATCGCGCTGTCGGCCAAGATGCGCCTCGATCAGATCGAGGCGCAGGACTCCATCGAGTCGATCACCGACGGCGCGTCATCGCGCCGCAACCAGTTGCTCGTCGACCTCGGCTCCGAACTCAACCTCGGCGCCATCGACGGGGCCGCCGACGCCGACCTGGCCTCGTTGCGCGCACAGGTGAGCAAGCTCGCCCGCACCTACAAGCCGTTCGGCCCGGTGCTCTCCGACGCCGTCAACGATCAGCTGCGCAGCGTTCTGGGGCCCTCGGGCAAGCGGCCGGCCGCGGTGGCCGACCGTGTCCGGAAAACCTGGGAGCTCGGTGAGGGCTGGGTCCGGCACGTCACGGTCGAGTTGGCGTTGGGCACCCGCGAGGGCGGCAGCGTCCGGGGCGGCCCGCTGGGCGGGCTGCACGAGGGCGGGCTGTCCGATGCCGCCGCGGTGGACGCCGCCGTCGACGCCGCGGTGAGCGCGGTCGCGGCCCGGCGCGGCATCGCGGTGTCGCTGCCCTCGGCGGGCGGCCCGAGTGCGGGCGTGGTCGACTCCGCGGCGCTGACCGAGTTCGCCGAAACGCTCACCGGCCGCGACGGCGTGCTGGCCGCGGCGGCGCGGCTGGTGCTCGACCGACTCGGGCTCGACGACCCCGTGAGCGCACCGCAGCCCGCGACCGAGGCGGAACTGGTCGACCTGGTGGCCAACGAACTCGGCCCGGACTGGCCGCGGCTGGTCGCCCCGGCGTTCGACGCCCGCAAGGCGGTGGTGTTCGACGACCGCTGGGCCAGCGCCCGCGAGGACCTGGTCCGGCTGTGGCTGGCCGACGAGCAGGACATCGACGACGACTGGCAGCGGCTCTCCGAACGTTTCGAGGGTGCCGGCCACACGGTCGCGACGCAGGCCGACTGGTGGCGGGCCCGGGCGCTGGCCGAGGGCCGGCTGGTCCACGCGACGCTCTACGCGCGGATCGCCGCCGGCGCGGAGAACCCCGACACCGGTCGCTACGGCGACGAGGTGGCGGTCGTCACCGGCGCCTCGCAGGGATCCATCGCCGCGGCCGTGGTGGCCCGGTTGCTCGACGGCGGCGCGACCGTCGTCGCCACCACCTCCAAGCTCGACGAGCAGCGGCTGGACTTCTACAAGGCGCTCTACCGGGACAACGCGCGCTTCGGCGCGGCTCTGTGGGTGGTGCCGGCCAACCTGGCCTCCTACGCCGACATCGACGCACTGGTGTCGTGGGTCGGCAACGACCAGACCGAGAACCTGGGGCCGCAGGCCGTCCACGTCAAGGACGCCCAGACGCCGACGCTGCTATTCCCCTTCGCCGCGCCGCGGGTGGCCGGTGATCTCTCCGAGGCGGGCTCGCGCTCGGAGTTGGAGATGAAGGTGCTGCTGTGGGCGGTCGAGCGGCTCATCGGTGGGCTCTCGGCCGTCGGCGCCGAGCGCGACATCGCCGCGCGGCTGCACGTGGTGCTGCCCGGCTCGCCCAACCGCGGCATGTTCGGCGGCGACGGAGCCTACGGCGAGTCGAAGTCCGCGCTCGACGCGGTCGTCAGCCGCTGGAGCGCGGAATCGTCCTGGGCACAGCGGGTCACCCTCGCCCATGCCCTGATCGGCTGGACCCGGGGCACCGGCCTGATGGGCCACAACGATGTCGTCGTCGACGCGGTCGAGGCCGCGGGCGTGCGCACCTACAGCACCGACGAGATGGCCGCGATGCTGCTGGGACTGTGCGCGCCCGACGCCCGGGTGGCCGCCGCGGCCGCGCCGCTGCGCGTCGACTTCACCGGCGGCCTCGGCGACGTCGAACTCGACCTCGCCGAGCTCGCCGCCAGTGCCCGCGAGGAACTCGCGGGTGCCGCCACGGGTGCCGACACCGACGTGCCCGGCCCGGGCGCGATCGCCGCGTTGCCCTCCCCGCCGCGCGGCCATCGCGGCGCACCCGCGCCGGTCTGGCCCGACCTCGACGTCGACCCGGCCGATCTCGTGGTGATCGTGGGCGCGGCCGAACTGGGTCCCTACGGTTCCTCGCGCACCCGCTTCGAGATGGAGGTGGAGAACTCCCTGTCCGCGGCCGGCGTTCTCGAACTCGCCTGGACCACCGGGCTGGTGACGTGGGAGCCCGACCCCAAGCCGGGCTGGTACGACACCGCCACCGGCGATCTGGTCGATGAGGCCGAGTTGATCGAGCGCTACCACGACGCCGTGGTGGAACGCTGCGGCATCCGCGAGTTCGTCGACGACGGCTTCATCGACGCCGATCACGCCGCTCCACTTCTGGTCAGCGTGTTCCTGGAGCGCGACTTCTCCTTCACCGTGTCCTCGGAGGCCGAGGCCCGGGCCTTCGAGCAGTTCGACCCCGAGCACACCGCGGTGCGGCCGGTACCGGACTCCGCGGACTGGGAGGTGATCCGCAAGGCCGGCACCGAGATCCGGGTACCGCGCAAGAAGAAGCTGACCCGATCGGTCGGCGCGCAGATCCCGACCGGATTCGACCCGAAGGTGTGGGGCATCAGCGCGGACATGGCCGACTCGGTCGACCGGGTCGCGCTGTGGAACATCGTCGCCACCGTCGACGCCTTCCTGTCGTCCGGGTTCACCCCGGCCGAGGTGATGCGCTGGGTGCACCCCAGCCAGGTCGCCAGCACCCAGGGCACCGGCATGGGCGGCATGACCAGCATGCAGCGAATGTTCCGCGGCAACCTGCTGGGAACGCCCAAGCCCAACGACATCCTCCAAGAAGTCCTGCCCAATGTCGTTGCGGCCCATGTCATGCAGTCTTACGTCGGCGGCTACGGGGCGATGGTCCACCCCGTCGGAGCGTGCGCGACGGCAGCGGTCTCGGTGGAGGAGGCTGTCGACAAGATCCGGCTCGGCAAAGCCGAACTGGTCGTCGCCGGCGGATTCGACGACCTGACCGAGGACGCCGTGATCGGCTTCGGCGACATGGCAGCCACGGCCGACACCGAGATGATGCGGGCCAGGGGCATCAGCGACTCGAGGTTCTCCCGGGCCAATGACCGCCGCCGGCTCGGCTTCGTCGAGGCCGAGGGCGGCGGGACGATCCTGCTCGCCCGCGGTGATCTTGCCCTCAAGATGGGCCTGCCGGTGCTGGCGGTGGTGGCCTACGCGCAGAGCTTCGCCGACGGCGTGCACACCTCGATCCCCGCACCCGGGCTCGGGGCGCTGGCCGCCGGGCGTGGCGGGCGCGATTCGGAGCTGTCCCGGTCGCTGTCCCGGCTCGGGCTGCGCGCCGATGACATCGCGGTGGTCTCCAAACATGACACCTCGACGCTGGCCAACGATCCCAACGAGACCGAGCTGCACGAGCGGCTGGCCGACGCGCTCGGCCGCTCCGCGGGTGCGCCGCTGTTCGTGGTCTCGCAGAAGAACCTCACCGGCCACGCGAAGGGCGGCGCGGCGGTGTTCCAGACGGTCGGGCTCTGCCAGATCCTGCGCGACGGTGTCATCCCGCCCAACCGCAGCCTGGACTGCGTCGACGACGAACTGGCCGTGGCCGGTCATCTCGTCTGGCCGCGGGAGACCCTGCACCTGGGTGGCCGCTTCCCGATCAAGGCCGGTCTGCTCACCAGTCTCGGTTTCGGGCACGTGTCGGGGCTGATCGCGCTGGCGCATCCGGAGGCGTTCGTCGCCGCGCTCACCCCCGAGCAGCGCGCCGACTACCGGCAGCGCTCGGCCGCGCGCGCGCTGGCCGGGCAGCGCCGGCTTGCCGCGGCCATCGCCGGCGGCGCACCGATGTACGAGCGCCCGCCCGGGCGGCGGTTCGACCGCGACGAACCGGAGAAGAGTCAGGAGGCGGGCATGCTGCTCGACCCGGGCTCCCGGCTGGGTGCCGACGGCGCCTACCGCCGCTTCGACATCGGCTAGGGTCGCGGGGTGGCAATCGTGGGTGTGGGCATCGACCTGGTGTCCATCCCCACCTTCGCCGAGCAGGTCGACCAGCCCGGCACCGTCTTCGCCGAAACCTTCACACCCGGTGAGCGCCGTGACGCGGCCGACAAGAGTTCGGTGGCCGCCCGCCACCTGGCCGCGCGCTGGGCCGCCAAGGAGGCCGTCGTCAAAGCCTGGTCGAGTTCACGCTTCGCCCAGCGCCCGGTGCTGCCCGAGGGCGTCTATCGCGACATCGAGGTGATCACCGACATGTGGGGGCGCCCGAAGGTGCGGCTGACCGGCGCGATCGCCGAGCACCTGGCCGACGTGGTCATCCACGTGTCGCTGACCCACGAGGGCGACACCGCCGCCGCCGTCGCCATCCTCGAGGCACCCTGACCCGCGAGCAGACACAAAAGGTCCCGTAATCTCGGCGTGTCGGAGACTTTTGTGTCTGCTCGCGCGAGAGGGAAACCGCGGTGACCGATCTGATTCAACGTGTGCGCGAGGTTCTGCCCGGGGTTCGGCGCGATCTTGAGAATCTCGTTCGCATCGAGTCGGTGTGGTCGGATCCGGCGCGCCGCCCCGAGGTGTACCGCAGTGCGCAGGCGGTCGCCGATCTGCTGCGCGACGCGGGCTTCGCGGATGTACAGATCGTCGCCGATGACGGCGCCCCCGCGGTGATCGCCCGCCATCCCGCCCCACCGGGAGCGCCAACAGTTCTGCTCTACGCCCACCACGATGTGCAACCCGAAGGTGATGCCGCGCAGTGGGATTCGCCGCCTTTCGAGGCGACCGAGCGTGACGGCCGACTCTACGGGCGGGGCACCGCCGACGACAAAGCCGGCATCGCCACACACCTGGCGGCGTTCCGCGCCCATGGCGGGGCGCCCCCGGTGGGGGTGACGGTCTTCGTCGAGGGCGAGGAGGAGTGCGGATCCCCGTCGCTGAGTCGGTTATTGGCGGCCCACCGGGACAAACTGGCCGCCGACGTCATCGTCATCGCCGACTCCGACAACTGGACGGTCGACATTCCCGCGCTGACGGTGTCGCTGCGTGGTCTGGCCGACTGTGTAGTAGAGGTCGCGACCCTCGACCACGGCCTGCATTCGGGGTTGTGGGGCGGTGCGGTGCCTGACGCGCTCACCGTGCTGGTGCGACTACTGGCCACCCTGCACGACGAGGACGGCAACGTCGCGGTCGCCGGCCTGCACGAGGCGAAGGTGGCCGAGGTCGACCGGGATACCGAGTGGGTGCGCGCTGAGTCCGGCATGCTTGACGGCGTCAGCGAAATCGGTTCGGGCACAGCGGCTCAGCGGCTGTGGGGCAAACCCGCCATTACCGTCATCGGCATCGACACCACCCCGGTCGCGGCCGCATCCAACACGCTGATCCCGCGGGCCCGCGCCAAGGTGAGCCTGCGGGTCGCGCCGGGCGGGGACGCCGTCGACCACCGCGACAAACTGTGCCGCCACCTCGAGCAGCACGCGCCGTGGGGCGCGCGGGTGACGGTGACGCCCGGTGACGTCGGCCAGCCCTACGTCATCGACGCCACCGGGCCGGTCTACGACGCCGCGCGCGCGGCGTTCCGCCAGGCCTGGGGCAGCGATCCGGTCGACATGGGGATGGGGGGATCGATCCCCTTCATCGCCGAGTTCGCCGCCGCCTTCCCGGCCGCGACCATCCTGGTGACCGGCGTCGAGGACCCCGCCACGCAGGCCCACAGCGTCAACGAGAGCCTGCACCTGGGCGTGCTGGAGCGCGCCGCCGCCGCCGAGGCGCTGCTGCTGGCCAAACTCGGCGAGCGCTAGACCGAAAGCTGGTCGCGCAGCTTGGCGACGTGGCCGGTGGCCTTCACGTTGTACAGCGCGACGGCGATCTTGCCCTTCTCGTCGACGAGGAACGTCGAGCGGATCACCCCCTGCACGGTTTTGCCGTACATCTTCTTCTCGCCGAAGGCGCCCCACGCGCCGAGTACCTTGCGGTCGGGGTCGGAGAGCAGCGGGAAGGTCAGCTTCTCGGCGTCGCGGAACTTGGCCAGCTTCTCGGGTTTGTCCGGGGAGATGCCGACCACGTCGATGCCCGCGCCGTTCAGTTGCCGCAGGCTGTCCCGGAAGTCGCAGGCCTGCTTGGTGCAGCCCGGGGTCAGAGCGGCCGGGTAGAAGTAGACGATGACCTTGCGGCCCTTGAAGTCAGCGAGCTTCACGGTCTTGCCGTCGGCGTCGGGCAGACTGAACGCCGGCGCCCTGTCTCCCGCCTCGAGTCGTGTTTCGGCCACGTTCTGTCCCTTCGTCAGCCGGTGCACGGTCTAGGGTAGTGCGGCAGTGCGGCATTACGCAGGGCGGAAGCGAGGACGACGTGACGGACCGGGATCCGGAGATCATCAAGCAGGAGATCGCCGACGCGCGCGACCGCCTCGCCGTCACGGTCGATTCGCTGGCTGAGCGTGCCAACCCGCAGCGGCTTGCCGACGATGTCAAGGCCGCCGTGCTGCGCTTCCTGAAGAAACCCGCGGTGGCAGCGACGTTGCTCGGATTGGGAACGGTGACCGTGGTGGTCGTGGTGCGCGGGATCCGCAACCGCTGAATCAGCGTTTTGGTCGGTCACCCGATGCGGGACGCGGGGGATTGGCCTGGCGGCCCAACCGGTTGCAGCTGTAGACCGCGATCAGTCGCGAGCCCGGATCGGGCGACTGCGCGTCCTCGCCGTGTTCGCCGGAGTTCATCTCGTCCCTACATCCACTGAATGTGCTGACCGCTGACGTCAGCTGCTTCTGAGAATAACACACAAGAAGCATAAATCAGTATTCACGCTGCATGGAACCGGCGGAGATTCCGACCTAGCCCAGCACGTTGACGGCGCGGGCGATCACCAGTGCGAGCGTTGAGATGGCGACAGTGGCCTGCAGTGCCATCAGCGTCTTGGCGCGGCGCGTCATGGGCATGGCGTCGGTCGGGGAGAAGGCGACGACGTTGGTGAAGCTGACGTAGAGGTAGTCCGCGAAACGTGGTGTCCAGTCCGCGGGGGCAAGATGAGGGTTCTCGGTCTGCGGGAACATGAAATCGGGGTAGCGCACCTCGCCCTCGTCGGTCAGTCCTGCGCGGGCGAACGGGCCGCCGCGGTCGATATCCCAGTACCAGATCCCGAAGGCGATGATGTTGGTCAGGAAGATCGCGGTCCCGCTGCCCAGCAGGATTGCCGGGTCGTTACTGACCCTGCCGCTCAGGATCGCGTGGTCGAGCACCACCGCGGAGGCGACGTTGTCGAGGGTGATCGCCGCCAGCAGGACCTTGGAGGCGACGGTCTCCAACCGGGTCGAGCGGGTCAGGCGGGTGGGATTGATGATGACCAGGACGCCGAGCAGGAGAACCTCAAGGGAGACCAGCGGCCAGCGAGGCACGATGGTGTGTTGTGGCGGCACCGCCAGTTGCAGGGCCACCGCCGCGACCAACGCGATCAGAACCGGCCAGCGGTGCTCGGGGTCACCGGGGCGCAGCGCGATCGGTAGCCTCTCATAGCCGTGTTCCACGCGGGGGTGCCCACGGTCACTGCCCGTTTCCGGGGCGGATTCGCCATCCATGGGATGAATTATCGCGACAACGCAGCCGAAGCCCGACCCCCGGCACCCCAAGGAGCAGTCCTCCCGGCAGGGTTTTCTTTGTGCGCCGTCAGGGTTTCGAACCCCGGACCCGCTGATTAAGAGTCAGCTGCTCTACCAACTGAGCTAACGGCGCCTCGACTGCGAGAGCGACAATACACCACCGGAACAGGGGTCAGACGTACCCACTGACCTGCGCAGTCGTGACTGGCGGCAGGCCGCCCTACAATCGATCACCAACGACATCCGACGGGATTACGAGGCAGAGCACGGTATGGGGCAGATCGGTTCACGGCGTCGGGCTCATGTGACGGCGTTCGTCGCGCTGCTCATGGCGCCGGCGTTGCTGCTGGGGGTCAGTGGCTGCTCGGGTCCGTCGGTGAAGATGCTCGCCGACAAGGGCACGCCGTACGGTGACCTGCTGGTTCCCAAGCTGTCGGCCTCGGTCCAGGACGGCGCCGTCGGGGTGCCCGTCGACAAGCCCATCACGGTCACCGCCCAGGGTGGAGTGCTCGGCAAGATCTCCGTCGTCGACGAGGCCGGCGAGGCGCTGCCCGGCAAGGTCAGCCCGGACGGTTTGAGCTGGCTGACCACCGAGCCGCTGGCGTACAACGAGCGCTACACCATCACCGCCCAGGGGTTGGGCCTCGGCGGTGTCGCAGCGGAGACCATGACGTTCCAGACGCATTCCCCGGCCAATCTCACGATGCCCTACCTGAATCCCGGTGACGGCGCCGTCGTCGGCGTGGGCCAGCCCATCGCGGTGGTCTTCGACGAGAACATCCCCGACCGACTCGCCGCTCAGCGTGCGATCACCGTGAAGACCGATCCTCCGGTCGAAGGCGCCTTCTACTGGCTGAGTAACCGCGAGGTGCGCTGGCGCCCCAAGGAGTTCTGGGCATCGGGCACCACAGTGACGGTCACCGTCAATACCTACGGCGTCGACCTGGGCGACGGTCTTTACGGCCAGGAGAACCTGGCGTCGAAGTTCACCATCGGTGACCAGGTGATCGCCACCGCGGACGACAACACCAAAACCCTGACCGTCAGGCGCAACGGTGAGGTCATCAAGACGATGCCGATCTCGATGGGTAAGAACAGCACGCCGACATCCAACGGCATCTACATCATCGGTGATCGCTACCCGAATCTGATCATGGACTCGGCGACCTACGGCGTGCCCTCCAACTCACCCAACGGATACCGCCTCGAGGTCGACTGGGCCACCCAGATGTCCTACGGCGGCATCTACGTCCATTCCGCGCCCTGGTCGGTCGGCTCGCAGGGCTACTCCAACGTCAGCCACGGCTGCCTGAACGTCAGTCCCGCCAACGCGCAGTGGTTCTTCAACAACACCAAGCGGGGTGACATCGTCGAGGTCGACAACACCGTCGGGGGAACCCTGGGTGGCTTGGACGGACTGGGCGACTGGAACATCCCGTGGTCGCAGTGGAAGGCCGGCAACGCGACTCCGGCGCGCTGACATGCGGCTCCCGCAACGGCTGGCCCGGTTCAATCGCTATGTCACCAATCCCGTGCAACGCCTGTGGGCGGGCTGGGCGCCGATGATGGGCATCCTCGAACACACCGGACGCCGGTCGGGTCGGGTGTACCGCACCCCGCTGTCGGTGTTCTCCACCGACGAGGGCGTGGCGATCCTGCTGACCTACGGCCCGGACCGGGACTGGCTGAAGAACCTCATCGCCGCCGACGGCGGGCGACTGCGCCGGCACGGCCGAAGCCGCGCGGTCCGCAGCCCGCGGGTGATGACCCGCGACCAGGCGGCCGCACACGTCACCGGTGCCGTTCGCCGGGTGTTCGCCAAATTGCCGTTCGAGAACGCGCTGCTGCTCACCTGGGGCGAGTGAGGGCGGGGCCTACGTCGGCTGCGGGACGGGGCGACCCATGCTCCGGTAGATGTCCTCGATCAACGCGATGCTCTGTGTCGCCAACGCGTTGTCGGGATCGATCGTGAGGGCATCGCGGAACATGCCGAGCGCCTTCGGGTACTTCTCCCTCGGGGCCAGCGCGGGATCCAGCATGATCTTCTCCGCCTCCTCGGCAAGCTGCTGAGCTTGCTGCTGCTGCTCCGGGGAGACGGCAGGGGCAGGAGCGTCGGCGGCCGCGGTCACCGTCGGCTCCGCGGACTTCGAGTCTTTGGTCGCGGCGGTACTGCAGCCGACTGCGGCGAGGGCGGCCACGACCCCCGCGGTGATCAACCCCTGACGGATCGGCATCTGCCCATTATGGTTCCCGAAACACCAGGCCTGCCAGACAGCGGGCCTCTCGGGGTGGCTGACGGGACTCGAACCCGCGACACCCAGGATCACAACCTGGTGCTCTACCAACTGAACTACAGCCACCATCGCCGCAGGAGCGGCAGCCAACAGTGTAGTCGCCCGGCTTCAGCAGCCCCTCATCGGCCGAATTCGCGCTAGGCGTCGGCGGTTCCGCGCAACTCGGCGGCTATCTCGGCGATCTCGCCACTCGACGGGCCCGGCGGCGGCACGAAGACGGTCCGCCGGTAGTACCGCAGTTCGCGAATGGACTCTTCGATATCGGTCAGGGCCCGGTGCGAGCGGTCCTTGTCGGGCTGGCCGTAGTAGATCTTGGGGTACCAGCGCCGGCATAATTCCTTGATCGAGCTGACGTCGATCATGCGGTAGTGCAGATAGCCGTCCAGTGTGGGCATGTCCCGGGCAATAAAACCGCGGTCGGTCGCGATCGAATTCCCGGCCAGCGGCGCGGTCCGGGGTTGTTTGACGTGGGCGCGGATGTACTCCATCACCAGTTCCTCGGCGCCGGCGAGGTCCAGCGTCGACGCGCGCACCTCCTCGGTCAGTCCCGACCGCCGGTGCATCTCGGCGACGACCTCGACCATCCCGTCCAGTGCGGCGTCATCGGTGTGGATCACCAGGTCGATCCCCTCGCCGAGGACGTTGAGGTCGGCGTCTGTCACCAGGACCGCGATCTCGATGAGCCGGTCTGAACTGAGGTCCAGCCCGGTCATCTCGCAGTCGATCCACACCAGTTCGTCCCGCACAGCGCTCAACAGTAGGCGCACCGGCCAAGTAGGGTCGTATCGGCTCAGTGACCACACGCGGCAAGGGAGGAATGGGCAGATGACCGGCGAGTCGAGCGCGACCCCCGCGAGGCAGATCGCCAGCGGATACGCCACCACCGGCCAGGCGCTGGAACTGGGTTCGGTGGTGGTCGCAGGCGAGGTGGACCCGGCCGCCCAGATCCGCATCCCGCTGTCGATGATGAACCGGCACGGCCTGGTCGCCGGGGCCACCGGCACCGGGAAGACCAAGACCCTGCAGCTGATCGCGGAACAGCTCTCGGCCGCCGGCGTGCCCGTGGTGATGGCCGATTTCAAGGGCGACCTGTCCGGGCTGTCCCGCCCCGGCCAGCCCAACGACAAAACCGCCGAGCGGGCCACCGAGACCGGCGACGACTGGGTGGGCACGCCCTACCCGGTGGAGTTCCTGTCGCTGGGCACCGGTGGGATCGGGGTCCCGGTGCGCGCGACGATCTCCGCCTTCGGTCCGATCCTGCTGTCGAAGGTGCTGGGGCTCAACCAGAACCAGGAGTCCACCCTCGGGCTGATCTTCCACTTCGCCGACCAGCAGGGTCTGCCGCTGCTGGACCTCAAGGACCTTCGGCAGGTGATCACCTTTTTGACCACCACCGACGAGGGCAAGAAGCAGCTCAAGACACTCGGTGCGGTTTCGCCGCAGACCGCCGGGGTCATCCTGCGCGCCCTGGTCAACCTCGAGGCCGACGGCGGCGACACCTTCTTCGGCGAGCCCGAGATCGAGGCCGCCGACCTGCTGCGGTCCGACGATCAGGGCCGCGGCATCATCACGCTCTTCGAGCTCGGTGATCAGGCCGCCCGGCCGGTGATGTTCTCGACGTTTCTGATGTGGGTGCTGGCCGACCTGTTCAACCATCTCCCCGAGGTCGGCGACGTCGACAAGCCCAAGCTGGTGTTCTTCTTCGACGAGGCCCACCTGTTGTTCAAGGATGCCTCCAAGGCGTTCCTCGGGCAGGTCGAGCAGACCGTCAAGCTGATCCGCTCCAAGGGTGTCGGGGTGTTTTTCTGCACTCAGCTGCCCACCGATGTTCCCAACGCGGTGCTCTCCCAGCTGGGTGCGCGCGTGCAGCACGCGCTGCGGGCGTTCACCCCCGACGATCAGCAGGCCCTGGCCAAGACGGTGCGCACCTACCCGAAGACGACGTTCTACGACCTGGCCGCGGACCTGACGTCGCTGGGCACCGGCGAGGCGATCGTCACGGTGCTCTCCGAGAAGGGCGCGCCGACGCCGGTGGCCTGGACCCGGCTGCGCCCGCCGCGGTCGCTGATGGACACCATCGGCCCGGACTACATCAAGGCCGTCGCCCAGGCCAGCCCGCTGTTCCTGAAGTACGGCCAGACCGTCGACCGGGAGTCGGCCTACGAGATGTTGGCGACCAAGATGGCCCCGCCATCCGTAACGCCAGGCGCCGACGCGATGGACCTGCCGCCCATCCCGACCGGGATTGAGATCCCGCCGATGCCCGAGCCGGTGGAGAGGGCCGAGCCCGGCATGCTGGAGAAGATGATGGACAACCCCGCATTCAAGAACGCGATGCGCTCGGCCGGCACGGTGATCGGCCGGGAGATCACCCGGTCCATCTTCGGCACCGGCAGACGCCGGCGCTGATATCAGTCGCCGCCCAGTTTCCGGTACACCGCCCCGACGATCGGGGTGACGATCGCCCGCGGTGCGTAGCCGCTGGCGACCGACATCAGCTTCGACGTCACACCCGGGACGACACGCATCTTGTTGCGCGCCAAGCCATCCAGCGACAGCTGCGCGGTGTGCTCGACGGAGATCCACAGGAAATCCGGGATCAGCCGGTCGACCAAGGAGGCCTCGTCGGGGTCGGGTATCTCGGTGCGTACCGGGCCGGGCGCGAGCAGGGTGACGTGCACGCCGTGCTCGCGTACCTCGCCGCGCAGCGACTCGCTGAAGGTGTTGACGAACGCCTTGGTGGCCGCATAGGTGGCGTTGTTGGGGATGGGGGAGTTGCCTGCGGCCGAACCCGAGATGAGGATGCCGCCGGCCCGACGCGACACCATGCCGGGCAGCACCGCCAGCACAAGATCGTGCACGCCGAGCACGTTGAGCGCCACCTGATCACGCTCACCGGCCGGGTCCAGCCGGGCCACCGGGCCGAAGGTGGCGGTGCCGGCGTTGGCGCACAGAATCGAGATCTTCCGTGTGGCCAATTCGTCGGCGAACTCCGCTCGCTGCCCGGAGTGGGCCAGGTCGACCGCGCGGACCTCCACTGTCACCCGGTGGTCGCGGGTGATCCTGGCCGCGAGGTCATCGAGGACGTCGCGCCGTCGCGCGGTGATGATCAGGTGGTGACCGCGGGCGGCCAGTTCGATCGCCAGCGCCTCACCGATGCCCTGGGAGGCACCGGTGACAACGGCCCGGCCGTCCGGAGAGGGCTCGGGTACGGGCATGGGGCAATCGTAGGGGTCTGGCTAGATTGACTCGCATGAGCAGGCTCCGGCCGGTCGCGCGGTCGAGGGTCGCGCGGTCGAGGGTCGCGCGGTCGAGGGTCGCGCGGTCGAGGGTCGCGCGGTCGAGGGTCATAGCCTGGGCCTTGTGGGACTGCGGCGCCACCGGTCTGACCGCGATCACGGTGACGTTCGTGTTCTCGGTGTATCTGACCGGCACGGTCGGGCGCGATCTGCCCGGCGACACCTCGCCGGCCAGCCTGCTTGGTCGTGCGCTGACGATCTCCGGGTTGGCGGTCGCCGTGCTGGCTCCGCTCACCGGTGTCATCGTGCAAGCCCCGCACCGGCGGCGGGTCGTGCTGACCACCCTGACGGCGTCCGCCGCGTTCTTCACCGGCGCGATGAGCCTGATTCGCGATGATCCGCGCTACCTAGTCGCTGGGCTGGCCCTGCTGGCGCTGACCGCGGCCTGCGGTGACCTGGCCAGCGTGCCCTACAACGCCATGCTGCGTCAGCTCTCCGACCCGCAGACCGCCGGGCGCGTTTCCGGACTGGGCTGGGCCGCCGGCTACACCGGCAGCGTCGTGCTGCTGGTGGTGGTCTACGTCGGCTTCATGAGGGGCGAGGGACCCGAGCGCGGGCTGCTGGGCCTGCCTGTCGCGGACGGCCAGAACGTGCGGGCCGCGATGATCCTGACCGCGTGCTGGTTTGTGCTGTGCGCGCTCCCGCTGCTGCTGACCGCGCACACCGTCGGGGCCGGCTCAGCCCAGCAGGCTCCCGCGGGCCGCTTTCCCGGCGTGCTGGGCGGCTACCGGCAGCTGTGGGCCGACCTTCGGGCGGAATGGCAGCGCGACCGCAACCTCGTCTACTACCTGGTGGTCAGTGCGGTGTTCCGGGATGGGCTGGCTGCGGTCTTCGCCTTCGGTGCGGTGCTCGGGGTGCGGGTCTACGGTGTCTCCGCCGCAGACGTCCTGGTGTTCGGTGTCGTCGCGTCGACCTTCGCGGCAGTCGGCGCCGTGCTGGGCGGGCGGCTTGACGATCGTCTCGGCGCCAAACCGGTGATCGTCACGTCACTGGCGGCGATGATCCTGGTGGGCATTGTCATGCTGGCGTCATCGGGGCCGCTCGCGTTCTGGATCTGCGGGCTTGCGCTGTGCCTCTTTGTCGGCCCCACCCAGTCGGCGGCGCGCACCCTCCTGCTGCGGATGTCCGGAGAAGGCAAGGAGGGCATGGTGTTTGGCCTCTACACGATGACGGGTCGGGCAGTGGCCTTTCTTGCGCCGTGGCTGTTCTTCGTCTTCGTCGATCTGTTCGACGCGGACCGTGCCGGTCTGGCGGGAATCTGTCTGGTGCTCGCCGCGGGCCTGATCGGGATGCTCGCGGTGCGGGTGCCCCGGCACAGCCGGGCGGACTCCCGCTAGCCGGCCCCGGCGCAGATCGTCAGGCCCCGTCCCGAGCGCTGGCGCACCTGCGCGCCGTTGATCGTCACACTGCAGGTGACGTCGCGTCCCACGTTGACCACCGCGACGCTTGCCGAGGTCTGGGCCGGTTCGGCGAGCTTGACCTCCCGGCGCCAGGGCAGCGCGACGTTGAACTCGGTCTGCATCACCCCGCCGGTGTCGACGTAGGTGATGTTGATGGCGCGGCCGTCACCGGTGACGGTGTAGACGACGATTTCGGTCGCGGCAGGGTTCGCGGGCGTCTGGGTTCCGGGCGCGGCGGTCGGTGCCGGTCCTTCGGTGGCCGTCGGCAGCGGCAGCGGCAGTAACGTCGGGGTCGGCACCGAGGTCGGTGCGCTGGTCTGCGGCAGCGGCGCGACCATCGTCGAGTCCTTGGTCGAGCTGCTCACGATGACCAGGGCGATCACCAGCGCGGTGACCAGCAGCACGGCGGCCGCGGCGGCGATCCACAACCAGCGCGGCGACTTGGGCGGCGGCGGGGGTGGCGGCGGTCCGGCGGGGTAGCCGGCACCCGGCTGCCAGTAGGTCGGCATCTGCCCGGTCGGGGAGGGCATCGGCGCCGTCATCGGCGTGCCGTACCCGGGCGGATACGTCGGCGTCCAGTACTGGCCCGAATACGCCGGGTCGGACGTGGTCTCCGAACCGTTTGCGTCGGCCTCGGTCTGGTCGGGCCAACCTGCTCCACGTGGATCGCTCATGGGCATCTCACGGTGAGCAGGCTACCCGCGCCGCGCCGTCACCGGACAGCGCAGCCACGGTCATGGCCTTGAGCACGCCCCGCGAGCGCCGCAGGTCGGCCGGTCGGGCCGTAGCCGCCTTGATGCTGTGCGGGGTGGAGTTCAGCAGCCCGAAGGCGGCGTGCGCCATGACCCTGGCGTCCGACTCGGCGAGAGCGGGATCCAGCGAGCGCAGGACGGCCACCCACGTCTCGACATAGCGGCGCTGTGCCCGGCGGACCTGGCGTTGCGCGGCCGCGGGCAGGTTGGCCAGGTCACGATCCTGGATGCGGATCAGATCCGGTTCGTCCAGGGCGAAGTCGAGGTGGAAATCGACAAGCCCGTCGAGGGCGGCCGCCGCGTCCGGCGCCCGGGCCACCACGGTCCGCGCGCCGGCCAGCAGGCGGGTGCTGATGCCGACGAGCAGTTCGACCAGCAGCGCCTCCTTGTTGGGGAAGTGCCGATAGATGGCGGGTCCGCTCACCCCGGCGGCCGCGCCGATGTCTTCCAGTCGCACCGCCAGAAAGCCCCGCTCGGCCATCTGCGCCTCGGCCGCGGCCAGCAGTTTCGACCGGCGGTCGGACTTCTGGCGGTCGCGGCGGGTCAGCGTCGTCATGTCGGCCCCGCAACGGCCGGCTGTACGTCTGAGTTAATTGCGACTAACATGGGTCCAACTTAGCATCAGTTAGCCGTGATTAACCAAGGATCCCGATGACCGCCCTGGCCGCCAACCGCGAGGCCCACGAACAACTGGTCGGGCAGTTGCGCGCCAAGCTCGCGGTGGCCGCACTCGGCGGCCCGCCGAAATCCCGCGAGCGGCACGTCTCGCGCGGCAAGCTGCTGCCGCGCGACCGGGTGGACGGACTGCTCGATCCAGGCAGCCCGCTGCTCGAGGTGGCGCCGCTGGCGGCCGACGGGATGTACGACGGCGACTGCCCGGCCGCGGGCATCATCACCGGGATCGGACGGGTCTCCGGACGCGAGTGCATGATCGTGGCCAACGACGCGACCGTGAAGGGCGGCACCTACTATCCGGTCACCGTCAAGAAGCACCTGCGCGCCCAGGAGATCGCCGCACAGAATCGGCTGCCCTGCATCTATCTCGTCGACTCCGGCGGGGCGTTCCTGCCCCGCCAGGACGAGGTGTTCCCCGACCGCGATCACTTCGGTCGGATCTTCTACAACCAGGCCACCCTCAGTGCGGCCGGGGTGCCGCAGATCGCGGCGGTTCTCGGCTCCTGCACGGCCGGGGGTGCCTACGTTCCCGCGATGAGCGACGAGACCGTCATCGTCCGCGAGCAGGGCACCATCTTCCTGGGCGGCCCGCCCCTGGTGAAGGCGGCCACCGGCGAGGTCGTCACGGCCGAGGAACTCGGCGGTGGGGACCTGCACGCCAAGAAGTCGGGTGTGACCGACCACCTCGCCCACGACGATCGCGACGCGCTGCGCATCGTGCGCCGCATCGTGGCCACTCTCGGCCCGCGGCCGGAACCGCCGTGGGAGGTTCGCGCGCCCCTCGACGCGCCGGTCGACCAGCACGAGCTCTACGACGTCGTACCCGTCGACTCCCGGATCGCCTACGACGTGCGCGAGGTGATCACCCGAATCCTCGACGGCGGTGAATTCTCGGAGTTCAAGGCCGAATACGGCACCACGCTGGTCACCGGGTTCGGGCACATCCACGGGCACCCGGTGGGCATCGTCGCCAACAACGGTGTGCTGTTCGGTGAATCCGCGCTCAAGGGCGCCCACTTCATCCAGCTGTGCGACAAAAGGTCGGTGCCGCTGGTCTTTCTGCAGAACATCAGCGGGTTCATGGTCGGTCGCGACTATGAAGCCGGCGGGATCGCCAAGCACGGCGCCAAGATGGTCACGGCAGTGGCTTGCGCCCGGGTACCCAAGCTCACCGTGGTCATCGGCGGATCCTTCGGCGCCGGCAATTACTCCATGTGCGGCCGCGCCTACTCGCCGCGCTTCCTGTGGATGTGGCCCAACGCGCGGATCTCGGTGATGGGCGGCGAACAGGCCGCCTCGGTGCTGGCCAGCGTGCGCGAGGAGATGACGGCCGAGGAAGCCGAGGCGTTCAAGGCGCCGATCCGGGCCCAGTACGAGCAACAGGGCAATCCCTACTACTCCAGCGCCCGGTTATGGGACGACGGGGTGATCGACCCCGCCGACACCAGAACCGTGCTCGGCCTCGCGCTGTCGGTTGCGGCGAATGCGCCGATCGAAGCGGTCTCCTACGGCGTCTTCCGGATGTAGCGATGAACACACAGGGATTCGACACCGTCCTGGTCGCCAACCGCGGCGAGATCGCCGTGCGCGTCATTCGGACCTGCCGTGCCTTGGGAATCCGCACGGTTGCGGTGTTCAGTGACGCCGACGCGGGAGCCCGGCACGTCGCCGACGCCGACGTCGCGGTGCGGATCGGCCCACCGCCGGCCCGGGAGAGCTACCTGAACATCGACGCGGTCGTCGATGCCGCACTGCGCACCGGAGCCCAAGCCGTGCATCCCGGTTACGGATTCCTCTCGGAGAACGCCGGTTTCGCGGACGCCCTGCAGCGGGCCGGGCTGGTGTTCGTCGGCCCGCCCGCCGCCGCCATCGCGACCATGGGCGACAAGATCGCCGCCCGGGCGGCGGTGTCGAAGTTCGGCGTCCCGGTGGTTCCGGGCGTCTCGCAGGCCGGCATGACCGACGCCGAGTTGATCGCGGCCGCCGGTGAGATCGGATTCCCGGTTCTGGTCAAACCGTCAGCGGGGGGCGGCGGCAAGGGCATGCGCCGTGTCGACGACCCCGCGGGCCTCGCCGCCGCACTCGCCGCGTCCCGCCGCGAGGCAGGCGCGGCCTTCGGCGACGACACGCTGTTCCTAGAGCGGTTCGTGCTGGCGCCCCGGCACATCGAAGTCCAGGTGATCGCCGACTCCCACGGCTGCGTGCTGCACCTCGGTGAGCGGGAATGCAGCCTGCAACGCCGGCACCAGAAGGTGATCGAAGAGGCACCCTCGCCGCTGCTGGACGAGCGCACCCGAGCCCGCATCGGGGAGGCGGCGTGCGAAACCGCCCGCAGCGTCGACTACGTCGGGGCGGGCACCGTGGAATTCATCGTGTCCGCTGATCGTCCGGACGAGTTCTTCTTCATGGAGATGAACACCCGCCTGCAAGTCGAACACCCCGTCACCGAGATGGTGACCGGCTGGGATCTGGTCGAGTGGCAGCTCCGGGTGGCCGCGGGCGAGCGCCTGCACCACAGCCAGTCCGACATCGTCCTGCGCGGCCACGCCATCGAGGCGCGCGTCTACGCCGAGGATCCGGCGGCGGGATTCCTGCCGACCGGCGGTGAGGTACTGGTGCTCGAGGAACCGGTCGGCTCCGGAGTCCGGGTGGATTCGGGCCTGACGGTGGGCACGGCAGTCGGCAGCGACTACGACCCGATGCTGGCAAAGGTCGTCGCGCACGCCGGGGATCGCACGGCGGCCCTGCGCGCACTGGACACCGCCCTGGCGGCGACAACGGTGCTCGGCGTGGGCACCAACCTGGACTTCCTGCGCTTCGTCCTGGCGGACGGCGACGTCGCCGCGGGCCGGCTGGACACCGGATTGCTTGAGCAGCTTGAGTTCTCGCCGGATGACGGGGACGAGGATTTCCTCGCCGCGGCGGCCTACCGCTGGCTGCAGCGGTGGCCGCTCGGGCCGGCGGACCCCTGGGACAGCCCCTCCGGCTGGCGTGTGGGGCAGCCCGCCCCGACAGGCATCCGGTTGAGCGGCCGCACGCGTGTCGAGCAGGTCCACATCGTGGGCACGCCGGCGCGAGCGTGGGTGTGGATCGGCGACAGCGACCGCCGACCGCTGACGGCGACCGTGGACGGCCATCATCTGACCGTGACGGTCGATGGCATACGCCGGACGTACCGCGCCGCCCGCAGCGGTCACCGCATCTGGCTGGCCGGTGAGGGACGCACCGTCGCCCTCGACGAGGTTCCCGAGAAAGCAGTCCGCGTCACCGATGTCCACAGCGGCGATGCCGAGTTGATCAGCCCGATGCCCGGGTCGGTGGTCGCCGTCGGCGTCGGCGACGGCGAGCAGGTCGAGGCCGACGCCGTCGTGGTGGCCGTCGAAGCGATGAAGATGGAGCACGCGCTGCGCTCACCGGTCGCCGGAGTCGTCGAATTACTGGTCGCCGTGGGCGACCAGGTCACCGTGGGTCAGCCATTGGCCCGGATCACCGCCAGAGAAGAAAGCACCGAACAATGACCGAGTACCTCTCCACAGCCAACCTGCCCGACGAATACCAGCAGCTGGCCAAGACGGTCCGCGACTTCGCCCGCGAGGTGGTCGCACCGGTCGCGGCCGAACACGACGCCGAGCACAGCTTCCCCTACGAGATCGTCGCCGGGATGGCCGAGATGGGCCTGTTCGGTCTGCCCTTCCCGGAGGAGTACGGCGGCATGGGCGGCGACTACTTCGCCCTGTGCCTGGCGCTGGAGGAGTTGGGCAAAGTCGACCAGAGTGTGGCGATCACGCTGGAGGGCGGGGTGTCCCTCGGTGCGATGCCGGTCTACCGGTTCGGCACCGAGGAGCAGAAGCAGCAGTGGTTGCCGTCGCTGGCGGGCGGCACCGCGCTCGGCGCGTTCGGTCTCACCGAGGCCGGCGGCGGCACCGACGCCGGCGCGACCAAGACCACCGCCCGCTTGGAGGACGGGCACTGGGTGATCAACGGCTCCAAGCAGTTCATCACCAACTCCGGGACCGACATCACCCGCCTGGTCACCGTCACGGCCGTCACCGGCAGCGACGGGGACAGGCGCGAGATCTCGGCGATCCTGGTGCCCGTGCCGACGCCTGGTTTCGTCGCCGAGCCGGCCTACAACAAGGTCGGCTGGAACGCCTCCGACACCCATCCGCTGTCCTTCACCGACGTGCGGGTGCCCGAGGAGAACCTGCTCGGCGAACGCGGCCGGGGGTACGCCAACTTCCTGCAGATCCTCGACGAGGGCCGCGTCGCCATCGCCGCGCTGGCCACCGGCGCGGCCCAGGGGTGCGTCGACGAGTCGGTCAAGTACGCCCGCGAGCGCACCGCCTTCGGCACCGTGATCGGGCGCTTCCAGGCGATCGAGTTCAAGATCGCCCGCATGGAAGCCCGCGCGCACGCGGCCCGCGCCGCCTACTACGACGCCGCGGCGCTGATGCTGGCGGGCAAGCCGTTCAAGAAGCAGGCCGCCATCGCCAAACTCGTCGCCAGTGAGGCCGCGATGGACAACGCCCGAGACGCCACCCAGATCCACGGCGGGTACGGCTTCATCAACGAGTTCCCCGTCGCCCGGCACTACCGGGACAGCAAGATCCTTGAGATCGGCGAAGGCACCAGCGAGGTCCAGTTGATGCTCATCGCCCGCGAGATCGGGCTGCGCTGATCCTCAGGCCTGGGGGTAGGGCGCATACCGGGCGCTGTATCCCAGCTGGCGCCGCGCGATCTGGGCCTGGCGCTCGGCCGGCGTGACGTACACCGTGGTCGGCGGCAAGACGGTGGCGAGTTGATCGATCGGCACCACCTGCGTCTGCACCTTCGTAGTCCGGGCCCCGAGGATGAAGTCCTGGAAGCGCATGGAGATCGTGCCCTGGTTGAGTCCGCCGGTGGACACCCAGTTGGCCACCCCGGGGTCGGTCGGTGACACGACCATTGTGTAGCGGCCGTCGGGGTCGGCGATTGCCTGGTCCATGTTCAGACTGGTCTGCTCGTTCCAGTAATCGCCGGTGATGGTCCAGTCATCGGTGACCGGGAGGTTGAAGTAGCGGGCGTCGCCCGGATCGACGGTGACAACCAGAGCCTGGTCGTCGTCCAGTTGGAAATAGCCGGCACTCTGCAGTTGGGTCGACAGGAACTGGGCGTTGCGGTCCGGGTCGGACAGGGTGTTCGGTGCGCGCAACTGACCGCCGTCGGGGTCGGTGGTCGCCACCCGCATGTACTGGTTCTCGCCGCTGATGCCCAGCAGCAGCATGATCACCGCGGCTTCCAGTGACTGCACCGGGTTCGGAGTCGGTAGCGGCGGGATCAGCGACACCAACGAGGTCAGCAGTGGGTTCGAGGCGACCAGCGAGCCGATCCCGGGGAAGGCGAAGCCGCCGAGCTGACTGAACAGGCTCGGTGGGGGACCGGTGAGCTTGAGGATCGAGAGACTCATCGGCGCCTGGGAGTTCCAGTCCGACAGCGTGTTTCGGGTCGTGATGAGTGTGGTCCCGGCGGGCAGTTGCAGGTGATTGTTCTGTCCCGGAGCCGCCGGATCCGCGCTGGCGGTGATGGTGAACGAACCGTCGGGATTGAGCTCCAGGTCACGCCCGTTGAGGTTGGTCGCGGTCGTGCCGCCCAAGCCGGTCAGCACGCTGAAGTTGGTGTCGGCGGGCGTGCTCTCGAAGCGGCCGGTGAGGGTGTAGGACGACGCGCTGTTGACTCCGACGAAGCGGTAGATGGTGTCGGGGTTGTCGTACCAGATCCGCGATCCCTGGACCTGCTGCAGATACCAGTCGTGCGGCGGCGCCACCTGTTGGATCACCACCGGTTGGGCGGAGTCGAGCAGCTGGACCTGGAAAGCCGCCGCCATCGCATACTCGTCGACCGCCTGGTCCAGCCGGGCAAGGTTCTCCGCGTCCGGGCCTCCGACGAGCGCGTAGTTCTGCTGGGCGGCCAGCAGCCACCCCGCCTTCAGCACCAGCTTGGCCAGCTGCATCGGCAGGGAGGCGACCAGTTGGGTGGCCGCGGCTTCGGCGTTGAGTTGACCTGTGGTGGCCAGGACGGTGGGGGGCAGGTCGGGCCCGGGGTTCTCCAACACGGTGACGGTCGCCGTCGTGGTGTGGCCTCCGTCCGGGGCCAGGAAGGTCTGCAGTCCGTGCCAGTGCTGCGGGTTGTCCGGCCGGTCGTCGGCGGTCACGGCGAAGGTGTCGGTGCCGCCGAGGGCGGCGAAGTCGGGGGTCGGGGTGTAGGTGAACCTGCCGTCGCCGGCGATCGAGACCGCGCCGCGTCGCGGCGAGGTGGTGACGGTCGTCGTGAGCGGGTACCCGTTGGCCTGAGTCGGGTTGAGTGTTCCGGTGATGACCCCGTCGTCCGACTGGACGTTCTGGGCCGCGTTGTAGGCGAGGACCGGCCGGCGCGCCAGGATCGTGCTTTGCACGTTCTGGTTGGCCCGGGCCGCCGGTCGCGCGCGGGTCGCGGGTGATCTGCCGGACTCGGTGGCCGTTGTCTTCCCGGCCACCGGCCCCGGATCGGCGTCGCTGTCGGCGTCGGCGGGAGCAGCGGCGAGGATCGCCAGGCCGGCGCCCACCGCAAACACCCCGGCAACCGTGCGGACCACCATGACCTGAACAGTAGGCGAGAGGAGCAACTTGTCACAGGGCGTCGCTACTATCGAAAATATGTTCGAAGACATGACCGGGTGTGCGGCGGGCTCCGATGAGTCGGCGATGGTGGCGGCGATCGCGGCCCTCGAACGGGTGAAGTCCGCCGCGGCGGCCGGGCAGGCGCGGTTGACCGCCGCGCTGGATCGCGCCCGCCGGGGGGCCGAAGCCGCCGCGGGGGTGCCGGCCGGGCGACGCGGGCGCGGGGTCGCCGCGGAGGTGGCACTGGCGCGTCGGGAGTCTCCGGCGCGCGGCGGGCGTTACCTGGGCCTGGCCACGGCATTGGTCGACGAGATGCCGCACACCTTGGCCGCGTTGGAGGCCGGGGTGCTCTCGGAGTGGCGGGCGATGCTCATCGTGCGGGAGTCGGCGTGTCTGGATCGCGAAGACCGGACCCGACTTGACGCCGAGTTGTGCGCGGATGCGCGGCGGCTCGATGGCAAGGGGGATGCGGCACTGACCGCGGCGGCCAAGGCGATCGCCTACCGGCTGGATGCGCGGGCGGTGGTGGAGCGCAACGCCAAGGCCAGTGCCGATCGCACGGTCACGATCCGGCCGGCCCCGGACGTGATGACCTACGTCACCGCGCTGCTGCCGATGGCGCAGGGGGTGTCGGTGTACGCCGCCCTGAAGCGGGAGGCCGACCTCTGCTGCGACGGGCGTTCGCGGGGTCAGGTGATGGCAGACACCCTGGTGGACCGGGTCACCGGCCGGCCTGCCGAGCAGGCTGTGCCGGTGGCGGTCAATGTGGTGATCTCCGATCAGGCCTTGCTGGCCGGGCAGGACAGCGCGGCGCTGATCGGCGGGTACGGCCCGGTTCCCTCGGCCAGCGCACGTGAGCTGATCGCCGCGGCGCTGGCCGACCCGGGCTCGCGGGCATCGCTGCGTCGGCTGTACGCCCGGCCGGCCTCGGGGGCGCTGGTCGCATTGGAATCGCGATCGCGCTGCTTCCCGAAGGGCCTCACCGATTTCATCGGCTTGCGCGACCAGCGCTGCCGTACCCCCTACTGCGACGCCCCGATCCGCCACAACGACCATGCCCGACCGCACCGGCGCGGCGGGCCGACCAGCGCCGCCAACGGATCAGGATTGTGCGAACGGTGCAACTACGTCAAAGAAGCGCCCGGGTGGGACGTTCGCACCGACATCGACGACGGCAACACCCACACCGCATACGTCACCACCCCCGCCGGAGCGTGTTACCGCTCCACCGCACCACCTCTGCCCGGGACTCCGCCGGCTGCCGCCTAACGCGCCTGGCGGGCGGCGGCCAGACGCGCCGCGAACTCCGGGGACTCGATCGACGCGGCCTGTGGTCCGAGCTCGATGTTCTTGGCGGCTTCGTGATGGTCGAAGTCGGTGAATCCGGGGATCGCGGTGGCGCGCATCGATGCCTTGGTGGCCAGGACCACCTCCCGGGGAGCCGAGGCGGGGCCGGCCGCGAGGTCCAGGGCGGCGGCGAGCGGGTCCTCGGCCACACTCAGCGCCAACCCGTGGCGCACGGCGTCCTCGGCGTCGAAACGCATGCCGAACAGCAGCGC